>DASWDB010000178.1:0-2842 GCA_036395715.1 Actinomycetota bacterium | reverse complement strand
ACCTCGGTCAGCTCGCGGAGCGTGTAGAGACGGGTCGACGTCGTCTGCTCCTGCCGTTCGCCCTCACGGAGGAACGTCCACCGTGTCTCGACCCGGCCGGTGCCGACCACGTACGTACGGTGCTCGAGGACGAACGTCTCCGACGCCTCGAACCAATCGCGCTCGCGGAACACGGGCAGGAGCGCCTCCGCACAAAGTGCATCGATCAGGTAGCGACCTCCCGGCCTCAGCGCCCGGCATGCGGCCCGCGCCTGCGCCAGGTTCCCCTCGTCGTCGAAGTACCCGAACGAACCCCACATGCAGAGGGCCACGTCGAACGCGTCCTCGAAGGGGAGCTCCCGCATGTCGGCGCGTTCGACGACGAGACCGGCGGCACGAGCCTCGTCGAGGAACCGGTCGGTGCTGTCCACACCGACGACGTCGAACCCCCGACCCACCAGCCGCTTCGCGATCCGTCCGGTGCCGCAGGGCACGTCGAGGACCCGCATCCCGGCGCGCAACCCGGTGGCGCGCAGGATCAGGTCGACCTGGTGGTCGGCGTCCTCGAGCGACTCCCAGCCCAGCTGGACCGCTTGCCAGGAGGAGAGCTCGAACATCTCCTCCCACCAGCGAGACACGCTCACCTCCCGGGGACCAGCCGTCGCGCTCGGTCGATCAGACGCTCGCGCCGCGCGTCCTTGAGCATCACCGTGGAGGCGTTGCGACCCGGAACCCCCATCACCCCTCCCCCGGGATGCGTCCCCGCGCCGCACAGGTACATGTTCTTGATCGGCGTCCGGTAGTCGCCGTAGAAAGGGATCGGCCGGAACGAGAAGAGCTGGTCGGGCGCGAGCTCACCGTGCGAGATGCTCCCGCCGAGCAGCCCGAAGCGTTCCTCGAGGTCCTTCGGGGTGAGCACCTCGACATGCTCGACCAACGACGCGAGCGACGGGGCGTAGTCCCCGACGGCCGCGATCACCTTCTTCGCCCACGCCTCGCGCGTGCGAGCCGAGTTCGGGGTGTCGAAGGGCAGGTATTGCGTGAACGCGAGCATCACGTGCTTGCCTGGCGGGGCCAGCCCTGCGGGCTGATGAGCGGTCGGGAACACCAGCTCGGCATAGGGATGCTGGGACGGCTTGCCGTACTTCGCGTCGTCGAAGGCGCGTTCGAGGTACTCGACGGACGGTGAGACCGCCATCAGACCGGTGTGCACCGAGCCGTCCTGATCCCAGCTCGGGAACGCCGGCAGCCCCGACAACGCGATGTTGACCTTGACCGATCCGCTCCGCGATCGGAAACGTTCGATGTCATGGATCACGTCGGACGGGAGATGCTCCCGGCCGACGAGGTCCAGGTACGTCGTCGTGGGATGGGCACTCGACACGACCTGTTTCGCCCGCAGCACGGAGCCGTCCTCGAGCTCGACGCCGACGGCACGACCCGCCGGGCTGACCACGACGCGGGCGGCGCGCGCGTCGGTGCGGATCTCCGCACCCGCCGCGCGCGCCGCCCCCGCGAGCGCCTCGGAGACGCCGCCCATGCCGCCGTTCACCCAGCCCCACGCGCCGAGATGACCGTCGACCTGACCGATCCAATGGTGCATCAGGACGTAGGCGGATCCCGGGGTCATCGGTCCCCCCCACGCACCGACGACAGCCTGGGTCGCCAAGGCGCCTTTGACCCGAGGATCCTCGAACCACTCATCGAGGAGATCGGCGGCGCTCATGGTGAACAACCGGACCAGCTCGTGGATGTCTCGGCCGGTCCACCCGCGGAACCGCGTGCTCGTCCGGGCCCAGCCGAGGACGTCGGCCATCCGCATGTTCGGGGGGACGACGAACAACAGCCGTCGGATCAGGTCCCCGACGTGGGCGAAGTATCGATCGAAGGCAACGTATGCCTCGGCGTCATGCTTGTTGAGGCGCGCGACGTTCTCCACGTCACGCCGCACGTCGCCCCAGAACGTGAGAGACGTTCCGTCGGGGAACGGGACGAAGTAATCGGGGGTCACTGGGGAGACGCGGTAGCCGAAGGCCTTCAGATCCAGCTCCGAGACTATCCGCTCCGGCAGCAGCGAGACGACGTACGAGGCCGAGGAGATGCGGTAGCCGTCCCACATAGATTCGGTGACGGCCGCGCCCCCGAGGATGTCTCGACGCTCGAGGACGAGGACATCGCTTCCGGCCTTGGCGAGGTACGCGGCGCACGCGAGACCGTTGTGCCCGCCACCCACCACGATGACATCTCGCTCCGTGGTGCTCACGGAGCCGGAGGCTAGCGCGGCGGGAGGGTCCGCGTCGCCGACCGGATGCCGGCGACGGGTTACGCCGACCGCTCAGGTCCCGTCGAGACAGCCGGCGCTCTGCGCGGGCAAGCCGGGGACCGTCAACCCACGGCCCCCGCTCACGAAGTCGTACGCGATCCCCGTCCAGGTGCCCGGGAGTCCCTGGTACGAGAACGCTTTCGGATGCTCGTCCTGGTACTGGAATCCGACCCAATCGGGTGCAACGAACGCGCGCGTATCGTACGGAGCCACCGCGGACAGCCCGCGTCCGAACCGCCGATCCTCCACCAGGAACCGCCCCTGGAACGTGAGGTCGTCCTTCGCGAAGAGCTTGACGTACCAGCGGCGGATGTCCGAGAGGTAGTTCTTGTCGCTCGGAGGTGATTCGGGACCGACGAACGTTCGCATGTCCACCACCCTAAGTCGCCCTGCAACCCCGGTCGCTTTCCGGATCACCTCGAGGGGGGTCAGCCAGAGGCTCGAGCCTTCCCGCGGCGTCGACCATCCCCCGTCACACGTCGCGCTCGAGGGTCCGAACGTCGGCGGCGGGGTCGCGGGCACCGCGGGCGGCGTGGGCGG
>DASWDB010000177.1:0-6677 GCA_036395715.1 Actinomycetota bacterium | reverse complement strand
TGCTCGCACACCCACAAGAAGACGGACACCTATGAGTACTACGTACAGGCGTATGACCTCGCGACCAACGTTGGTCCGCAGAGCGCCGCGCCGAACCCGACCGGCTGAGGCCGGGTTCACGTTGGTGGAGCTCGCGGTCACGATGATGGTGATGGGGATCGTCGCGAGCGCCGTGATGGCGGTCGCGATGCGTACGTTCACGACGACCGCGACCATCACGAACCGTCGGGACGTGCTCGCGGACGGCCGCATCGCCTTGGACCGTCTGTCCAAGCAGCTCCGGCAGGGCGAATGGGTCGACCAGACGGGGAGCACCGCGTCCTCGATCACGTTCTCCGGCTACATCGACGGACAACCTCAGACGATCGTGTGGGAGGTGACCGGTACGTCGGCGCCGTACACCCTCGAAGAGTCGCAACTCGGAGGTGCGAACCTCGTCCCGATCCTGTCGTCCCTCACGGACAGCAACGTCTTCACCTACACGACCCAAGGGGACGTCGTGGATCAGGTGAACGTGCGGCTTTCGCTCGGGACCAAGACCTCCACCATCTTGCTCAGCACGGACGTGGAGCTTCGGAACGCGGACACGTGAGGAGAGCCACGCGATGATCCAGTTGATCCGACGCTTGCAGCGAGAGGAGGAGGGCTACTCGCTCGTGATCGCGATCCTCCTGCTGTCGGTCATGATGGTCCTGCTCGTCGTGGCGCTCGACGCGGGGAACGCCTCACTCGGTCAGTCGAGCAAGTCGCTCGAATGGAGCAAGGCCCTCACGGTGGCGGAGGCGGGGGCGAACGACTCGATCACCCGGCTCGGCGAGAACCGCACGGCCGCGGATCCGTGTGCGATGTCGACATCGACCGTCTGTACCGGTGGCGGCGGGGAGTACCAGCTGGCTTGGACGCAGAGCGGGAGCAAGATCATCGTCACGTCCATCGGCTACTACCCAACGAAGACCGCGCCGAAGTTCACGCGAGAGATACAGGTCACGTACGAACCGGTTCCGGCTTTCCGGTACGCGATCTTCTCCCAGACGGCCCTCACCATCCAGAACGGCGCCAGGATCATGGGCGACATCTACTCGGACGGGGCCGTCGATGTCGGCGGCGGCGCCGAGATCTGCGGTTCGGTCCTCTCCTCTGCCGGAGGAGTCACCCTCCAGAACGGTTCCGAGGTCCTGACGGCAGACCCGGCGTACGCCTGCTCGGGCAAGTCGGGGAAGGTCTGGACCGGTGGTCCAACAGGCATCGTGGGTGCCAGCAACGTCACGATCAGTGGCGACGCGATCGCGGGCGCGCCGTCGACGACAACGTGCAGCGCCCTCTCGAGCAACTACGCGATCGGGGTAAGCGGCGGAGGAAGCATGACCGTGAACGGGGCTGCGAAGGCCTGCGGCAGCATCTCCGGTGTGACGGGCGCGACGTCGATGATCGCAGGGACCGCCTCCAGCGCTCCCGTACCCGTGTCATTCCCGCAATTCGTGTTCGACCCGAACAGCTACCCATCGTCCGGGACCGACCCGCTCCGGCTCCAGTGCTATCCCTCCGGCGGCACCTGTGGCTCGAACGACTCGAGCACCGCGATCGGAGACTTCAACGCCTACATCGCGGTGCACAAGACCTCACTCACGGGGACGTTCGCCGTCTGGCAGAGGGCTGCCCAGCCGATGTCCACGAGTCAAGTGTGCAGTACGAGCTCGGTCACGCAGATCTGCCTGGACGGCGTCACGCTCGGTGGCGACTTCACGCTCATCACGAACGCGCCCGTCGACTTCGGGAACACCTCGACGATCTCCACGACGTCATCCTCGGTATCCGCAGACATGACCGTCGTTTCGACCTATCAGCCGACCTCGGGCACCACATGCGACACGAACGGCGGCGACTGCAGCATCTACGGGCAGAACTCGGTCGAGTTCGACGGCGGCGACGTTTCCATCCCGGACGACGGGGTGGTCGGGCTGCTGTACACGACCGGCAAGATGGCGTTCAAGAACGGCCCGCAGAACGGCGCGGACCCCGGCGAGGGGGCCCTCTACGCGGCGAGCATGGACCTGAAGAACGGCTACGACATCGTCTACAACTCTCGGATCGAGCGCGTGCTCGGGTTCGGTACGACCTACGAACGGACGCTCTGGCAGGAGCTCAACCTCTAGCGGCCGTCGACGTCGACGGTAGGGTTCGCACGTGGGCTGGCTCCTCGCGATCGTGACGTTCCCGCTCGGACTCGCGCTGGGGAGCTTCATGACCGTCGTCACGGCCCGTGTCCCCGCGGGCGAGTCGGTCGTTCGGCCACGTTCCCGGTGCCCGACCTGCGGGGTCGAGATCGCCAACAGGGACAACGTCCCGATCCTGGGATGGGCGCTGCTGCGCGGACGGTGCCGGAGTTGCGGTGCACGGATCTCTCCGCGGTATCCCCTCCTTGAGGTCTCCACCGCTCTCCTGTTCTCCGGCGCGTTCCTCGTGTACGAGAGCGTGTGGGTGGCGGTCGCGATCGCGTTCCTCTTGATGTTGATGCCCGCGATCGCTTTGATCGACATCGAGCACCGGATCATCCCGAACCGCCTGATGTACCCGTCGCTCGTCGCGTTCCCCGTCTACCTCACCGCCGCACGGTTGGCCGGCGCGCCGGTGGACCTCGTCCGGACGGCTGGGGGGTTCGCGCTGTTCGGGGGTGCGCTCTTCCTCGTCGCGCTCGTGTCCCGAGGCATGGGCATGGGCGACGTGAAGTTGGCATCGCTGATCGGGCTGGTGCTCGGTTCCCTCGGTCTGCGCTACGTGGGGGTCGCGGCGGGCGCGGCGATCGTCTTCGGCGGGGTGGGGGCCATCGTCGCGTTGCTGGTGGGTCGAGGACGCAAGGCTGCGATCCCCTTCGGGCCGTACCTGGCTGCCGGCGCGGTCGTCAGCGCGTTCTGGGGAGCACAGATCGCCGACTGGTACCTCCGCACGTTCGTCCGCGTCTAGACCAGTCATTCGCGATGCAGCCCGGCGGGTCCGCCCTTCCGGGTCCCCTGTTCGGTGGCACAATCCGGCCCGTGGACGCTCATCCATCGGAGCTGGAACCCTCGTTCTGGGTCTCTCGCACGTCGGGATTCGTCGTGGCGTCGGTCGGGGCGCTGCTGATGGGCGTGGGAGCCACCGTCACGTGGATCACGGTCGGCATCCCGAACGAGACGGCGCACACCGCCATCCGCGGGACCGACCTCACGGACGGGGTCGTCGTACTGCTGTGCGCGGTCGTGACCCTGGCCGCCGTGTTCGCGACGCGGATCGTCGGGTCGGCGGGCGCACGCCAGGCCGTGAGCGCGTTGGCGGCGATCGCCGGCCTGGTCGCCGGCGCGACCGGCGTCGCGTTCCTGGTCGCGGGCAAGGACCGCGACGCCGTGATCGAGGCGCTCGGCATCCCTCGAGACGTGTGGTTGCAGTTCGGCGTGTTCCGAGATCTCGGCCCCGGCGCCTATCTGGCCGTGCTAGGGGGCCTGCTCGGCGTCGTCGGGAGCCTCATGATCGTGCGCTGGGCAGCGATAGGGGACCGCCCATCGCCCTGACGTAGCCTAGATGAGCCTCGTCGAACGCCGAACAGGCGTTCGACCTGCGGAAATCACCCAGCGGGATGTTTGACTTGCCGTGACGCCTGGTGTTTCGTGAGCCTGCTTTCGGGGCTACCTGAGCTTCGATGAACACTATGTGGCAGATGTGGCACCTGTGACACAGGTGCCACATCTAGCCTCGGAGGGTTCGGGGAGACGGGTTCGGATCGGAGAAGGGCGGATGGCGATCGGCGACTCCAAGGCGTTCGTCCCCGGCGGAGGGTCGCTCCTCACGGTAGGCGAGGTGGCCGCGGCGATGCGGGTTTCGAACATGACCGTCTACCGGCTGATCAAAGGTGGCGAACTCGCTGCGGTCCGCGTCGGTCACAACTACCGCATCCGCGAGGGGGACGTCGAGCGCTACCTGACGGCGCGCTCCGTCCACGTGGAAGGGGCTTGAGTGGCGAAGGGTCGGATCGGGCTCGACATCGGGTCCACCGCCGTCCGCGCGGCTGAGCTCTCGGCTGGCACGCAGCCGACGGTGGTCCGCGCTGCGCAGGGGCCGCTGCCCCCAGGGGCTGTCGAGAACGGTGAGGTCCGCGATCCACGTGCCGTCTCGGACGCCCTCCGCGAGCTGTGGAAACGCGGAGGGTTCAGCAGCGGCCAGGTCTGGCTCGGTGTCGGGAACCAACGAGTGGTCGTGCGCGAGATCGCCCTGCCGTTCCTCCCGGAGAAGGAGCTGAAGGCGTCGTTAAGCCTCCAGGTGCAGGAGTTCATCCCGATGCCGGTCGACGAGGCGGTCTTGGACTACGACCCGATCGGCGAGTTCGAGCAGGAAGACCGCAAGATGCTCCGCATGCTCCTGGTCGCCGCGCAGCGCGCGATGGTTGACCAGGTGGTCCTGGGGGTCACGGGAGCGGGCCTCGAGCCCATGGGCCTCGACCTGATCCCGTTCGCACTCGTCCGAGCGGTCGGAACGCCGGACGTGTCCATGGATCTCGAAGAAGGTGGCGAAGAAGCGATCATCGACATCGGCGCTCACGTCACGAACATCGTCGTGCACGACCGTGGCGATACCCGGTTCGTACGGATCCTTCCGAGCGGCGGCAGAGACGTGACCATCGCGATCGCGAGGGCAGCGGGCGTCGACGACGCCATCGCGGAACGCCTCAAGCGAGGCGAGGAGGTCGACGGACCCGTCGCCGAGGCGAGGCCCGAGCCGGCCGAGGGACCCGACAGACCGGCGGCGCCCGGAACGGCGGCAACGCCGAGACCTCAGCAGGTTCGGCAGGTCGCGCTCCAGCGCGCAGCGGCGTTCGTCGACGAGGTCCGGTCGTCGCTCGAGTTCTACACGGCACAGGCGCGTGAGGCGCGGATCGCGCGGGTGGTGGTGACGGGCGGGGGCTCGAAGCTCGACGGACTGATCGATCTGATGCGCCAGCGTATCCCGGTCCCGGTCGACCCCGGTCGCGTGTTCCAGCACGTGCCGTCCGAGCTGGCGGAGTCCGAGGAAGCGATGGCTGCGGCGGAGCCGTTCTTCGCCGTGTCGGTCGGCCTCGCGATCCCGGGGAGGGTGGGATGAGCCAGGTCAACCTCCTGCCTCCCGACATCCTCCAGGGACAGCGATACCGGCGGCTGACGCTGACCGTCCTCGCAGCGGGCGCCATCGTCCTCGCGCTGATCGTGGTCTTCTTCTTCATCCAGGTCGGTCGTCTCGGGGCGGTCAACGACGACATCGCGGCGAAGGAGCAGACGAACGCCGAGCTGCAGAGCCAGATCGACTCGCTACAGAAGTACGACGACCTGCAGACGCAAGCGCAGCAGGCGCAGACCCAGCTGGATGCGGCGTATGCGGGAGAGGTCTCGTTCTCGGGGATGTTGATGGACCTGTCGCGGGTGATCCCGAGCGACGCCTACTTGGACACGTTCGCGGCGACGATCACGGGTCCTCCGGCCCCGACGACCGGAGGCACGACGACGACGACCACCACCACCCCGTTGATCGGAACGATGACCACCGGCGGGCAGGCGATCGGGTTCGACTCGTTGAGCATCTGGCTGACGCGGCTCGAGCTGGTCCGAGGATGGGTGAACCCTTGGATGCCGACCATCACGGCGAACGCCACGGTCCCCAACGCCTTCACGTTCACCTCCAGCGTCGACCTGACCCAGGACGTCGAGACGCCGCGCGGCCGGGGCGAGGTGACGGCCGGTGGATAACCGCCGCGCGCCGCTGTTCGCGGGCCTCGCCGTCGCCGGCGTCTCGATCTTGCTGATCCTGCTGCTCGTCCTGCCCAAGATGGGCCAGGTCTCGCAAGCGCAGCAGCAGCTCGATCAGGCGCAGGGGGAGCAGCAGACGCTCGAGTCCCGCAGGAGCGCCCTCGAGGACGCGAAGGCTGCCGCCCCGCAGGCCCGCAAGACGATCGCCGAGGTCCACCGACGGATCCCGCCCACCGCCGATGAGCCGGGGCTCATCCTGTTGCTCCAGAACGCCGCGATCAGTGCCGGGATCGATCTGGTTTCCCTGTCGCCCGGCACCCCGGTCCTCGACACGACGTCCGGCCTCTCGAAGATCACCGTCGGCGTCAGCGCCACGGGGACCTACTTCGACGTGACGGACTTCATGTATCAGATCGAGACGCTTCCGAGAGCGGCGGTCGTGACGAACCTGAGCCTCGCGCCCGGGGAGGCGAGCCAAACGGGAGTGCCGCTGCTGACGCTGACGGCAACGATCCAGACCTACACGAGCGACACGAGCGCCGGTCCGGGCTCGGAGCCCGGTCCGACCTCGGGGGGAAACGCCTAGCCATGCCGATCTCCGACAGAGACAAGCGGACGTTGCGGATCGGCGGGATCGTGGCCGGGGTTCTCATCGTGGGGCTCGTCCTGTTCAACGTGCTCAGCGGGGGTGGCGGGACGGAGACCGCCCTTCCACCGACGCCGCCGCGATCGTCGACGCCGACCGCCACCCCGACCGTCGCGCCGACGACCACCCAGACACCGGTGGCGGTGTTCGCGGGGCGAGACCCGTTCTCGACCCCCCCTGAGTTCCTGGTCGCGGCCACCACGTCGGGGACCGGCTTCTCGTCGAGCTCGAGTGGCTCGTCGAGCTCGAGCGGATCGTCGAGCTCGACGTCGACGGCCACGTCG
>DASWDB010000176.1:0-6263 GCA_036395715.1 Actinomycetota bacterium | reverse complement strand
ACCGAAATAGGTGACGTAGGGCAGGCCGTTGCCGTCGACGGCGACTGCAGAACCCAGACCGACGTCATCCAGGGAGTCGGCGACGACCGGAACGAAACGAACGCCACTGCCGAAGTTGATCGAGGTTGCCGTCGGATTGGAGGCACAGGCGCCTGACAGCATGGCCAGGCCCGCAAGGAGGGCGAAGGGTCGCTTCGACACGTCGGCGCGGATACTACCAACGGCGATCAACGCGTCGTCGATCCGCGCGCCGCCCCCGCGGTGGTGAAGGGAAGGCTTCCCAAGACCTCGGCGAGGAACCGTCCCGTGTGCGAATCAGGGTTCGCCGCGACCTCTTCCGGCGTCCCGACGGCGACGACTTTCCCACCCTGATCGCCGCCCTCGGGTCCGAGGTCGACGATCCAGTCCGCGGTCTTGATCACATCCAGGTTGTGCTCGATCACGAGGACCGTGTTGCCCGCCGAGACCAGACGCTGCAGCACCTGGAGCAGTTTGCGGATGTCCTCGAAATGCAGCCCGGTGGTTGGCTCGTCCAAGACGTACAGCGTGTTGCCGGTCGCGCGCTTATGGAGCTCCGACGCGAGCTTGATGCGCTGCGCCTCCCCGCCGGAGAGCGTCGGCGCGGGCTGCCCGAGCTTGATGTAGCCGAGCCCGACGTCGGAGAGGGTCTGCATCTGCCGCTTGATCGGCGGGATGTTCTGGAAGAACTCGAGCGCTTCGTCCACGCTCATCTCGAGGACGTCGCTGATGCTTCGGCCCTTGTACTTGACCTCGAGCGTCTCGCGGTTGTATCGCCGGCCCTTGCATACCTCGCACGTCACGTAGACGTCGGGGAGGAAGTGCATCTCGATCTTGATCTGGCCGTCCCCGGCGCAGTTCTCGCACCGCCCACCGCGGACGTTGAACGAGAAACGCCCCGGCTGGAATCCGCGGATCCGTGCCTCGGGCACCTGCGCGTAGAGCTTCCGGACGTGATCGAAGACCCCCGTGTAGGTGGCGGGGTTGGACCGCGGCGTCCGGCCGATCGGCGATTGATCGATATCGATCACCTTGTCGACCTGCTCCCAGCCGACGAGCTTCTTGTGCCTGCCCGGGAGCAGCCGCGACCGATAGACCCGCTGCATCAGCGCTCGGAGCAGGACGTCCTGGACCAACGTGGACTTCCCGGAACCACTGACCCCGGTCACGCAGACGAGCAGGCCGAGTGGGATCTGGACATTCACGTTCTGGAGGTTGTGCTCCCGCACCCCTTCCAGACGGAGCACCCGTTCCCCGGGCTGGCGACGGACCTCGGGGACCGGGATCGTCCGCCGGCCCGAGAGGTACGCACCGGTCAGCGACGCGTCGCACTCGAGCAGACCCTTCAGTTCGCCCGAGTAGACGATCTCCCCGCCGTGCTCCCCGGCGCCCGGGCCGATGTCCACGATGTAGTCGGCCTCGACGATGGTCGCCTCGTCGTGCTCGACGACGATCAGCGTGTTCCCGAGGTCGCGCAGCCTGATAAGGGTGTCCAGCAGCCGACGATTGTCCCGCTGGTGCAGCCCGATCGAGGGCTCGTCGAGGATGTAGAGCACGCCGACGAGCCCGCTGCCGATCTGCGTGGCCAGCCGGATGCGCTGGGCCTCGCCGCCGGCAAGGGTGCCAGCGGCGCGACCCAGCGTCAGGTAGTCGAGACCCACGTCGACCAGGAAACCGAGCCGCGCACGGATCTCCTTCACGAGCCGGGCTGCGATCATCTCCTCGCGCTCGCTGAGACCCATGTCGCCGGTGAACGCGAGGGCGTCACGGATCGACAGATCCGTGACGTCCGCGATGTTGCGGTCCCCGATCGTGACGGCCAGCGTCTCCGGCCGGAGACGCTGGCCTTTGCAAGCGCGGCAGGGGATCTCGCGCATGAACTGCTCGAGCTTCTCCCGGGCCGCATCGGACTCGGTCTCGCGGTACCTCCGTTCGATGTTCGGCAGGATCCCTTCGAAGGTCGTCCAGTACGCACGTTGGCGCCCGTACCGGTTCTTGTACTTGACGTAGATCGACTCCTCCGCGCCGTTCAGCAAGACGTCGCGCGCCTTCTTCGGCAGCTTCTCCCACGGCGTGCCCAGATCGAAGCCGTGGGCGTCGCCCACCGCCTCCAGCACCCGATACCAGTACTCCAGGCTGTTGGACGCCCACGGCGCGATCGCGCCCTCGTTGATCGACAGGTCGGGGTCGGGCACGACGAGCTCCGCGTCGACCTCCAGCCGGGTTCCGAGCCCGTCGCACGTCGGACAGGCGCCGTACGGCGAGTTGAACGAGAAGTTCCGCGGCGCCAACTCGTCGAACGACAGCCCGCAATACGTGCATGCGAGCTTCTGCGAGAAGGTCTGGACCTCCTCGTGCCCCTCGTGCGTGACCACCGCCACCGACGCGATCCCCTCGGCGAGCTCCAGCGCCTGCTCGATCGAATCGGCGACCCGTCTGCGGATGTCGGGCTTGGCGACCAACCGGTCGACGACCACCTCGATCGTGTGCTTGAAGTTCCTGGGCAAGCGGATCGGCTCGGCGAGGTCGCGGACCTCGCCGTCGATCCGTGCCCGGGGATACCCCTTGCGCGCCAGGTCTTGAAGGAGCTTCTCGTACTCGCCCTTCCGGCCCCGGACCACCGGGGCGAGCACCTGGAAGCGGGTGCCCTCCGGCAGCTCCATCACTTGGTCGACGATCTGTTCCGGGGTCTGGCGGCCGATCGGCCTGCCGCAGTTGTAGCAATGGGGCCGGCCGACCCTCGCGAACAGGACCCGCAGGTAGTCGTACACCTCCGTGATGGTCCCCACCGTGGAGCGGGGATTGCGCGACGTCGACTTCTGGTCGATCGAGATGGCCGGGCTCAGGCCCTCGATGAAGTCGACGTCGGGCTTCTCCATCTGCCCGAGGAACTGTCGGGCGTAGGAACTGAGCGATTCGACGTACCGGCGCTGGCCTTCGGCATAGATCGTGTCGAAGGCGAGCGACGACTTGCCGGACCCGGACAGTCCGGTGAAGACGATGAGGGCGTTCCGAGGCAGCTCCAGCGTGATGTTCCGGAGGTTGTGCTCCCGGGCGCCATGGATGACGAGGGTGTCTTGGCCCACGTCAGGCGAGTGTACCGGTGTCCTCGGACACGACACCGAGACGACCGCGTAGGCTTGCGCGGCATGCCACGTGACCTACAGGGGCCGGTCGCGCCGACCTTCGGTGACGCATTCCGATTCTGGCTGAAGCTCGGGTTCGTGAACTTCGGCGGGCCCACGGGGCAGATCGCGATCATGCACGAGGAGCTGGTCGACCGCCGCGGCTGGCTCGGCGACGACGCGTTCCTGCACGCATTGTCTTTCTGTCTGCTCCTGCCCGGGCCCGAGGCCCAGCAGCTGGCGATCTACACGGGCTGGCTCCTCAACGGCACGGAGGGGGGGATCGCCGCCGGGGTGCTGTTCGTGTTGCCGGCGGCCGTCCTGATGGCCGGCCTCGCGTGGCTCTACGCGGCGGGTGGTGAGCTCCCGATCGTCGCCGCGATCTTCGACGGGCTCGCGGCAGCGGTGGTGGGGATCGTGGCGGCCGCGATGTTGAGCATCGGCGGACGCGCGGTGCGGGGCAGGGTGGCCGCCGTCGTGGCCGCGCTGGCGTTCCTCGCGATCTTCGTCGTCGGCGTTCCCTTCCCGATCGTCGTGCTCGTCGCTGCGGGTACGGGCTTGGCGCTCGGACCTCGGCGGCTCGGCGTCACATCCTCGGACGAAGGATCGGGCCGTTCGGCGTCCCCAGCCCCTCGACGTCGTCGGACCTTCCGGGTCCTCGCCGTCGGACTCGCGGCCTGGTGGATCCCCCTGCTCGCCGTCGTCGCGTGGACCGGGGTTGATTCGATCTACTCCCGCGAGGGCCTCTTCTTCTCCCAGGTCGCGGTGATCTCGTTCGGCGGCGCGTACGCCGTGCTGGCGTACGTGGCACACGAGGTGGTTCGGCGCTTCGGGTTGTCACCGGACGACGTGGTGGCTGGGCTCGCGCTCGCGGAGACGACGCCGGGCCCGTTGATCCTCGTCGTCGAGTTCTACAGCTTCCTCGCCGCCTATCGGAACCCCGGAGCGCTGGCGCCCGTGGCCGCCGGGATGGTGGGCGCCGCCGTCACGGTGTGGGCGACGTTCGCGCCGTGCTTCCTCTGGGTCTTCCTGGGCGCACCGTGGGTGGAACGGCTCCGTGCCAACCGTGCCCTGCGGGCTGCGCTCACTGCCGTGACGGCCGCCGTCGTCGGCGTGATCGCGAGCCTGGCACTGACGGTCGCAGCGAACGTCCTGTTCGAGGATGTCGACACGGCTCGCCCGTTCTTCGCGACCATCCCTCGCCCCGTCTGGTCGTCCATCGACGTCCCGAGCACCGTGGTTGCCGCCGCGGCGTTCGTCGCGATCCGTCGGTTCCGGGTCAACGTCGCGTGGGTGGCGCTGGGCGGCGGCGTCGCGGGGCTGCTGCTTCGGGGCGTGCGCTAGGCTCACGCGATGACGACCCGCGAGGAGCTCGATGCCCTTCCGATCAAGGAACTCCATGACCGGGCGATGGAGACCGCGCGGAAGCATCTCGACGTCGGCTTCCTCTGGGAGGTCGTGAAGGCCCTTCCGGTTGCCGAAGAGGTCACGGGAGACGATCAGCGTTCGAAGGTCGACATCGTGCGGCCGCTCGCGCTGATCAACGACTTCCTCTACGACTCGGACTCGGGGGCGGTCGGCGAGGCCCTCCGGCCGATGTACGTCGACTACCTGTTGGAGAAGGGCGAGTGAGGGATCGCCGCGCCGCGTGACCGGCATGACGCTGGCGATGCGTGACCTCGCGAGCTACCGCGACGAGTTCGAAGTCGTCCGCCGCAAGTCATACCTGATCAGCGCGTCGCTGGGTCCGGTCGGCGACCGCTCGCGCCGGTACCTCGACGACTACGTCAAGGCATGGGCAGAGAAGGGCGCCCCCGACCACGTGTGGTTCGAGGACATCTTCCCCGCCATGGCGCGGCTGAAGCGATCCTTCGCCGAGCTCGGTGGATGCGACGCGGACGAGATCGCGCTCACCACGAACGTCTCGATCGCGCTCTCGACGGTCGCCTCGGCCATCGATCTCTCCGGCGAGCGCAACCGGATCGTGCTCTCCGAGCTGGACTTCCCGACCGACGGGCAGGTGTGGCAGGCGTGGGCGGCGAAGACAGGAGCGGAGCTCGTCTGGTTGCGTTCGTCCGACCGCATGACGATCCCGCTCGAGCGATACGAGGCCGCGATCGACGACCGCACCGCGCTGGTCATGGTGAACCGCGTCCTCTACCGGTCGAGCGCGGTGGTGGACGCCAAGGCGATCTGTGCGTTGGCCCGCGACCGCGGGGCGCTGAGCCTCGTCGACGACTACCACGGGATCGGCGTCATCCCGCTCGATCTGCATGACCTCGGCTGCGACCTGTACGTCGCCGGGACGCTGAAGTTCCTCTGCGGCGGCCCGGGGTGCGTCTTCCTCTATTGCCGCCGCGACCTCCTGGCATCGCTGGAACCCGCCGTCACCGGTTGGTTCGCGACCGCCGAGCCCTTCTCGTTCGACACCGAGCATCTGACGTACCACCCGACGGCGCGGCGCCTGGAGCACGGGACCCCGCCGGCCCCGGTGTTCTTCATCGCCCAGGGTGGGATCGAGGTCATCGCCGAGGTCGGGGTCGAACGCATCCGGGAACGGCAGTGGGAGCTGCAGGGTCGGGTCTTCGAGCATGCCGAGCGGTTGGGTCTGGACGTCCGGACGCCCCGCGAACGCCGAGCTCGGGGCGGTGTCGTCAACGTGCGGGTGGGGCCGGACGCCGAGCGGATCTGTCACGCGCTGCTCGGGCGTGACGTGTGCACGGATTTCCGCGGCGACGGACTGCGGATCAGCCCGCATTTCTTCACGAACGAGGACGACGTCGATCGCTGCTTCGCAGAGCTGGCCAGCCTCGTCTGACCGAGGTCCATCACGGCCATGGGCGAACAGTCACCGGGACACGTTGGACCGCGTTGTTCTCCAACCCGTGGTGGTTCCAGGACTGCTCGAGCGGTTGCACGTTCCCTGCGGCATCCGCGGCACGCACGATCAGCTCGTGCTCCCCCGGTTCGGCCTCCCAGTCGACACTCCACGGAACCCATTCGGTGGAGGTCGGCTGCTCCCCGAGCGTCGCATCCTGCCAGCCCACGCCGCCGTCGGTGCTCACCTCCACCCGGACGATCCGGCCCCGTCCCGACCACGCGCGGCCGCGGAGCTCGACC
>DASWDB010000175.1:0-9714 GCA_036395715.1 Actinomycetota bacterium | reverse complement strand
CCGTCGTCCCGCTATTTCGGGCCAACGACCGAACACCGATACACTTCGTCCGTCACGACGAGAGTGATCTCGGGATTGGCTCCGGCCGCAGCCGCCAGGACCTGCGTGTCAGAAACGAACTGGTGCGGAGTGAATCCGGCGTTGAAAACGATGAGGACCTGCTGCCACAAGGGATTGAATCCGTCACCCTGGATGGCATCGATCACGGGCATGAAATCCTGTTCCTCGTCCAGATCGTTCGAGGCATAGATCGTGTTGACGCTCGGGTTCCTTCCGAGTAACGAGCCCGGCACCTGGAACATGTTGACGGTGAATAACTCACCGTCGTAGAAGGCGGGCATCTGGCCCGCGGCGCCTTTCGTGCTTCCCTGAGCGGCGAATGCCGCGCTGCCGGTGAGGGCAACGGACAGGAGCCCCGTGACGAAGATGACTCCGATCCTTGAACTGACCCTGATCCCACGCATACAAACCCCCTGTCTCGCGGATGGATCGGACCCCGGGTCGAGGCGTGAGACTCGTTCACCACCTCCCGAAAGTGAGCAAACCTCGAAACCCATGCCCTTACTACGGATGGGGGTGTGAAGCGGCCCACATCCGTCGAAAGGAGATCGCGTCGCGCTCAGCTTGGTCGCGGATCAGGAGGGAAGAGGTCGAAAGGACGGGGAGATGGGCAGGCTCGTTGTAACCGAGTTCGTGTCGATCGACGGGCTATTCGAGGATCCAGGCGGAAGCGAGAACTACGAGCACGGCGGCCGGACCTTCGAATGCGACCGGGCGACGACGGCGACAGGTTCAAGCTCGACGAGTTGATGGAGGCGAAGGTCCAGCTGCTCGGCCGGGTGACGTACGAAGGATTCGCTGCGGCCTGGCCTTCCCGCGAGGGCGAGTTCGCCGACAAGCTCAACAGCGATCCGAAGTGCGTCGTCTCGACCACCCTCCAGGAACCGGCTTGGCGGCCCACGACGGTGATCTCCGGCAACGTTCCCGGAGGAGACGGCGAAGCTGCGACGAGAGACCGACGGTGTCGTCCTGGTTGCCGGCAACGGCATGCTGGTCGAGACACTGCTGGCCAACGACCTCGTGGACGAGCTAAGGCTCATGCTCTTCCCGACGATCCTCGGACGGGGCAAGAGGCCGTTCCCGGATGGGATCGACAGGCGGAGGTTCCGGCTCGCCGACGCGAAGACGGTCGGGAAGGACGACGTCCAGATCCAGATCTACGAGCGAGCGTGAGGAGGGACGGAACGATGGACCAGCCGACGGCCGAGGAGGCGCTGAAGAAGCTCGAAAGCCTGGTCGACGAGTGGACGCTCGAGGCCACGTCGGGGGATGGCGAACCGTGGCCCGGCGGCGGGCGGTCCACCTTCGGATGGCATAACTCCGGAGCGCACCTGATCGAACGCTCGACCGTGGAGTTGCCCGAGGCGCCGGACGGCATCTCGATCATCGGGTGCGACGCGGCGAACGGAACCTACGTCCAGCTGTACTCCGACGAGCGAGGGGTCTGCCGTATCTACGAGATGGAGCATCGGTGCGGGCGAATGGAAGCTCTGGCGGGATGGCGAGCCGTTCCCGCAGCGCCTCTTCGGGACGATCAGCGAGGACGGAAACACGATCACCGGGCGCTGGGAGAAGGCCGAGGACGGCACCAACTACACGACCGACTTCTTCCTGACCTATCGGAGGGTCGACCCTCGTACCCGCGCCTGAGTCCCGGACGAGACGCGGGTCCGAGTAGCCCCCGTGGCCGAACGCGATCCCGGAGATGGGGATAGAAAGGAGACGAGGAACGCGTAAGCGACCGTTCAGGAGAGAGGAGACGCAACCATGGAGCGGGTCCGCCTGGGCACGACCGAGCTCCAAGTCTCACGGATCGCCTTCGGGACCTGGTCTTTCGGTGGGGACTGGGGTCGGTTCGACACGGCCGAGGCCGAGGCGACGATCGGCCGCGCGGTCGAGCTCGGGTTCACGCTGTTCGACACGGCCGAGGGCTACGGCTTCGGTGCGGCCGAACGCCTCCTGGGTGAGGCTCTTTGGGCGCGGGCCCGGCGGGAGGACGTGCTCGTCGCAACGAAGGGCGGCCTCCGCGTGGAGGGAGACCGGCTCCTCCGAGATGCGAGCGGCCGGTGGTTGCGGGAGGGCGTCGAATCGAGCTTGCGGAACCTCGGTACGGACTACATCGACCTGTACCAGATCCACTGGCCCGATGAGCACACACCCCCAGAGGAGACCGCCGGGGCGCTCGAAGACCTGGTGCGGGAGGGCAAGATCCGCCACGTCGGTGTCTCGAACTACGACGTGAAGCAGATGGAGGAGCTCGCTCGCTTCAGCAGGGTCGAGACCACGCAGCCCCCGTATCACCTGTTCCGTCGCGAGATCGAGGACGAGATCCTGCCCTACGCCATGGATCACGACATCGGCGTGCTCGTGTATGGCGCGATGGCGCACGGACTGCTCACGGGAACCATGACATCCGAGACGAAGCTCGCTCCCGACGACTGGCGGGCGAGCAGTCCGGACTTCACCGGCGAGACCTTCCGTCGCAACCTCGCGGTCGTCGAGCGGCTGAAGGAGATCGCCCAGGAGCGCGGCATCACACTGCCGCAGCTCGCGGTGGCCTGGACCCTCGCGCATCCGGCGGTGCACGTGACCATCGTCGGGGCCCGGCGACCTGTGCACCTCGAGGAGTCGGCCGCCGCCGCGGACATCGAGCTGGCACCGGAGGACCTCGCGGCCATCGACGCTGCGCTCGTCGACGCGAGACCTGTCTGGGGACCTCACCCAGAGGGGATGCCGACGCAGGAAGGAGGTACGAGATGACCAAGATCGCCTTCCTCGGCCTCGGCATGATGGGCACGCCGATGGCAACCCGTTTGCTCGAGGCAGGTCACGATCTCACGGTTTGGGATCGAACGGAGGAGAAGACGAAGGCCCTCGTCGATCGCGGCGCCATGGCGGCGACCTCGCCCGTCGAAGCGGCCGCAGGGGTCGACGTCGCGATCACCATGCTTGCCAACCCACAGGTTCTCGAGCGTGTGGTCTTCGAGGGAGGCCTTGCTGGGGCTCTCGGTCCCGGCCAGATGCTGATGGACATGTCCACAGTCGGTCCAGACGCGATCCGCTCCGTGCGTGAACGAGTGCCCAACGGTGTGATCGTCGTCGACTCCCCCGTTCGCGGGAGCGTTCCGGAGGCGACCGGCGGCACTCTCGACATCTTCGTCGGAGCCACCGATGAGGCGTTCGAACGCGTTCGAGGGATCTTGGAGTCGCTCGGGACGGTGCGGCACGTCGGCGGTCCCGGCGCTGGCGCCGCCGCGAAGATGGTCACGAACTCCGCCTTGGGTGCGGCGATCTCAGCCGTCGGAGAGGCCCTTTCCCTCGGCGAGATCTTCGGGCTCGATCACACGGTGGTCCTCGATGTCCTCGCCGATTCGCCCGTCGGACCGACCGCGAGGGCTAAGCGAGCAAACATCGAATCAGAGGCCTATCCGCCGAGTTTCAAACTGAGCCTCGCGCTCAAGGACATGCAGCTCGTGACCGAGGCGGCTGTCGCTGCGGGTCGGGACCTGAAGGTGGCGGACGCCTCGCGAGCGTGGCTGGACGAGGCGGCCGAGGGGGGAGCAGGTGACCTCGACGTCTCGGCGGTCGTGGCGACGATCCTCGGGCAACGAGCCCATGCATAGACCTCAGCTCGGAGGGCCCGGGCCGCTTCGGGACAACCGAGCCGAAGCAGTCCACGCGTATGCGATCGGTACACATCGCGAACGACAAGGTGCTCATCGGACACCGCGCGGGTAGCATCGCGCGAAGCTTGGGGGCCATGGTCGAGCCGATCGCGGATATCGAGGATCTGCGCCGCCACCTTCAGTGGGCGGTCGAGGTCGAGCACAGCACGATCCCGCCGTACGAGTACGCGATGTGGAGCGTGGTCGATCCCGATTCCACCGCGGCGACCTCGATCAAGTACGTGGTTCGCGAGGAGATGCTTCACGCCGCCCTCGCGGCCAACATCTTGACCGCGGTGGGCGGACGTCCGCGCTTCACGGGCGATGCCGTCCCCAGCTATCCCGAACCGATGCGCCATCACGACCCGAAGATCCCGCTCGTGCTGCACCTCGCACCGGCCTCGGTCGAGCTCGTGCGCGACGTGTTCCTGCGGATCGAGCAGCCCGAGGAGCAGGGCGCGCGGCCCGAGGCCGACCGCTACGAGACGCTCGCGCAGTTCTACGAGGCGATCGTCGCGGCGCTCGCCCGTCTGCGGGACGAGGCGTTTACCGGCGACCCGGAGCAGCAGGTGACCAAGGGATATGCCGGACACGGGGGCGGCACGCTCTTCGCCGTGACCGACGTCGATTCCGCCCTGCTCGCGATCGAGGTGATCGTCGAACAAGGTGAGGGGACGCACACCTCCGCGTTCGCGCCGGTCGGCTTCGATACGCCCCGCCTCGATCACCTCGAGCTCGAGCCGTTCGGGTTTCAAGGCGCTCCGGAGCCCGCTCATTACTGGCGGTTCCTCGACATCGCCGAGGGGAGGACACCCCTCGGCGCCGTGCATCCGATGCGCCTCGATCCGTCGACGGGTGACCTGCCCGAAGGCGAGCTCCGCGATCTGTCGACGCTCTTCGATGCGTGTTACTCACTCCAGATGGACGTGATGGAGCAGGTGTGGCGAGCCGGAGACGAGAGCCCGCTGATCGACGCGGCGATGGTGCCACTCATGAACCACGCCGAGAAGCCGGTCGCGCGGGCACTCCAGCGGGAAGCGTGGCCGGATGGGTCGGGCGACGTCGCGGGGCCGCCGTTCGCCTGGAACCCGATGCCGGTCGACGACATGCGTCGGTGGGCCCGACGACTGAGCACCGTGTTCGACCTGGGCCCGACGGTCGAGACCCTCGACCAGGTCGCCGCCGTGCTGTCGCCCGGACCGTAGCCTCCGCTCCGGAGGTAACGTAGCCCGTTGCCGGCACCGGATGAGCCAGAACCAACCCGACCTCGGGACGCTGCCCGACCTCCCCGACGGGCGATCCCGCTGCGCCACTCGCTCGCGGCGCGTCGAGCCGGCGAGAGTGGCCGGAACCAACGCAGTATCGCGGTCGCGTTGCTCGCGAACCTCCTGGTCGCGGCAGCCAAGCTCGTCGCCGGACTGACGACCGGTTCCGCGGCGCTCCTCGCGGAGGCCGCTCATTCGGCCGCGGACTCGGTCAATGAACTCCTGCTCGGACTCTCGCTGCGGCATGGCCGCCGCCCCTCGGATGCGTTGCATCCACTCGGGCATGGGGGCGCACGGTTCCTGTGGGCATTCGTCGCCGCGATCGCGTCGTTCCTGATCGGCGGCTGTCTCTCGATCGCACTCGCCGTTCGCGAGCTGCTTGCCGGGGCGGCGGTCGAACGGTACATCGTTGCATGGGTCGTACTGGCGGTCGCCTTCGCCGCCGATGGGACCTCACTACTGCAGAGCCTCGCCCAGACGCGGCGGGAGGCTGCCCTGTGGGGCGAGTCCACCATCGACTTCCTCCGGCAGACGAGCGAGCCGACGCTTCGCGCGATCGTCGTCGAGGACAGCGCCGCGTTGGTCGGCCTGGCGCTTGCCGCCGGGGGGCTCTTGTTACATCAGTTCGCCGGCCTGCAGAACGCCGACGCGATCGCCGCACTCTTGATCGGGCTCCTCCTGGCGGTGACCGCCTTCGGTCTCGCCCGGCCGCTCGCCGACCTGCTGATCGGTCGATCGATGCTCCCCGCGCGGCTGGAGCGGGTCTACGCGATCATCGAGCGGTCGCCGAGCATCGACGAGGTCCTCAGCGTGCAAGCCGTCTACGGGGCGCCACAGGAGGTCATCGTGGCGGCGAAGGTGCATCCGGCGCCGGGGAAGACCGCGGATGAGCTCGCGAGCTCACTCGACGAGATCGACCACACGTTGCGGAAGGAGCTCCCCGAGATCGCCGAAGTCTTCATCGATCTGACCTCACACCGGGTCGGTTTCGACGAAGGAGTGTGAGGGCCTCTCGCGCTACGAGGTTTCCCCGGCTATCCGGGAGCGCCCTCCAGGAACCGGTCGAACCCGGCCAGGTCCTCGCCCATGGTCCAGACCTCCACCACCCGGCCGTCGAGGAGATGGAAGACCTGGCCGATGCGGTCTCCGAAGGTTTCGCCGTTGTCGTTGCGACGCCAGCGGATGGTCGTCAGCGCGACCACGTGGTCGTCGGACGCGACGATGTCGTGCATCTCGAACTCCGGAAGTGCGATCTGGACACTCTTGGCGAAATAGCCCAGCACGCTCTCACGGCCACGATAGTCGCCCGACGTCTCATTGTGACCGGGGACGTGCCACACGACGTTCTCGTGCAGGTGCTCGTTCAGCCACTCCATGTCGCCGGCGATGAACGCCTCGTATCCCTTCCGAACCAGCTCTGCGTCGTCGTGTGCAGCCATGACTCCTCCTCCTGCGTCCGACTGCAGCGAAGACTACGTCATGTGACAACGTGGAGGCGATCGAACACCGCCTCCACGAGATGGTCGACTGACGGACGAGTGCGAGGCCGTTCCTGACCGCGGCTACATGGGGCTGACGAGCTGGAAGTAGTTGGAGTCCGGGTCTGAGAACGTCGCGATCCACATCGTGGACTCGCCTTCGCCGGGGTTGTAGGGCTCCTGCACCACGCTCGCGCCGGCGGCCTTGAGCTTCTCGAAGTCGCCCTTCACGTCGGCGCTCTCGATGTTCCAGATCAACCTGCCGGGTTGGGTGTTCCTCCCCTTGACCTGATCGTGCGGTCCCACGGTGATCCCCCCGCTCCCGATCTGCCAGCCCGTGTAGCCTCCGTCTTCCCAGCCGGGCTTGCCGAAGAGCTTCGTGTAGTAGTCCGCCAGGCTCTCCGGGGCCTCCGACCCGATCAAGACGCTGTTCAGGTTCATCTCGCCTCCTCCTTCCGATCGTTGTCCTCGCCCCTCCAGCATCCCCATCTTGTCAGCCTTCGAACCAACCGTGAGGCGGCGGGCGCGTGAACAGCCGTTCCTGCTGCTCCGCGGTGGTCTGCGCCTCAGGGTTGCGTGCCACCGACCGATGACTCTGAGGGAGTGCCGGTCGCGGCGTGGGTCCGCCCGGCGCCGACGCGGATGCAGACAACCGATGAGCACGACGGCTCCCCGGCGGGGGAGGCCGAGACCAACCGCGCGCAGGAGCGCGAGGAGCAGTTCCGCACGCTCGCCGAGAACATACCGGGCGTCGCGACGTACCTCGACCGCGTGATCGTGGACGACCCGGGCCACTCGATCCCGCTGTACATCAGCCCGCAGGTCGAACAGATGCTCGGCTACCCGCTGAGCGAGTGGCTCGACGAGAGCGAGCTCCGGCTGCGCATCTTGCACCCAGACGATCGCGACCGGATCGTCGCCGCGGACGAGAACGCACGCAAGCACATGCAGGCCTTGAGCGAGGAATACCGGCTGATCCACCGTGACGGCCATGTCGTGTGGGTGAGCGAGAAATCGGCGGTCGTCCCGGACGTGTCGACCGGCACCGTGTACTGGCAAGGGGTCATGGTCGACATCACGAAGCGGAAGCGAGCCGAGCAGGCGATGGCCGCCAGCGAGCTCAAGTTCCGAACCCTCTTCGACGCGGCCGCGATCGGCGTCTTCACCCTGGCGCTGGACGGGCGGATCACCGAAGCGAACGCGACCATCGAATGGCTGGGCCGGTACGAGGAAGGCGAGCTCAGCGGCATCCCGCTCGCCGATCTGGTGGATCCGGACGACGAAGAGATCCTCGATGAGCTCGCCGAGCTGCGAGCCGGCCACCGCGACCGCTGCCGGGCTGAGCATCGCTTCCGCAGGAAGGACGGATCGTTCCTGTGGTGCCGCACCGTGGTCACGTTGGTCCGGGGACCGGACCTCCTGCCGCTCTACGCCATGGGGATGCTCGAGGACTTCAGCGCTCGGAAGCTCGTCGAGGACGAGCTGCTGCACCGGGCCGTGCACGATGTCCTGACCGGACTGCCGAACCGGCAGCTGTTGCTGGACCGGCTGGCCATGGCGCTCGCCCGGACGGATCGCGAACCGGGCGTCGGAGCGACGCTGGTCTTCCTCGACCTCGACGACTTCAAGGATGTGAACGACACGTTCGGCCATGGAGCAGGGGACGAGCTTTTGATCCAGGTCGCGGGACGACTGTCGGCGGCCGTGCGCCCGACCGACACCGTTGCGCGCTACGGCGGCGACGAGTTCGTCGTGATCTTCGTCGGGGACGTCTCGACATCCGGAGATGCTCAGCTCCTCGCGCAGCGGTTGGCGGACGAGTTGAAGGAACCGTTCGCGATCGGAGGCGAGCACGTGACCACGACCGCGAGCCTCGGGGTTGCGATCTGCGTCGACGGGAACGCCCGCCCCGAGGACGTGATCCGCGAAGCAGACGCAGCGATGTATCGGGCGAAGCTTGCCGGGCGCGATCGGATCGAGTTCTCCGGGTCGTTGGGCCCGAGCGCCGAGCCGCTCGCTCGCTGATCCTTCGGGTCCCAGAGACCGCCCTGCGTAGGATGTTCCCGTGCGTGGCACCTCGGCTCCGATCGCGCCGGTCGACCGCGTCCTGCGCGATGGCTCCACGGTGCGGATCCGTCCGGCCACCCCCGCGGACCGGGTCCGGGTCGAGCGATACCTGATCGAGCTGTCGCCGGAGAGCCGGCGTCTGCGCTTCCATTCCTCGGTGGTCGACGTCGGCGAGATCGCCGCGCAGGCAGTGGACGTCCATCCTCCGAAGCACCTCACGCTGCTCGCGTTGACCGGCGGGGATGAGGGAACGGTGGTGGGTGGAGCGCAGTACTTCCGGACCGACGGCTCGCGCGCAGAGGTGAGCGTCAGCGTCAGCGATCGCGTCCAACGTCGCGGGCTCGGCTCGCTGCTGCTCGGACAGCTCGCCGAGAGCGCCCGGGATCACGGCATCACGACGTTCCTCGCAGAGGTGCTCCCGGAGAACCATCCGATGATCGCCGTGTTCCGGGCGAGCGGGTTCTCGCCGCGGATCCGCGCGCTCCCCGGCTCGATCGAGATCACGATCCCGACCACGCTCACCGACGACGCCGCTCGTCATTTCGAGGATCGGGACATCGAGGCCGCAGCGAACGCGGTCAGGTCGTTCCTGGTCCCCGACGTGATCGCGGTCATCGGCGCGTCGCGCGACCCCGGAGCGATCGGCGGCCGGCTGTTCCTAAACCTGCTCGAAGGGCGGTTCCACGGCGTCGTATACCCGGTCAACCCCCGCGCCGCCGCGGTGCAGGGCGTCGCCGCGTTCCCGAGCGTCCTGGACATCCCGGTGGCGGTCGACCTCGCTTTCATCGCGGTGCCGGCAGCTCAGGTGCTCGCGGTCGCACGAACGTGCGCCCAGAAGGGCGTGCGCGCCCTCGTCGTGATCTCTGCCGGGTTCGCGGAGATCGGAGGGGACGGGCCGCAGCGCGAGCGCGAGCTGCTCGAGGTGTGTCGCGCCTCGGGGATGCGGTTGATCGGCCCGAACTGCATGGGCATCGTGAACACGGATCCCGAGGTCGGGCTGAACGGCACCTTCGCGACGACGGTCCCGGTGGAAGGGCGCGTGGGGTTCCTCTCGCAGAGCGGCGCCGTCGGGCTCGCCGTGATGGATCAGACGGCGAAACTCGGCCTCGGGCTCTCGCAGTTCGTCTCGGTCGGCAACAAGGCCGACATCTCGGGGAACGACATCCTGAGCTACTGGGC
>DASWDB010000174.1:0-9344 GCA_036395715.1 Actinomycetota bacterium | reverse complement strand
CCAAGCGCCCCCGCGAGCGTCACCGGGGCCTTGATCCAACAGGCTGGGCGAGCCGATCCGGGTAGTCCTGGTGCGCCCACCGGTCCGCTCCTGGCGATCACCCTTGCGTTCGCGATTCTGCCCGCATCGTCCTGGTGGTTGCGCGCCTGGTCCCAGAACCTCCCCTGACCACTCATCCTCATCCGCCGGCGATCGGGTCAGAGCTCATCCCCTCCTTGAACACTCTTGTCGGCGAGCGTGGGCGTTCTCAAGCGCTCCCGCATCTCGCACCACCCTTGCCAGGTTCTGCGCTCCACTCGACGTCGAGCAGACCAACCCGGCACTCCGGGGCTCTTTGTAACTTGACGGCTACGTAACTCTTACATTACGGTTCGCATCCATGGTCGGAGCCTTGAAAGCCATCGCGGAGCCCCGGCGACAGGAGATCCTCCGGCTCGTGTGGAGCCAGGAGCGAGCGGCCGGCGACGTCGCGAGTCACTTCGATGTGAGCCGGCCAGCGATCTCGAAGCACCTTCGCATCCTGAGGGAGGCCGGGCTCATCGAGGAACGGCGGAACGGGACGCAGCGCTTGTACCGGGCCCGGGCGGAGAAGATCTTGGAGATGCGCCGATTCCTCGAGAGCTTCTGGGATGACGGTCTGCTTGCGATCAAGCTGGCCGCCGAGGCGGGTGCGGAAGGTCGAACGGAACGATGACCGAAGCCAAGGACATCGTTCGCGAGGTCCGCATCGACGCCCCGCCCGAGGACGTTTTCCCCTTCTTCACGGACCCCGACAAGATGATCGTCTGGAAGGCGATCGAAGCAACGCTCGATCCGCGTCCGGGCGGCATCTTCCGCATCAACGTGACCGGACGCGACGTCGCCCGCGGGGAGTACCTGGAGATCGATCCCCCGCCGCGCGTCGTTTTCACCTTCGGCTGGGAGTCCCCTCGCTCGCCCGAGCGGCCGGGCTCGACCACCGTCGAGATCACCCTCGCACCCGACGGCGAGGGAACGTTGGTTCGCTTGGTGCACAGTGGCGTGCCCGACGAGACCCGTGCCGGCAGCGCCGGAGGGTGGGATCACTACTTGGCCAGGTTGGCGGTGGCGGCCGAAGGCGGCAACCCGGGCCCGGATCCGTGGGCCGAGGCGGCGAACGCGAAGGAAGGAAGGAGCGACTGATGGACGCGCAGCGGAACAAGGCGAACCTCACGAGGCTGTACGACGAGGTGATGAACGGTCACCGGGTCGACGCGGCCGACGATCTCATCGCATGGGATCGTCCAGACCATGACCCGAATCTCCCGCCCGAGTTCACACAGGATCGAGAAGGGTTCAAGCGGCTGTTCCGGATGTTCATCGAAGCCTTCCCCGACCTCTCGTTCGAGACCGAGCACATGGTCGCGGAGGGAGACCTGGTGGCCGCGCACAACGTGATGGGTGGGACTCACCGAGGTGAGTTCATGGGGATCCCCCCGACCGGGAAGTCCTTCTCGGTCAACGCGTCAGACGTGTGCCGCTTCACCGACGACGGCCTCATCGCCGAGCATTGGGGGGTATTCGATATGGGGTCGCTGATGCGGCAGCTGGGCGTAGCCCCCGCCATACCGCCGACGACATAGGGTTCGTCCGGATGATCGAACCGACCGCGCTGTTCGGCACCCAGTTCACGTTGAGTTTGGTCGCGTATTCGCTGATCGCGGTCTGGTACGTCGCCCCGCGCCTCTCACGGCTCCCGCTCGCGGCGGCGTTGGCACCGTTGCTCTGGGTCCATGCGTTCCGTATCGTCGGCGGATCGATCCTGGCACCCGGAGCCGTCGGGCCCGGCGTGTCAACGGAGTTCCGCGAGATGATCGGGTATGGAGACATGACGACCGCAGCCCTGGCCCTCCTGGCGTTGATCGCGCTTCGCGCGCACCTCCGTTATGCCATCGCGTTGGTCTGGGTGTGCGTCACCGTCGGGATGCTCGACACCGTGAACGCGATCATCCAGTCGATCCGCTTCAGCGTATTCACATACCCACTCGGCGTGAACTGGGTGATCGTGACCATGTACGTCCCGGCGCTGCTGGTGAGCAGCCTGTTGATCTTCCTGGCACTTCTCCGGCCCGCTCAGCCGACGGACGTGGGGTAGCGCGCCCGTCCCGATCAGCGGCCGGCGGCCGTGCCGAGCTCCTGGAGCCGCCGCTCGAGCAGCCGCCGTTCGGCTTCATCGTGGACCAACGTCAGCGCGCGCCCATACGCCTCCCGAGCCTCTGCGGTACGCCCGAGGCGACGCAGCAACTCGCCTCGCGTCGAGTGCAGATAGTGGTAGTCCTCCAGAGCGATGCGATCGACGATATCGAGGCCTTCCTGGGGACCTCGCGCCTCGGCGACCGCGATGGCCCTGCTCAGCTCGACGACCGGCGAGTCGGTGAGGCGAGCAAGCTCGCCGTAGAGCGCCGCGATCTGGGGCCAATCGAGCGGCTGCGCGGCATGGAGGGACGCGATCGCCGCCTGCACGACGTATGGACCACGGCCGCGAAGTTCGAGGGCTCGGTCGAGCACGAAACGGCCGTCGGCGATCTGTGCTGCGTCCCAGAGCGAGCGGTCCTGGTCGACGAGCAACACGATCTGGCCGTTCCGGAAGCGCGCCTCGCGGCGGGCGTCGAGCAACAGCATCATC
Organism: Actinomycetota bacterium; assembly: GCA_036395715.1. Taxonomy (GTDB): domain Bacteria; phylum Actinomycetota; class UBA4738; order UBA4738; family HRBIN12; genus AC-51. The sequence continues at coordinate 6,700 of DASWDB010000174.1, read as the reverse complement.
GCCAGCAATCCGTGCACCTCCGGTTCGTCGGGCATCAGCTCGGCGAGCGCCCGCCCCAACATGAGCGCCTCCGCGGCCAGCTCGCCGCGGCCACGGTAACCCTCGTTGAAGATCAGGTAGACCACCGCGAGCACAGACACGAGCCGGTCGGCCAGCAGGTGCTCGGGAGGCACCCGGAACGGGATCCCGGCGGCCTTGATCTTGCGCTTCGCCCGTACCAGCCGTTGCGCCATCGTGGGCTCGGGCACCAGGAACGCGTGGGCGATCTCGACGGTCGTTAGACCTCCGAGCGTCCGGAGCACCAAGGCCACCTGCGCGTCGACGGCGAGCGCTGGGTGGCAGCACGTGAAGATGAGCTCGAGTCGTTCGTCCGGGAAGGTCGTCGCGCTCACCATGCCCTCAGCCGGCTCCGGCACCTGGAGCAGCCGGGTCTTCGCCGCCAGGGTGCGATCGCGACGGATCCGATCGATGGCTCGATTGCGCGCGGTCGTCACCAGCCAGGTGCCGGGGCTGGTCGGCGTTCCGTCGCGCGGCCACCGCTCTGCGGCGATCGCGAACGCCTCCTGCGCGGCTTCCTCGGCGAGGTCGAAATCGCCGAGGAAGCCGATCAACGCAGCGAGAACGCGCCCCCACTGGTCGCGGAAGACCTGTTCGAGGATCGCTACCACTCCACGATCGGGCGCACCTCGATCGCACCACCGAGCCGTGCCGCCGGGATCCGCGCAGCCAGCTCGATGGCGGCGTCGAGGTCGTCGGCCTCGAAGACGAGGTAGCCCCCGACCGCCTCTTTGAGCTCGACGAACGGACCGTCGGTGGTCAGCGTCTTGCCGTCCTGTACCCGCACGGTGGTCGCCGTCTCGGGAGCATCCAGCCCGAGGCCGGGGGTGACGCCGGGGGTCTGGTTGATCGCCTGGTAGTCGGCGAAGACGGCCTTCTGCTCGTCCTCCGACAGTGTCGCCCACGCCTCGGGTGACCGCGGCGTCGGGGCGTCGCCTTGATGGATCAACAGCATGTACTTCATCGCTTCCTCCTCCCTCTAGGGAACGGGTCGCCCCTAAGACGAACGAGAGCGCCGGAATCGACAGGTTCAGCGTGAAGGATCCGCGGAAGCTGGTCGATCTCGCCGCGGAGGAAGGATACGGCTGGCGAGGTTGCATGGGAGAGGTTCAGCCAAAGCAGGTACCCGCTTCGCGGTGGGTCGGATATCGTCCCCACCTCGGCCGGCGTGGGAGCGGAGCGATGCGATTTGCGGGTAAGGCAGCGTTGATCACCGGGGCGACGTCGGGCATCGGCGAGGCGACGGCGGTCCTGTTCGCCGAGGAAGGCGCCGGCGTCGCGGTGATCGGGCGTGACGCCGCTCGAGGTCACGCCGTCGAAAAGCGGATCCGCTCGGCAGAGGGGCAGGCCGTCTTCGTTCGGGCAGACGTCCGGCGGGCGGACGACTGCGAGCGCGCGGTCGACGAGACCGTGGGAACGTTCGGACGGCTCGACGTCCTGTTCAACAACGCGGGTGTCTACGTGGCGAACGACGCGATCGGCTGCTCTGAGGAGGAGTGGGACGACCAGGTCGATACCAGCCTCAAGGGCGCGTTCCTGATGTCGAAGTTCGCGCTGCCGCACATGATCGCCCAGGGCTCCGGCTCGATCGTGAACTGCTCGTCGGGCTGGGGGCTGGTCGGGGGCGAGAAGGCGGTCGCGTACTGCGCGGCGAAGGGCGGCATGGTCCTCATGACGCAGGCGATGGCGCTCGACCACGGTCCGCAGGGCATCCGCGTGAACGCCGTGTGCCCGGGTGACACCGACACCCCGATGGAGCACGACGACGCGAAGAGCAAGGGCATGTCGTGGGACGAATACGTGCGCTGGGCCGTGGAGGGCAGGCCGATCGCGCGTGTCGCCGCACCCGAAGAGGTCGCCCGCGCGGTTCTGTTCCTCGCGAGCGACGAGGCCTCCTTCATCACCGGGGCCGCGCTCCCCGTCGACGGCGGCGGGGTCGCCGGCTGAGGGGGGCATCGTGTCGAGGATCGTGCTGATCACGGGTGGGGCAGGCGGGATCGGCCGCGCGACCGGCGAGGGATTCATCGCCGCGGGGGATACCGTCGTCTCCGCGGACCGATCCGCAGAAGCGCTGGCCGAGCTGGGATCGGCGTCCGACACGGTGGTAGCCGATGTCACGATCGTGGCGGACTGCGAGCGGATGGTGGCCGAAACGGTCGATCGATACGGCCGGCTGGATGTGCTCGTCAACTGCGCCGGCGTGTGGGTCGAGGGCCCGACCGCCGAGATGACCGAGGAACTGTGGGACCACACGATCGACGTGAACCTCAAAGGGACGTTCTTCGCCTGCCGGTTCGCGATCCCGCACCTCGAGCAGACGGAAGGCTGCATCGTGAACGTCTCGTCCGACGCCGGCCTGGTCGGGACGGCCGAAACCGCGATCTATACCGCCTCGAAGGGCGGGGTGTCGCTCCTCACGCGGTCACTCGGCCTCGAGCTGGCGCCGAAGGGTGTCCGCGTGAACGCGGTGTGCCCGAACGACGTCGACACGCCCATGCTCGCGGGCCAGGCGCGCGACTACGGCGGTGGCGACCCGGAGGGATACCTCGCCGCGCTGCTCGGGAGCTATCCGCAGAAGGGTCGCGCCAGGTTCATCCGGCCGGAGGAGATCGCGGCGCTGATCGTTTACCTCGCATCGCCCGAGGCCGCCCCGATCACCGGCGCGTGCATCCCGATCGACTTCGGCAGCACCGCAGGCTACTGACGAAACGGCCGCTCGCACTGGCCGGCGCTCATGTCGTCCTCAGGCGGGCGCCGAGGCCGCCTCACGTCCCCACCAGATCGCCTGTGTCAGCGACCGGAGAAGGATCTCCGCGGAGGCGAGGTTGGTGGCCACCGGCACGACGTGGACGTCGCAGATCTTCAGCAACGCCTGGATGTCGGGCTCGTGTGGATGGGCCGTAAGCGGATCACGCAAGAACACCACGGCGTCCACCTCGCCGGTCACGATCCGAGCGCCGATCTGGACGTCGCCTCCCTGTGGACCGCTCTGCATGATCTGGATCGGCAGATCGAGCTCCGCCGCCAGGAGTGAGCCGGTGTGTGAGGTCGCGATGAGCTCGAGCCGCTCGAGGGTTGACCGGTACCGGCGCGCCAAGCGCAACAGTTCGTCCTTCTTCTCGTCGTGTGCCACCAACGCGAGCACGGCGGCGCGAGCGGCTCCGTCCGTTGGGATCCCGATGGGCTCTGCCATACGTCAACGGTACGAGGTGCGCGGGCCGTCGCGGCCGTTCCGAGGTTACGAATCCGTGAATCCCGCGGCGATCCGATCCGAGATGGACCGCTAGTCAAGCAAGGCGGAGTAGACCCGTTGCGCATCGGTCAACCGCACGGCCAGCGTCGTCGCGAGCCACCGGTGCAGCGCTGCTGCTCGTTCCGGCTCTTCGGCTTCCAATCGCTCGATCGAGGCTCGGCTGAGCCCGAGCACGACGCTCGGCACCTCGGCGACCACGTCGGCCGTTCGAGGAAGACCCGTGTACAACGCCACCTCTCCCACCATCACCCCGGGACGCACCGTGCTGAGGCGCACCCGCGTCCCATCGGGCGTCGCCCACTCCACCCGAAGCCGGCCCGACTCCAGGACGAACACGTCGTCGGGCCGATCTCCCTGTCGGAACAGCACCGTCCCCTCGGCGAGCGACCGACGTTCGAGATAGGGCTCGAGATGAGACGGCAGGCCGGAGGAGCCCACACCGTCCGGGGAATGGCGCGCGGCGCCGGGAGGAGCCTCCGCGAGCAGTTCGTCTTCACTCCGCTGCAGGGCGTGGTCCAGGTCCGGCTCGAACCGCACCACCCCATCGGAGGCGATCAGTCCACCGTGTCGAAGTTGCGCCTGAACCCGGTCCGGGACGCCGGCGAAGACGATCTCGAATCCGTTCGCCTCCGCGAGCAGCGCCACCTTCCTGAACGCGAAGACGCCCGATGCGTCCACACCGGTGACGCGCCGCAGGTCGATGAGGAGGAACCGGATCGGCCCGGACTCGACGCGCTTGCGGATCCGCTCGAGGAGCCCGCTGGCCGTCCCGAAGAACACGAACCCGTTCAGTCGGAGGATCTGGACGCGGTCCGCGAGGCCTTCCAGGATGACTCGGTCGCCGGAAGGGCGGTCGACGTTGCTTCGGAACGTGGTCCCGAACGCGACATCTCGCACGAGGTCGATCCGACCGTAGTTGACCGCGAACAGGATGACCGCGAGGATCAGGCCGACCTCGAGACCGGTGAGGATGCCCTTGGTCGCGATCGTCAGCACGATCGTGAGGGTGATCAAGTACTCGCCCAGCGGTAGCGAGCGGCGCATGTCGACGATCCACGCCACCAGGAGCGACAGGCCCACGAACACCAGCACGCCCCCGACGATCATGCGTGGGATCAATCCCACGAGCGAGGCGCCGAAGAGGACCGTCGCGAGGGGGACGAGTGCGGCCACGAGACCGGCTCCCCGCCCGTCGACGGCCATCTGCTGGCCGAGAGCCGTGAGACTCAGTGCGTGGTACCCGGGGATCCCTCCGAAGAGACCGGAGACGACGTTCACCAATCCCGCGTCGCGGAGCTCCCGGTTGGAGTCGAGATCCGTGTGGAGCAGCAGCTCGACGCCGCCCACGTTGAACAGGCACCCGATCACGGCGACGAACACCGCGGTGGCGATCCCGGGGAGCTGATGCACCACCGCCGACCAATCGGTGCCGCTGCTGGTGAGTGCGCGGTAGGTCCATGGTTGCCACAGCCGTGTGGCATGGAACGGACCCAGCAGCCAGAGACCCTCTCGCGCTTCCTGGATCGAGGACCCGGTGACGAGCACGCCGATCGCGAAACCCACCATCCCGAGGACGAGGACGGCCGGGATCACCAGTGCTCGCCTCACCACCCTGGTCGCGACCAGCAAGACGACGCCGAACGCGAGGGCCGGTATCCAGCGGACCAGCTCGAACGGGTCCACGAACTGGCCGATCGTGCCCAGCTGTGGATCCGTGCTCGCGGCGACCGCGAGACCCCCCTTCATGAGCAGCCATCCGGTACCCGCCAGGAAGCCACCGACCACTGGATACGGGATGAACCGTGCGAGGTTGCCCAGCCGGAACGTCCCAAGCAGCAGGAACGTCAACGCCGTCAAGAGCGTCACGATCATGGTCGCCGCGACCACGGTGAGGAAGGCCTGATCGACGCCCCCGAACGCGTCCAAGGCCGCGCTCGACGCGACGATCGCGAGCACGGGGACGGCTGCATCCTGCACGCTTCCGACCACACCCCGGACACCCGCCCTCAGCGCGAGGATCGCGAGGGTCAGTGACGCTGCGACGAGGTAGATGCCGATCCCGGAGGGGCGCGCATCCTCGAGGTAGCCGCTGAAGACGAGCACGGCGAACGAGATCGCGAGGACCACTTCGACGACGCCGATCACGGCGCCCGCCGATACGGTCACCAGCACCCTCTTGCGCAGTCCCTCGGACACCTGTCTCCTTCTGCGACGACGTGTGCGGGCCTGCGGACTGCCACCCTATGTGCCGACGCCCGTGACCGCCAGAGGGAGTCCGATCGACCGGCCCGCTTTGCGCACGCGATCGGGGGGCCATAGGCTGAGCGGCAGCATCGCTGAGGAGGGGATCGGTGCACACGCGGATCCGTCAACTCGTCCGGACGTCGCTCCTCGCGTTCGCGCTCGTGGTGCTCCTTGCTGTGCCGGCCTCCGCCCTGGGCGCAACGACCGACGTCACCTCTCGCGACCAGGTGGTGCTGAGCGGTCAACTCGTCGTGGGACAGGGCGAAACCGTGGATACGGCGCTGATCTTCCACGGCCCGGCGACGATCGAGGGAACGGTCACGGGATCCCTCGTGGTGTTCGACGGCAGGACCGATATCTCCGGACACGTCGCGGGTGACGTCGTCGTCTTCAGCGGGGCGGTCACGGTCCGTTCGGGCGCCGCGATCGGGGGCAACCTCGTCACCACGGACACACCGACGGTGGAGTCCGGCGCCACCATCACCGGACAGCGACAGCGCGTCGCTACCCGGTTCGATGTCGGCGACATCGGGTTCGCCAGTCGGATCGCGTGGTGGATCGGCTATTCGGTCTCCACGCTCGTGCTCGGGATGCTCCTCCTACTCATCGCCCCGGCTCTAGACGGCGCGATCGTCCGGGCCTTCCGCGAGCGAACGGGAGCCTCGATCGGACTCGGCGTTGCCGTGTTCTTCCTCCTGCCCCTCGTGGCCGTCCTGTTCCTAGTGGTCGTGGTCGCTATCCCGCTGGGGTTGTTCCTGCTGCTCGCCCTTGCGCTCCTTTACACGGTCGGGTACGTCGCCGGCGCACACGCGATCGGGCGGATGATCGTGAAACAGCAGCAGACGTCTCGCTTGCTGGCGTTCCTGGCCGGGTGGGGGATCGTGCGTGTGCTTGGGTTGGTCCCGTTCCTCGGTGGGGCTGTGTGGACGTTGGTCTCGATCTTCGGGCTCGGCGTCCTATGGGTCGCGTCGAGGGGGACACGGGCCGAGGTCTCGACCGCGCCCCTCCCACCGCCTGCTCCGGTCGGCTCTGACATCTAGCACACCTTGAGGCGCGCTCGTTTCTTGCCCCGTCCGCTTCGTCCCTGACGAGTCCTTGTCCCCACTGCCGTGCCTCCTCGCTTGCCGCCGCCCCCCCCGAACACCT
>DASWDB010000173.1:0-21401 GCA_036395715.1 Actinomycetota bacterium | reverse complement strand
TCGGTCGACGCTGCTGCTTCTTGCGACGGTTGCTCATCGCGCGTGACCCATCACGTCTGGCCTTCGTCGTCTTCCCAGCCGTCGCCGGCGTCGACGATGGTCGGCACGCCCACGTCGAAGTCGGGCGGTCCGAGACGCACGATGAGGAACCGACCCGCGAGCGCGAGGATCACGATCAGCGGGAGCGCGGCGGCCGCCCAATCGAGCGCCAGCGACCCGGGCGCCACGATCGTCGGGCTACGCTCATCGATCAGGACGCCGCTCGGATCGGCGGTGAGGCCGACCAGCCCCGCGGCTGCTCCCGTCCTCGCGACCACGACGGCCTCGGGCGCGACGGCGATCGCGAGGAGCGGCCCCAGCCCGAGGCTCTGACGCCAGATCCGGTCACCGTTCGTCGGATCGAGCGCGCTGAGCTCGCCCGACCCGTCGGCGATCAGGACGGCGGAGCCGGTGATGACGGCCGGGCCGTACTGCGGGGTGTTGAGGGCGAAGTCCCAGCGACGCTCGCCGGTCGCGGGATCGAATCGGTAGACCTCGCCCCGCGTGTCCGCGACCACGACGGCATCGCCGGAGACGGCGGGTGCCCCGGCGACCGCCACCGTGTTGAGCTTGGCGGCCCACCGTTCGAGACCCGTGTCAACCGCCACGGCGCGAACCGTCCCGTCCGACAGCGTCACGTACACCGTTCCGGCCGAGACGGTCGGAGCGCCTGCGACGAGCCCCGACGTGCTCGGGGTGTAGCGCCAGCGCTCCTTCCCATCGGCCTCCCCAAGGGCGACCACCGACGGAGGCTGCCGGCTGCTCGGATGCACGGAGGCGTAGACGACCCCCGCGTCGGCGGCGACGGGCGTGTCGACGACATCGCCGACGTCCGTGTGCCACCTGGTCTTGCCCGACGAGAGGTCGACGGCCGTCACCGTCCCGTCGTCGGCACCGATCACCGCGAGACCGCCGTCGACCGTTGGCCCGGTCGTGCTCACGTCGGTGAGCTGTCGACGCCACAGCTCGCGCCGAGACGTCCCGTCGATCGCCACCAGGTTCGAGCGTGAGGCGGTCGTCGCGAGCGAGCCGGTTCCTGAAGGCGTTGGGGTCGGTGTCGCGCTGGCCGAGGAGGAACGATCCCCTCCACCTTCCGTGTACAGGACCATGGTGCGGCCGCCGTCGCCCACGGCGACGGCGGCCGGAGCGCTCGGCCCGAGCGCTCGCGGCACCGTCCACGACGTCGTCCCGGTGACGATGTCGATGGCGGTCACATCATCGCGGTCGACGATGATCGCATCGCGGCCCGCGATCACCGGAGCGGGCAGACCGGCGATATGGGTCTCATCGCCGATGCCGGTCGGGCTCTGCCACGCCGGTCGGAACGGAGGCGCCGGCGCCACCGCCACGACGCCGGCGTGCCGGGCTCCGCCTTGGTACTGCGTCCACGCTGGGGTGGGTTGCGTAGAAGCCCCTGCAGTGGAAGCGATCCCAGCGACCAGGAAAGCCGCTGAGATCGATCGGATGATCGGCCGAGAGCGCAAGGTCCGTCATCCTACCGGGGCCACCCTCCGCGGCGGCCGCGCGAGCTCACGGGAAGGGAGCGAGTCGGACGAACGTGGCGAGCGAAACGGGGCCGAGGTAGGAGAGCGGGTCGACGTACACGCCGTCGAGCTTCACGCCGAGGTGCAGATGCGGGATCGGCGCACCGGGATGGCCCCATCCGGTGAGCGCGATCGGCTGGCCGGCGAGGACACGATCTCCCTTCCTGACCAGGTTCGCGGACAGCCACGAATACGTGGAAGACAGGCCTGCCCCGTGATCGATCGTGAGGAAGAGATGCCCACCGACAGGACCGGCGAAGGTGACGGTTCCGTCGGTGGGCGCCACGACCGTCGTGCCGACGGTGGCCGCGATATCGATCCCTCGATGCCCGCTTCCGTACGGTGTGTCGGGTGGATCGAACCCCTGGATCACCGGGCCGACCACCGGCCACGTCCAGCCTCCGGTGGTCGCGGCCGTCGCCGTCGGCAGACTCATGACCGGGATCGCCGAGAGCAGCACGGCGAGAGGCACGATGATCCTGAGAGCTCGTCGCATCCGCCGGACGCTAGGCCACGGGCTGATGGCACACCGTGACCGAGGTCACAGATCGAACGCGCTCAATCGACCTCGGAAAGCTGACCGCGGAGAACGCCCACGGCCTTCGTGTGGATCTGGCAGACACGCGACTCCGTGACGCCGAGGATCTCGCCGATCTCGGCGAGGGTGAGCCCTTCGAAGTAGTACAAGGTCACGACGATCTTCTCGCGTTCGGAGAGCGAGTTGATCGCTGCGGCGAGCAGTCCGCGGGTCTCCTGCGATTCCACGCCGGTGCTGGGATCGAAAGCCTTGTCGGCGAGGGTGTCGATCAACGACACGGTCTCGCCCCGGTCCTGACCGACGTTGACCGTCTCGTCGAGCGCGAGCACCGAGACGAAGGAGATCTGCGTGACGACCTGATGTAGTTCGGTTCGCGAGATCCCGAGCCGTCCGGCGAGCTCGCTCTCGGTCGGTTGGCGCTTGAGCATAGACTCGAGGTCCGCGAGCGCCTTCTCGATCTCGCGCTGCTTGAAGCGGACCGAACGCGGCACCCAGTCCATCGCACGGAGCTCATCGATGATGGCGCCCTTGATCCGCGGGATCGCATAGGTCTCGAACTTGTTCCCACGTCCGGGCTCGAACTTCTCGAGCGCATCGATCAGTCCGAACATGCCGTAGGACACCAGATCTGCTTGTTCGACACTCGCGGGGAGACCCGTCGCGACGCGGCTCGCCACGTACTTCACGAGCGGGGCGTAATGCAAGATCAGCTTCTCGCGAGCAGCGATCGCCGCACTCCCCTTGAAGGCGTGCCACACCTCTGCGAGCTCAGCGTCCACGTGGGGAGGGATGGTGACCGGCGCGGGTCCCGCCTTCGCTCGGACCTTCGTCTTGGTCCCGGTCCGGGTCGCGGTCTTCGTCGCAACCTTGGTTGCGACCTTCGCCGGCGCCTTCTTCGTCGTCGCCACGTTCATGCCCTCGGATGGGAGCGCTCGTAGGCCTCGAAGAGTCGCGTACGCGATACGTGCGTGTAGCGCTGCGTGGTGGCAACGGTCGCATGCCCCAGCAGCTCCTGCACGGCGCGGATGTCGGCTCCTCCTTCCAGCAGATGCGTCGCGTACGAATGCCGCAACGTGTGCGGCGTGACCCGACGCCCCGGCAGCAGGCGTCCCGAATATCCTTCCACAAGCGCCCGGATATCGCGTGGCCCGATCGGTCGCCCCTTGCGGTTGAAGAAGAGCGACGACGACCCCGTGGCCAACGCGGACCTGCCCTCCGAGACCCACTGCCGTACCGCCTCGATGGCTGGATCCGACATCGGGACCTCGCGCTCCTTCGAGCCTTTGCCCATCACGAGGACCCGCCCGCGAGACAGGTCGACCCTGTCGACGGTGAGTCCCGCAACCTCGCTCACGCGCAGACCCGAGCCGTACAGGAGCTCGAGCACGGCACGGTCGCGGAGCGCGACGGCGTGGCTCATCGCCTCCTCGTCGCCGAAGTCGTCCGCCGTGGGCGGCGCCTCGACCAACGCCTGCGCTTCCCTCGGTCGCAGAACGGTCGGGAGTCGGTTGACCACCTTCGGTCTCCCCAACGAAGCGGATGGGTCGTGGGGCAGCCGCCCATCCGCCAACGCCCATCGATAGAAGGTGTGGATCGCACCGACCCGACGTGCGATCGAAGCTCGGGCGTAACCGAGCGTGTGTTGCTGTGCCAGGAAGCCACGGAGCACGGCGCGGTCGGCCTCCTCGAGCGAGGATCCGCCCCGATGGAGGAAGGTCGCGAGGTGGACCAGATCCCGCTGATACGCGACGACGGTGTGCGACGAGAGGTGGCGTTCCAGTCGGAGGTGATCGGCGAACGCGCGCACAAGCTGGAGCTGCGACGGGGGAAGGGCGTCTTGTTCCACGAGGTCTCTCTCCGGTCCCGCCCGGGGATGGCCGGCGCAGGTCCCCGTTATCGTTCCAGCGCTTCGGACCACGCGCAATCACCCAGACGGGTGTCCGCCGCCGCGCGACCCCGAGGCCGTTCAGCCCGTCGGCTGGGTACGCGCTGCCGCGAAGGTCCGCTCGAACCGGCCGCCGACGCCGCGGATAAACCCGCGGAGCTCGAGCCCGATCAAGACGGTCAGGGTGTCCGCGACCGGCAGTCCGGTGGCGCGCGCGACGGCGGTCGGGAGCATCGAGGTGGCCAGCATCGCAAGGACCCTGTGTTCGTCGGCCGAGAGCCCCCTGGGGACGCCCCCCTCGAAGACGCGGCCTTCGAGCCCGAGGTCCTCCAGGAGGTCGGCGGTCCCTCGGATCATGGTGGCGCCGTCGCGTATCAGCCCCAGCGGCGTCTCCGCCAGTGGGCTCGTCACCGGTCCCGGAAGCGCGAAGACATCCAGACCGAGGTCGACGGCATGTTCGGCCGTGATCCGGGTTCCGCTCTTAGCCGCACCCTCGACGACCACGACCCCTCGGCTGAGCGCGGCGATCAGGCGGTTCCGAGCAGGGAAACGGAACGGCTCGGCCGGGGCCCCGGGGGGGTACTCGCTGATCAGCGTTCCTGATGCTTCGATGCGTTCGAACAAGCCTCGGTTGCGTGCTGGGTGTGCGACGTCGATCCCGGACCCGAGGACGGCCACCGTGCTACCGCCCGCGTCGAGCGCCCCTCGATGTGCCGCGGCATCGATCCCCACGGCGCCGCCGCTTACCGTGACCACACCTGCGACGGCCAAGCCCCTTCCGAGGTCCACGGCGACCTCCGTCCCGGTGGCGGTCGGGCGCCGTGAGCCAACGACGGCCACACGGTCATCACCGTGGCCGAGGGCACCCCCTCGCGCGAAGACACCGATCGGTGGATCCGCCAGGCGGAGGAACGCCGGGCAATAGTCCGGATCTCCCGGCGCTGCGAACCGAGCACCGACCCGATCGAGACGCCTTCGGATCACGCCGACGTCGGCGTTCGCCAGGAAGGCTCGATCGTTGTCCGAGCCAGCGCCCCGGGCGCGGATGCGGGCGAGGGCACGGGATGCGCTCCCCGTTCCCCAGATGAGCGCATGGAGCGCACGCGGGGTCGGGCCGAGAAGGCAGCGAAGGAGCAGCAGGGCATCGGTCTCCCCGGGACCCTGGCCGAATCCGTCGGGGAAACCGGCGGGGACCTCATCCGGCACGCGGCAGACTCTCGTCCTGCTCGAACGCCGTCCGGTAGGACAACGCCTCGGCGACATGGCTTTCGGACACTCGTTCGTCCCCCGCGAGATCAGCGACCGTCCGCGCGACCTTGACCACACGATCGAAACCGCGTCCGGTGAGCGCCATGTGCTCGACCGCTCTGCCGAGCAGGCGTTCCGCCCCGGGGGAGAGCTGCGCCTCGCGGCGCGCGATCGGTCCCGGCAGGTCCGCGTTGCAGGTGATCGCCAGCGCCGAGTAGCGACGACGCTGCCGATCGCGTGCCGCGATCACCCGATCTCGGACGACCGCCGACGGCTCCCCGGCTGATGCGCCGAGCAGCTCGTCCTTGGTGAGACGAGGGATCGAGAGCCGGAGGTCGATCCGGTCCAACAGGGGTCCGGAGAGCTTCTGGCGGTAGCGATCCTCTTGATCAGGCCGACAACGACACGACCGACGAGGGTCACCCGAGAAACCGCATGGGCAGGGGTTGGCGGCCGCCACGAGGGTGAATCGAGCGGGGAACGACACCGATCCGCCTGCGCGAGTCACGACGATCCGTCCGTCTTCGAGCGGCTGCCGGAGCGCCTCGATGGCGTCACGTCGGAATTCGGTCAGTTCGTCCAGGAACAGGACTCCACGGTGCGCCAGGCTCGCTTCACCCGGCCGGAGCACGGTCGAACCTCCGCCGAGGAGACCCGCGGTGGAGACCGAGTGGTGCGGCGCACGGAAGGGCCGCTCGCGCAAGAGTCCGCGCCCCGCGAGCAGGCCTGCCACCGAATGCAGCTGGGTGGCCTCCAGCGCCTCTTCTCGGGTGAGATCAGGCAGGATGGTCGGGAGACGCCGGGCGAGCATGGTCTTGCCGGCTCCGGGCGACCCGACCATCAGGAGGTTGTGGCCGCCGGCCGCAGCGACCTCCAGAGCGCGTCGCGCCTCGTCCTGACCGCGCACCTCCGACAGATCCGCGGAGCCTGTTCGAGCCGACTCGACGACGGTGGTCGCGAGCTCCTGCGGGCGCCAGGTCCCTCGGAGGAACCCGACCACGTCCTGGATCGTTGCCACGCCCGTTACGGCGAGCCCGTCCACCTGCGCAGCCTCGACGGCGTTGGCCGCCGGGACGATCACGCCGCGGAGTCCCCGACGCGCGGCCGCGATGGCGACCGAGATCACGCCCGGCGTGGGAAGCACCTCCCCTTTCAGCGACACCTCGCCGAAGAAGACCTGCCCGGCGGCGGCCTTCGGCGGGACCTGCCGTGTCGCCACCAGGACGCTGACGGCGATCGGAAGGTCGAGCCCGGCGCCTTCCTTCCGGAGGTTGCCCGGGGCGAGGTTGACGACGACACGGCGCAGCGGCCACTCGAGCTCGGCATGTTCGACCGCCGGCCTGATCCGATCCCGTGCATCTTGGACCGCCGCACCGGGAAGGCCCGTCACCGTTAACGATGGGAGACCCCGCCCGACGAACGCTTCGACGGTGACCGGATGGCCGCCGACGCCGAGCACGGTCACACCGATGACTCGTCCGTACATGTTGCGACGCTACGGCCTGGCGCGGGACGGAACCGTGACCCCCGTCACACCCCGGTAGCATCCCCGCCGTGCCACGAGACGGTTTCCCGGTCCCCGATCCCGAGCTCCTCGACATCCGTGACGCCGACGTCTCACGGACGAGCCTGGAGCGGTTCGGAGCGGCGATCTGGACCGAAGCCCTCGACTGGCTCTATGGCCAGGCGATGGTCCGCCCGATCCAGCGCGAGCGCTATCCGGATTCGCGAAGCCGCTTCTTCGGGCCCTCGAACGAACCTACCCCCGCGCCGAGGGTCGGAAGCTCGGCCGATGAGGTCCTGGCGGAGTTCCGCGAGCGTGTCGCACCCATGACGTTCAACGCGCAATTCCCGGGCGCGTTCAGCTACTTCACGCCGCCTCCCCTGGCGATGTCGATCGGTGGAGAGGTGCTCGCCCAGTGGCTCCATCAGGGGGTCGACGTGTGGCACGCAGGGCCGGTCGGCGCGTTCGTCGAGGAGGAGGTCGTCAGCTGGCTCCGGGACGTCGTCGGGTTGGGAGCCGGCTCGTGGGGCGTCCTCACGTCGGGGGGTGCGATGGCGAACCTGATGGCGCTCGCGATCGCGCGCGATATCCACCTCGCCCGTATCCGCGGGACCGAGTACGCGCCGCGCGGAGCGGAGCTCGATGGCGTGCGAGTCTACGCGAGCGACCAGACGCATTTCTCCGTGGAGCGCGGCCTGGACATCCTCGGCTTCCCCGCCGGCACGCTCCGCGTTATCGCATCCGACGAACGCTTCCGGATGCAGGCCGGGACGGTCGCGGATACGATCGCAGAGGATCGTGCCGACGGGCTGACGCCGCTGGCGATCAGCGCGGTCGCTGGGTCAACGAACACGGGCTCGGTCGATCGGGTGGTTGACCTGGCCGGCCTCGCGCGCAGCGAAGGTCTGTGGCTGCACGTGGACGCCGCCTACGGCGGCGCCGCGCGGCTCTCGCCGCGCGACGCCGCCCGCGTGCCCGGCCTGGAGCTCGCCGACTCCGTGACGGTCGATCCGCACAAGTGGTTCTTCCAGGCCTACGACATCGGCGCACTCGTGGTACGTCGGCGGGACGATCTGCACCGCACGTTCCACCGGGCACCCGAGTACTACGCGTCCAGCAGACCGGAGGACGAGCCTCTCAATTGGTACGAGTATTCGATCGAGGGCACACGCCGGTTCCGCGCGTTGAAGCTCTGGATGAGCTGGAAGCATCTGGGAACGACCGGGTTGGCTTCCCTCGTCGAGGACAACGATGACCTCGCGGCTTACCTCGCCGCGCGGCTCCGTGATGCTCCCGATCTCGAGCTGGCCGTCGAGCCCGAGCTCTCCGTCGTGTGCTTCCGTCATCTGCCCGAGGGCTGGGATCGGTGGCCCCCGGATCGCGTCGATGCGTATCAGAACGAGCTGCAACGGGCATTGGAGCTGGACGGCGCGGCCTGGGTCAGCGTGACCAGCTTGCGCGGCCATACCTACCTGCGGGCCGGCGTCGTCAACTACCTCTCGAGCGCCGGCGACGTGGACGGGATGGTCGCGGCGCTCCGTCGCCTGTCAGAAGGCGTCCTCGAACACGTCGACGACCGCTGAACCATCGAGGCGCAACCGCACGCTCGCGACGTCGAATCGCACGCCGACCGGCCGGAGACGCGTCTGTTGCAGGAAGGCCTCGCCGACCGCGCGGAGCTTGCGACGCTTCCGCGCATCGACGGCGTCGAACCCAGCCCCGAATCGGGCGCCGCGCCGCGTCTTGACCTCGCAGATCACGAGCAGATCGCCGCGCCGAAGGACGAGATCCAGCTCTCCGATCCGACAACGCCAGTTTCGCGCGACGACCCGGTACCCCTGCCGGACGTAGAGCGTTTCCGTCGCGGCCTCGCCGGAGCGTCCCGTTCCCGGCCGTGCGTCCACGCCCAGACGATATCGACGCCCACCGACACGGCTCGGGGTCCGGTGTCTCAGCCCTCCGTCGTGTCGAGGATGCTCGAGGCGTCCTCGCGCCGCAGCTCTTCCACGTTGACGTCGCGTCGCGTCATCACGCGGACGGTGGAGACGAAACGTGCGGGCCGGAACATGTCCCAGACCCAGGCATCGCTGAGCTCAACCTTGACCCATCCGCCTTCGAGCCGCTCGAGATCCACCTTGTTCGCGAGGTAGAAGCGTCGCTCCGTCTCGATCACGAAGGTGAACATCGGGAGGACGTCTCGGTACTCCCGGTAGAGCTCCAGCTCGCGCTCTTCCTCGAACCGTTCGATGTCGTCTTCCATCGGCGATCCATGCTCTCACGCGCGCTCAGGGTTCGCTCACGCGAACCCGGGGAGGGCGGATTGGCCCACCCCGGCGAAGCTGAGGCGATGGATCGGGGTGGGCCCGAGACGTTGGAGCGCCGCCCGGTGCGCCGGAGTGCCGTACCCCTTGTTGTGCGCGAGATCGAATCCCGGGTAGTGGCGATGCAGACGGCGCATGATCCGGTCGCGGGTGACCTTCGCGACGATCGAGGCCGCCGCGATGCTCGCCGCCACCA
This sequence comes from Actinomycetota bacterium, assembly GCA_036395715.1. Lineage (GTDB taxonomy): Bacteria > Actinomycetota > UBA4738 > UBA4738 > HRBIN12 > AC-51. The sequence continues at coordinate 12,126 of DASWDB010000173.1, read as the reverse complement.
TGTCGCCCTTCTTCACTCCCAGCGCGGGGCACGGCATCTTGGCCACGGGGAACCCGTCGGTCAGCACGTAGTCCGGAACCGGTTCGAGCGCGCGCACGCATCTGCGCAGCAGCGCGAGGTTGCTGCGATGGAGCCCGCGAACGTCGATCACGTTGGGTTCGATCTTCCGGATCGTGTACACGCATGCGGCCATGATGCGCTCACACTGCACCTCGCGTTGCTTGGCGGTGAGCAGCTTCGAGTCTCGGATCCCCGTCCGATCGAAATCGTCGGGAAGCACCACCGCGGCCGCGACGAGCGGGCCGGCGAGCGCCCCCCGCCCGACCTCATCGACGCCGGCGATCCGGACGAACCCCTGCGCGCGCAGGGTGGATTCGTACCGGTCCAGATCCTCGGCTACAGCCATCCCCATCTGCCCGGTGGCCATACCTTGACGAACGCCTTCCCGATCACCTTGTCGACCGGCACCAACCCGACGCCCTCCGGCGGCTCGAAGCGAGAATCGCCGGAGTGCGCCCGGTTGTCGCCCAGCACGTAGAGCATCCCATCCGGGATCGTCCGTTTCGGGAACGAACGGGTGTCCCGTTCCGGGTCCAGGTACGGCTCGTTGATCCGATCCCCGTTGACGTAGACCACGCCGGCGTTGATCTCGACCGTGTCGCCCGGCAGCCCGATCACCCGCTTGATGAAATCCGGGTTCTCCGGCTGCGCGACGCCGATGCCTTCTGCCAGCCAGTGGAGGATCCCCCCCACCGCTCCCCGCCCCCGATCCGGTGCGGGGTGCGGATCGGAGAAGACGATGACGTCCCCTCGGTGGATCGCCGAGAGATGGGTGCAGATCCGGCACACGAGGACCCGGTCACCCTGCCGCAGCGTCGGCTCCATCGACTCGGACGGGATGTAGAACGCCTGGACGAGGAAGGTCTTGATGAGGATCGCGACGACGAGCGCGACGAGGACGAGGACGGGAAGCTCACGCCAGAACCCGGAGGCTTCGCTCCGATCGTTCCGACCTGGCGCTCGAACAGGTGGATCGCTTTCGGCCACGGCGATCGCCGGCTCGTCAGGGTCGTGCGGCCGGTCGGCCACCGGCTACCCCTCGGCCCGCTCCTCGGCTCCGCCGTCGAGCGTCGTGTCTTGGTCGGCGTCCTTCGCGCCCGTCCCCGCGTCATCCGCCACATCGGACCCCTCCTCGGCGTCGGTCCCGTTCACCGCATCTGTGCCGATCGCGTCGCCGGTCTCGATGTCGACGACCTCGACGTCGAGGAGCTCGGCGTCCGCCGTTTCGACGCCTGCAACCGAAGCAGCTTCCATGGCTGCGAGCTTCGCATCGTCGACCCGTCGCTCCTTGATGCGCGCCTTCTTGCCACGGAGGTCGCGCAGGTAGTACAGCTTGGCGCGACGGACCAGGCCACGCTGGAGCAGCTCGAGGCGAGCGATCGAGGGCGAGTGGAGCGGGAACGTCCGCTCCACCCCCACCCCGAACGAGATCTTCCGGACCGTGAACGTCTCGCGGATCCCTCCGCCCGAACGACGGATCACGACGCCCTGGAAGACCTGGACACGCTCGCGATTGCCCTCGACGACGCGGACGTGGACCTTCACGGAGTCACCCGGGCGGAAATCGGGGATGTCGTTGCGCAGGAAGGGCTGCTCGATCAGATCGGTCTTGTTCATGGCGGCCACCGAGTGTACCAGCGGCCTTCCGCTCGCCTGCCGTCGTTCGCCGCGGAGCTGGACCTAGCCGGATCGATCGTTCCTGAGATCGGGACGGTTCCGGCGGGTCTTCTCGATCGCCGCCTCGCGTCGCCACCGATCGATCTCGCCGTGGTTCCCCGATACCAAAGCCTCCGGAACCTGCAACCCACGGAACACCTGGGGACGGGTGTAGTGAGGATGGTCGAGGAGATGGCGCGAGCTGAACGAATCCTGCTCATGGGACGCTTCCTTCCCGATCACCCCGGGGATGAGTCGGGTAACGGCCTCGATCAGAACGAGCGCCGGGAGTTCACCACCCGACAGCACGTAGTCACCGATCGAGATCTCCTCCGCCGGCAATCCCTCGACGACGCGCTCATCGACGCCCTCGTAGCGACCGCACAGGACGGTGAGGTGAGCCTCGGACGACAGCTCGCGGACGAGCGCTTGATCGAGGCGACGGCCCGCGGGCGACGGAAGGATCACCCGGCCACGGTCCGGATCGAGCGACTCGACCCCCGCGAAGAACGGTTCCGGCTTCATGACCATGCCCGGCCCGCCACCGAACGGTGCATCGTCGACGGTGCGATGCCGGTCCGCCGTCCACTCACGGAGGTCGTGGACCTGCACCTCCAGCAGACCCGCGCCGATCGCGCGACCGAGCAAGCTCCCGGAGAGCGGCCCCTCCGCGACGGCGGGAAAGATGGTGAAGACGTCTATCCGCACGAGACGAGGCTACGCCCGTACGGGTGGGGCGGGGCGGTCGTTCGCACGACCGCCCCGCCCCCGAACGACCGGATGCCCGCCTCCCTAGTGCTTGAACGGCAATGACAACAGGGCCGCCGCCACCCCAACCAGCCGTCTGGCACGCACCCGGCGCTCGGTTGCACGGCGAGCTCCAAGCTGTCGGGCGCTCCGCGCCGACGCACCCTCGCGGATCCGTTCCTCGATCCGGTACTTCGCGAGCTCTCCGCTGATCATCTTCGTCACCACCTTTCGGATGCAGCCAACGTACGCCCGCTCGCGCCCGCCACCTATGGTGTGCGGCACCGATCAGACGTGTCGTTCGTCCGGATCGGCGTGTGACCGTCGTCACACGCCGATCCGGACGCTCCTCACGTTGCGCGCCCCCTTCGTCAAAGGGGAGGATGCGCACGACCGTTCGTCGCGGAGGGAGGACCGGGTGCAGTACATCGTGCTCGCCGTGATCGCCGTTGCAGCGATCCTGATCACGGTCGACACCATCCGACATCGCGCGGACGTGAGACGACGTCCAGACGTCTATCGGGCCGTTGCAACTGGGCTCGGGGCTCCGGCTCCGGCGATCGACGTCCCGCGCGTCCTCGAGGCGCACCCGGAGGATGAGGTGGACGGAAACAGGGAGGGCGTCTGGGCCTCCTTGTCGGAGCGACTGGACCCGACCGCCTTCCACCCCAAGCTCGCAGCAGGGACCGAGTGGAAGGTGTTCCGGTTGCCGTGGGGCGACGACTACGCGATCGTGGCCAACCCCACTCGAACCGTCCACTTCCGGCTGCAGCCCTCAGATGTGGAGTTGTTCCCCCTCCTGGACGGGTCCCGAAGCGTCGCGGACATCATCGTCGAGCGGCTGGACGAAGAGGGGGGCCTCGACGCCGACGCCATCGTCGAGCTCACCCAGTCGCTCGATGAAGGAGGGTTCCTCGACCCGGCACCGTTCGACACGGACACCGCGCTCGCACAAGCCCTCGACCGGTCGAGGACGGCGTTCCCCAAGCTCAGGAAGTTCGCCAAGACGCTCCAGATCGACTGGGCAGGCCCCGACAGACCGGTCGGCTGGATCGACGACCACCTCCTGCGGATCCTGTTCCGGCCCGCCGCAGTCATCGCGATGCTCGGGGTCGCGTTCGGCGGACTGGCGGCGTTCATCGCGGTGGAGAGATCGGGCCGGTTCCACTTGAACGCCACCGCCGCTCCGGCCGAATCGGCTCTCTTGATCGCCCTCTCGTTCGTCCTCACGTTCGCGCACGAGCTCGGTCACGCATCCATCGAGAAGCACTACGGCCGGACGGTGGGGAGCGCCGGCTTCTTGATCTACTTCGGGCGGCCGGCGTTCTACGTCACCGCGACCGACAGTCTGATGATGGATCGGTGGCCGCGGATCCTCATGTTCGCCGCCGGGCCGTTCGCAGAATTGGTGTTGGCAGGCCTTGCCTCGTTCGTGTTGTTCGTCTTCCCCGATTCTTGGCCCGCGCCCTTCCTGTATCGGTTCGCCCTCCTGAACCTGTTCATCATCTTCCTCAACCTGGTGCCGTTGCTCGAGCTCGACGGATACTGGATCTTCTCCGATCTGATCCAAGTGCCTGACCTTCGGCCGCGTTCGCTCGAGTTCATCCAGCACGACCTGTGGCACAAGCTCCGAACGCGGGATCCGTTCACGAAGCAGGAGGTCGGGCTGGCCCTCTACGGCCTGATCGGGTCGCTGTTCGCGGCATTCGTCCTCGTCACGGCGTTCTACTTCTGGCGAGCCCAGTTCGGCGGCATCGTTCAGGCCCTTTGGGACGGGGGGCCGTTCTCGCGCGTCCTGCTCGTCCTGCTGGCCGTGTTCGTGGCCGGACCGCTGATCCGAGGCGCCCTGGCGCTCGGCGGAAGCCTCTGGCGCAGGCTCCGAGCCGGGTTCCGAAGGGTCCGGTTCCGATACGAGACCGGTTGGAGGATCGAAGCCGCGCAGCTGATCGATGCGCTGCCAGCTTTCGAGGATCTCCCCGAAGAGGTGTTGAACGACCTCGCCGGCCGCGTCCGCCTGCGCACCGTGCGGGCGGGACAGGCGGTCTTCTGGCAAGGCGAACGTGCGCGCGCGTTCTATGTGATCCGATCGGGGCATGTCGCGATCGAGACCGAACACCCCGAGACGGGCGATACGAACGTTCTCCGTAAGCTCCACCGTGGAGAGTCGTTCGGCGAGCTCGGCCTCCTCGGATCGACGCCGCGATCGGCGACGGCGCGGGCTGACGGCGAGGTCGAGCTGTTCGAGGTCGACGAGGGCACGTTCGACCGATTGCTCGCGGACTCGATCGACGCGCCGGCGTTCGGGCTGACGTTGCAAGCGATGGCAGAGCTTCGTGAGCACCCCACCTTCCGGCATCTCGCTTCCGAGGCGCTCGGCGAACTGATCGATCACGGCGCATGGCTCACCGTGTCGGCCGGCGAGGCCATCGTGAAGCAAGGCGAGCCAGGCGATGCCTTCTACGCGATCCGATCGGGCCGCGTCGATGTGATCCGCGACGGTCTTCCGGTCACCCGGCTGGGCCCCGGAGACCATTTCGGCGAGGTCGCGCTGCTCAACGACGAGCCGCGGAACGCCAGCGTCGTCGCGCACACGCCGGTTCGGGCCTTCCAGCTGTCTCGTGAGGGGTTCGACCGCGTGATCGCCGAGGCATTCCAACGACACGAGCTGCTGCCTCCCACGGAACAGACGTGGGAGCATTGAGGGAACCAAGGGGGGTAGGGGTGGATTGTTGGACCTGCCATCGCACCGCGGTCGGCACCTGCCGGTTCTGCGGTCGTGGCATCTGTGAGGACCATGTCAAGGAGCGCCCGTACATCCTCGAGCTGTTCCGAGGCGCGGACTCCACGCAGGCCCTCGTCGTCGAGGACGCTCTGCACTGCGGAACCTGTACACCACGGCCGGACCCGATCCGACTCCCCGAGCTCGACACCTGACCCTGGCGAACGTCGCATCCATCGTGTGACGTGTGTCACACATCTGGATTGATGAACGACACGCCGGTTCCGGTGACCACCGGCACAGCGCCGCGCGACGGCCGTGCAACGATTCGGGGGTCAGATCGAGGGTCCGACCCCCGACGGAAGGAGAACGGCGATGGCGGAGAAACGGATCACCCCGAAGCTCCCAGAGGACGTGCAGAAGAGCGAGAAAGCTGCGGCCGGCGTGGAGAGGACCGCCCGGAAGGCGGTCAAGGCGACGAAGGCGGTCAGGGCGACGAAGGCCGTCAAGGCCACGAAGGCAGTCAGGGCGACGAAGGCCGTCAAGGCCACGAAGGCGATCAAGGCTACGAAGGCGATGAGGGCCTGGTAGACACGCCTACGCTCCGAACCAGTGGGAGGAAGACCCGGCCGTTCGGCCGGGTCTTCCTGCTTTCCGGGCACCGTCGCTGTGTGCGACGCTACGGCCGTGCCACGGAAGACGGTCGCACCTCCGCTCGAGAAGGCCATGGCGGCGACCTCCATGCTCAAGGGGGTGACGCCGGTCGCGATCGCCCGGTTCGCCTCGGGCGGAACGATCCGCCATTACCGGCGAGGGACGTACCTCTGCCACCAGGGGGAACGTGCGACCGACGTGTTCTTCTTGCTCGGTGGTCGGGTCGAGGTGAGCTCGGTTGCGCTGAACGGCTCGCGCGTCTATCACGCCACCGTGGACACCCCCCAATTCGTGGGTGAACTCGGCCCCCTGGGTGAGATGCCGCGCACGGCCAGCCTGCTCGCCCTTGCCGACTGCGAGGTGTGGGCGACGGCGGGTGAGGATTTCGTCGATTTCATCACCCGAGAATCGGCGGCGGCGCATGATGTGATCAGGGCGCTCGCCCGACAGCTCCAGGGACAGCAAGCCTTCGTTGACGATCTCCTCTTCCTGGACCTGAAGGGACGTGTGGCGAAACGGTTGTTGCAGATGGTGACCCCAGACCTCGGCGACCTCCCGGACGATGGCGTCGTCGTTCCCGAGGTGACGCAGGCGGATCTTGCGAGCCTCTGCGGCGGGAGCCGCGAGAACGTCACGAGGATCTTGACGGAGTTGGAACGACGGGCCCTCGTCCACCGCGACGGCCATCGCTACGTCCTGCGGAAGATCGACGCGCTTGCGAAGCTCGCAGAGCTCTAATCCTGCGGGACGGTGAGCCCGGGAACGTCTCGGACCACGATCCGTTTCGTCGCAAGGTCCACGTCGACGAGAAGGTCCTTCAGCACGGGAACCAGGGTCTCGTTCCCCAACCCGTCCACCGCCACCCAGAGGTCGTTGGCCGGGTTGGCGATCACCTCCGACAGGATGCCGAGATCGCGTCCGCGTTCGGTGACCACCTCACACCCTTCGAGCTGGTGGGGCCACCACTCCCCGTCGGACAGGTCGGGGAGCCATGACTCCGGAACGAGCATCTCCCGACCCCGGAGGCCCTCCGCCGCCATCCGATCGGCGATCCCTTCGAAGGAAACGAGCAGGCGCGTCCCGTGGGCGCGAGCGGCCGTGACCAGGTACCTCGTGCCCGTGTCGTCGAACACGATCGATCCGGACGTCCAACGGTCCGGGTTGTCCGACCGGCTCTGCACCGACACCTCACCCCGCACCCCGTGAGGCTTGAGCACGACGCCGACGACGATCGTCGGCCGCTCCACCGTCAATCCTCGAAGTCGACGCGGACCGAAACATGCTGCCGGGTGGCCGCCGCGCGAACGACCGTGCGGATCGCCTTGGCCGTCCGGCCGCCTCGACCGATCACCTTCCCGAGCTCTCCCGGGCCCACCGTCACGGTGTAGACCGGCCCGCGCTCATCGAACGCCTCGTGGACGCGTACGGCGTCCGCGTCGTCGACGAGCTCACGGCACAGGAACTCGACGAGCTCCCTCACGTCAGCCCTCGGGCGTCTCCTGCACGTCCGCCCCGACGGTATCCGCCTCAGGCGCTTCGTCGGGATCGGGACCGGTCGATGCCGCGGGCGCAGCTGGCTCTGCGGCCGCCTGGTCCGGCTCCGGCGGGGCCTCTGCCTCCGGCGCTGCTTCCGGCTTCGGCACGGCCGTCGGCGCTTCGGTGCGTTGTTCGGCCGCCTCCGCCGCTTTGGCCTGCGCCTTCTTCGATAGCTTCGCTCTCGCCGGCCGCTCCGGTTTGGAGGTGGTCGAGACGGCGGCCCTCGGCCGCTCGGCGACGAACCGCTCCCAGATCCCGACCTTGGTCATCAGGTTCCGGACCTGGTTCGACGGCTGAGCGCCAACCATGAGCCAGTGCAAGGCCCGGTCCGGGTCGATCTCGATCACGGACGGATCGTGCAGCGGGTGGTACTTGCCGATGATCTCGATGAACCGCCCGTCGCGCGGGCTCCGCTGGTCGGCGACCACGACGCGATAGAACGGTCGCTTGTTCGACCCCATCCGCCGCAGACGGATCCTCGTTGCCATGTCGTTCGTCTCTCCTACGTCCTCGGCCGGGCGCCGGGGACCTTCGCGATCCCAGGCAGCCGTTTCCCGCCCATCATCGACCGCATCATCTTCCGTGCACCCTCGAAGTCCTTGAGGAGCTGGTTGACGGCGGCGGTCGTCGTCCCGGACCCGTTGGCGATCCGGAGGCGGCGGGACCCGGAGATGATAGCGGGATTCCTTCGCTCCTCGGGGGTCATGGACAGGATCATGGCCTCGGCGCGACGGAGCTCTCCCTCGTCCACCGCATCGGCCATCTCCTTGACGGCACTCCTGCCGCCGGGCACCCCGGGCAGCATCTTGAGGATGTCTTGGATGGGGCCGAGCTGCTTCATCTGGCGGAGCTGGCCGAGGAAATCCTCGAGGTTGAACTGTCCTTTCATCATCTGCTCGGCCGCGGCGGCCGCCTTCTCGGCATCGACGGAGTCCTGCGCCTTCTCGATCAGCGTGAGGACATCGCCCATGCCGAGGATCCGTCCCGCCATCCGATCCGGGTAGAACGGCTCGAGGTCGTCCAACCGCTCCCCCGTCCCGACGAAGAAGATCGGGCGACCCGTCACCGCGGCCATCGACAACGCGGCACCTCCGCGAGCATCACCGTCGAGCTTGGTGAGGATGAACCCCGTCGTATCCACGTCGCGCATGAACTCGCGAGCCTGGATCACCGCATCCTGTCCCGTCATCGCGTCGCATGCCATCAACACGTGCGCCGGCCTGGTGACGTCTTTGATCTTCCTCGCCTGCTTCATCATGTCGGGATCGACGTGCAGGCGCCCGGCGGTATCGACGATGACGACGTCGGCGCCCGTCCGTTCGGCTTCCTTCACGCCGTTCTTCGCGAGCTTGATCGGATCGCGCCCCTCGGACCACACGGGGACGCCGATCTCCCGGCCCAAGGTCCGGAGCTGCTCGACGGCGGCCGGGCGCTCGAGATCCGCGCCGACCAGGAGTGGTCGTCGTCCCTTCGACTTCAGATGTTTCGCGAGCTTCGCGCACGCAGTGGTCTTGCCCGACCCCTGCACGCCGGCGAGCAGCACGACGACCGGTGACGCACCCGGGAGGGTGAAGGGCCGGTGCTCCCCGCCCAGCGTCACCGTGAGCTCCTCGTTCATGACCTTCACGACCTGTTGGGCCGGCGTGAGGCTCTTCAGGACCTCTTCCGAAAGCGCGCGCGAACGGACGCGGTTGAGCAAGTCGTCGGCGACCTCGACGGCGACATCCGCCTCGAGCAAGGCCGCACGGACCTCGGCGAGCGCATTGTCCACCTGCTTGGGGTGGAGTTTGCCTCGCTTTCGGAGCTTGGAGAAGACGCCATCCAGGCGCAGGGTCAGCGTGTCGAACATAGTGGGTGGCTGGTTGCGGTGTTGGAGCCGCTCGACCACCTAGTGTATCGGCCGGGAGAACCGGGGATGGGCACCGTGCGAAGCGACGATGATGCGCGCCTCCTGGAACGGCGTCTGGTCGTGCTGCGATGGATCGTTGCCGCGTTCGGAGCCGTCCAAGTCGGGTTCGCGATCCGGGACCGGGCGAGCGACCCCACGTTCGTGCTGCCCCTCGGCGTCGCGCTCGTCGTCGGCCTGACGGTGGGGAACGTCGCGATCTCGGGTGCCGCGCGCAAGGCGGAAGGCGCGCAGCTCACGGCGCTCGGGGTCCTCGCGTTCGCGCTCGATGCACTCGTCATCGTCGGCCTCGTTTGGCTCGCGACGGATGGTCCGGCGGATCCCGTCTGGGTGGTCGGGTACCTGGTGCCGCTCGAGGGGGCGGCGCGATGGGGCCTGCCGGGCGCCGCACTCGGAGCCGCCGCGTTCCTCGTCGGCCAGCTGCTGCCCGAGATCGGGGTGGCCGCCGCCGCCTCGGCGATGAAGACGGTCGCGCCGACGATCGCGTTCCGGGCCGGCATGGCGCTCGTGGTCGGAGCGGTCGCGGGGTCGTTCGCGTCCATGTCGCGGCGCGAGGCTGGGCTGGCCGAGCACCGCGCTCGCGATGCCGAGGCAGCCGCCGCCCGGGCCGAGAACGCAGCGGCGAAGGAAGGACAGGCCCGGGGTGAGGTTGCGGCGTTCCACGCGGCGGCGCTCGCGGAACCGGACATGGATCGGCTGGCGCCCACGCTGCAGCCCACCGCGGAAGCGATCGCCACCGAGCTCGGGTGCGATGCCCTCGGGATCCTCGTGCGGGACAGCGGATCGGCCGGCGAGGTCGGGTTCGTCGCGTACGGCGTCCACGGCGACCCCGGCTACCTCCGTGGCGATCGTCTGTTCCCTGCATCGGCGCCTGTCGCGGCGGCCGCGCTGGAGGGATCGCCGGTGATCGCGCCTCCGGACGCCGTCGTTCCGATGGTCGTCCGTGGAGAGATCGTCGGGGCCCTCCATGAACGATCGTTGCGATCGGGGAACCACAGCGGGCTGGACGAAGAGCGCGGGGAGCTGCTCCGGGGACTCGCCGATCAGCTCGGTCTGGTGCTCGAGTCTGCGCGGCTCCGCGCCGATCAGCAGGCAACGGTCCAGCGGCTCCGAGAACTCGACGAGATGAAGTCGGACTTCGTCGCCATCACCAGTCACGAGCTCCGTACCCCGCTCTCCGGGATCCGCGGGTTCGTCGACATGCTGCGGCGACGCGGGAGCGACCTCACGATCGATCAGCGCGACGAGTACCTTGCGATCGTGCTCACCCAGACGGATCGCTTGATCCATCTGGTCGAGGACCTCCTGGTGGTTTCCCGGGTGGAGGCGGGCAAGCTCTCGTTGGAACCGACCGAGGTCGACGTCCGGCAGCTCCTCGAACAGGTGACCAACGGTTTGGGCGAGAGCGCCGCCGGCGTCCAGATCGAAGAAGGTGCGGACGCCCCGGGTCGGATGGTGGCCGACCCCAACCGGCTGATCCAGGTCCTGACGAACCTCGTCCACAACGCCGTCAAGTTCTCGGCGGCGGGCGCGGAGGTGGTGCTCCGATGGAGGACGCCGGTCGAGGGAACGGTCGCGTTCGACGTGGTCGATCGCGGTGCGGGTGTGCCGGAGTCCGATGTTGGCCGGATCTTCGAGCGGTTCCACCAGCGGGAGAGCAGCCTCGTGCACACGGAGGGGTTCGGGTTGGGCCTCTACATTTCGAAGCTGCTGACCGAGGCGATGGGTGGTTGGATCGACGTCACGTCCGTGGTTGGTGAAGGCTCCAGGTTCACGGTTACCCTCCCGACAGCCCGGGCCCTCCCAGCACCCGCTCGACCGTCCGCACCAGCGCACGCGGACTGAAGGGCTTCGTCAGATAGTCATCCGCCCCCGCCCGCATCGCGGCGCGACGCCCCTCCTCTTCCTCGGCGGTCACGACGATGACCGGGATGTCGGAGGTCTGAGGGCTCGATCTCAGCGCCGCCAGCAGTTCGGAGCCCGGGATGCCGGGGATGTTGAGATCGAGGAGAACGAGGTCGGGCCGTTCGCTCGTGATCACGTCCAAGGCTCGAGTTCCGTCCTCTGCCGCATCGACGGTGAACCCCTCATCGGCGAGCACCATGCGCATCGCCTCCCGCATCGTGGGGTGATCCTCGACGAGGAAGACCCTGGGGCGCATCGCCCTCAGACCGACGACAGCAGCCGGTCGGCGAACACCCGAGCGTCGAAGGGGCGGAGATCGTCGGGCCGCTCCCCTACGCCGACGAACCGGACCGGGACGCCGAGCTCTTCGCGCACGGCCAGGACGATGCCGCCCTTCGCCGAGCCATCGGTCTTCGTCAGCACCACGCCCGTGATCTCGACGGCGTCGGTGAACGCACGAGCCTGGGCGATCCCGTTCTGCCCCGTTTGGGCATCGAGCACGAGCAACGTCTCATCCACCGCGGCGCCCGCCTTCTCGATCACCCGCTTGAGCTTCGAAAGCTCGTCCATCAACGGTTGCTTCGTATGCAAACGCCCCGCGGTGTCGACGATCAGCACGTCGACACCGCGGGCCTCCGAGGCTTTGACGGCGTCGAACGCAACGGCGCCCGGATCGGACCCCCGGTCCTGTGCGATCAGCTGCGCGCCGGCCACGCGCGCCCAGATCGCGAGCTGCTCGCCGGCCGCCGCGCGGAACGTGTCGGCCGCAGCGACGCTCACCACGCGGCCCTCCGAAACCAGCCGTTTCGCGAGCTTCCCGATCGTGGTCGTCTTCCCGGATCCATTGACGCCGACGACGAGGATCACCGAGAGCTGCCCGTCGAGCGTGAGGGGCAGGTCGGGGCCCAGGATCGAGAGGATCTCTCCGCGGACGGTATCGACG
>DASWDB010000172.1:0-2944 GCA_036395715.1 Actinomycetota bacterium | reverse complement strand
AACCCCGCCGCTCGGAGCCTCGTCTCCGGCAAGACCGGGCTGATCGCGGTGATCCCCTCGCTGCCCAAGGAACCGAGGGTCAGCTTCGGCGATTTCGCGTATTTCACGGAGCTGATCGCCGCGGCGACCGACATCGCCGTCTCCAGGGACTGGGCGCTCGTCGTCGCGCCGCCGCTCTCGAGCGACTTCGTATGGGAGCGCGTTCCCCTCGACGGCGTGATCGTGATCGATCCGTTCGTCGGCGACGCTGCGCTGCCCGTCCTGCGTGAGCGCGGTATCCCCTTCGTCACGGTCTCGGCCGACCCCGACCGCCCGGGCCAGGACGCAACCGTGGAATGCGAGGATCGGGAATGCACGCTCGCCGTGTTCGACCACTTCGTCGAGCGGGGGGCGCGACGCGTGGGATTCCTCTCCGTGCCGCCGATGACCGCCTTCCTCAAGGACTCGGCCGAGACCTACGCGAGCTGGTGCGCCGAACACGACCAGGAGCCGCTCACCGAGGTGATCGACCTCGCGGAGCTGGATCGGGACGAGGCCGGCACCATGATGCGAAGCGTGGAACGACTGTTCGATCGGACCGATGCGCCCGACGCGGTCTACGTTCCCTTGGAGATCGTCGGTGTCGAGGTGCATCGCGCGATGATGGGCATGCGGCTCGCCATCCCGGACGACGTCTTGCTCGCGACCACCCATGACCGGGGGCAGGCCCTCACCGCCAACCCGCCGATCACGACGATCGAATGGGACTACCGCGAGGTGGGACGGCGCGCGGCGTCGCTCCTTATCGACCTCGTGGAGGGGACCCGGTCGGCGCCGCACCTCGAGGTCGTCCCCGGACGGCTCGTGGCTCGGGCGTCGACCGCTCGTTGAGCTCCGAACGAACGGCGTAGGTCGAGCCCAGAAGCAGAACCACTCTTCGGCGGGATGCCGACGACTTCGTCGCGAGCGCACAGTCGCGGGAGCGTCTGGACGATGCCACGAGGGGGATCTCGATGAGCAAGGTTGTCAGGTCGCTGTTGGCGTGCGGGTTCCTGGCCGCGATCGTGTTGGTGCCGGGCTCGCCGGCGGTCGCTCGGAGCAACGTCCACGCGATGAAGGTGTTCGTGAGCTACGCCGACGACCTCCGGGGCGGTCCATCGCTACCGAGCCCGTGGGAAGGCGATCCCGGTGTTCACTTCATCGGTAGCGGAGCTCAGTTCGACGCCGGCGCGATCAGGATCGTGGATCCGTCACGGCAGCCGCTCACGATCGACGACGTGTCCGTCGACATCGGGTCGGCCCACTACGACCTGTGGGGACCGTACCCGATCGTCGTGGACGGCAAGTCCAGCCTGGTCCTCACGCAGACCACCGAGTTCGACTTCGACACGTCCGAACCGGGCGTCGCGACGTGTGACCCGACCGGGGACATCCCGCTCGTGCACATCGTGGTCGGATCCCGAAATCCGAAGACCAGAACGTTCACCGATGCTGGCCAGGTGCTGAACACGGGTGGGGTCGATCCGGGCTCGTGCACCCTCGCGAGCGAGGGGCGGGATTGGGTCCGGGTCCACGGGCACGGCTGAGGCACTCCCGGGCAACCGGGCCGCTACGCCCCGGCAGAGTGGAAGAGATTGCCGATCAGGAACCCGATCCCGGCCGCTCCCAGACCGATCACCATCATCTTCAGGCCGCTCTTGCGCCAGTCGCCGACGAGGGTCACGGCGGAATAGACGCCGACGCCGAACAGGACCACGGCGCTGAGCACGATCGCGAGCACCAACGCCGGCGTCCGATCCAGCCACAGGAACGGCAGCAGCGGGATCAGGTGCCCGATCAGCGTGGCGATCGTGATCACGACGGCGCTGCGGAAGATGTCGGCCCGCTCGACCGGCTGCAGATGCAGCTCCTCGTCCATCATCGTCGCGACCCACCGTTCGCGGTTGGCGGTGATCGTGTCCACGACCTGCTCGAGCAGATCCCCCGAGAACCCTTTGTCTGCGTAGATGTCCCGGATCTCCTGGCGCTCCGCCTGGGGCATGGTGTCGACCTCGGCTTCCTCCCGCTCGCGCTCGGCCCGGTAGTAGTCGCGTTGCGAGACGGATGAGGTGTACCCCACCGCTCCCATCGAGATCGATTCCGTGATCGCCGCCGCGAAGCCGGCGGCGATGAGGACCGTGTTGGACCCGCCGCCGGCGATCACGCCGAGGATGATGCCGAGGATGTTGACCAGTCCGTCCTGGCCACCCAGGATCACGTCGCGCAACCAGTTCGTCTGGCGATGGCGCTCCCGATGGGGCGCGGCGCCCAGGGCGGCGCCCTCCGTCGTGGTCCGGACGGCGCGGGCCAGGCGGGTCGCGTCAACGGCCTCACGGTCGGGGTCGGCGCTCATCGTGCCCGGGGTGGGAGTCGAACCCACATGCCCTTTCGGGCCGGCGTGTTTAAGACGCCTCCGTATACCGTTCCGGCACCCGGGCTTGCACTGATCGCGATGCTACCGCCGGTACGATGCCGTCGATGTCTGGTCGCGTCCGCCCGCTCCTGATCGGCGTGGCCGCGGCCGCGCTGCTGCTCGTCGGCGTCGCGCGGCCGGGACCGGCGTTCGGCGTCCAACGAGCCGCAGCTCCGTTCAGTTGGAACCCCGGCAAGTCGCTCGCCACGGCCGGGGGACGGCTCCTGTCGGCGTGGGCAAGCGACTGCCCACCGCCCTCGGGCGCGTGCGCGACCGATCGCTCTCCGACGATGGGGGTGTTCGTCCAGCGCTCGCCGGCCGCGGCCGTTCCCGCGGCATGGGGCAGGCCGAAGCGGATGAGCCCGCACGACGTGCAGGCCGAACGTTCGTCGATCGCGGCCGACGGGAACCTCGCGGTGGTCGGGTGGGTCACCCAGACCAGCTACCTGCACTACCGCCCGACCGCCCGGAGGTCGTTCTGGATCCGCATCAGCACGGATCATGGGGCGACGT
>DASWDB010000171.1:0-4889 GCA_036395715.1 Actinomycetota bacterium | reverse complement strand
CGATCCCGGTCATCACGGCGTTCATGAGCGCGCGCGGCGTGCCGGACGAGCTTCGCGCCGGATCGGTCGGCATCCCGTCGTTCGCCTTCCCCGAGCAGGCGGCGATCGCGCTCGCGCACACCGCGGCGTACGGCCGATGGCGGCACCGACCCGAGGGGACGGTGGTGACGTTCGGGGACGGTCGCGCCGACGAGGCCGCGGGCATCCTGGCCGTCGCCCTGGGCAGGGGCAGCGCGTGGTTGGAACCCGAGGAGATCGAGCGCCTGCTGGCCTGTTACGGGATCGCGACCCCCGCGACGGAGCGGGCCGCCTCCCCCGCGGAAGCGGGGGAGGCGGCCCGACGCCTGGGAGGGCGCGTCGTGCTCAAGGCGATCGGCCCCGTGCACAAGACGGATGTCGGAGGGGTGCGCCTCCACCTCGCCGGGGCCGACGAGGTGTCGACCGAGGCGGCGGCGATGGCCCGAAGGCTGGCCGAAGTCGGTGAGCCGCTTGAAGGGTTCCTCGTCCAGGAGGAGATCGACGGGGGCGTCGAGATGCTCGTCGGGGTCGCGGTCGACCCGCGGTTCGGTCCGGTCGTGGCCTGCGGCGCCGGAGGGATCGAGGCGGAGCTCCTGAACGACGTCGCCGTTCGCGTGTCGCCCCTCACGGACCTCGATGCCCGCGAGATGATCCGTTCGCTCGCGACGTACCCGCGTCTGGACGGCTACCGCGGCGCCCCGAAGGCGGACGTGCCGGCCCTCGAGGAGCTCGTCCTTCGCGTGAGCGCGATGGCCGAGTCGCACGCGGAGATCGTCGAGATGGACTGCAACCCCGTGATGGTGCTTCCGCGCGGCGCGGTGGTCGTCGACGCTCGTGTCCGGATCGAACCCGTTCGATCCGGACGTGACCACTGACCGCCTGCCCCTTCACGGTTCCAACGGTGGGCCGGGTTATCCTCTGGCCCGGGCGCTGACCGATCGAAGACGGCGTCCTCGAGCGCCGCCGTCGTTGCCTGATGTACGAGGTCACCGTCCATCCTCGGGCCGCACAGAGCCTCCGCACGATCGAGGGGCCGGACGTCGGCCATCTCTACGAGCGGCGGCTCGCCGCTGCTCGTGAGGTGCTGCGGGGAAGGTCCGTCTGGCACGTCAACTCCACGTCCGAGGGGGGAGGGGTCGCCGAACTGCTCCGTTCGTGCCTCGGCTACCTGGCCGACGATGGGGTCGATACTCGGTGGATCGTGATCGAGGGCGACCCCGAGTTCTTCGCGATCACGAAGCGGATCCACAACCGGCTCCACGGCGTGCTCGGCGACGGGGGTCCGCTGGGCGACGCGGAACGTCGCCACTACGACGACGTCACCCGTTCCAACGCTGCCGACATCGGTCGGTCCGTGCGAGTGGGCGACGTCGCCGTGCTGCACGATCCGCAACCGCTGGGGCTCGCACCCATCCTCCGATCGCAGGGGGCGACCGTCGTGTGGACGTGCCACATCGGAGCCGATACGCCGAACGAGCTCGTCCGCTCCGCGTGGTCGTTCCTGCTGGCCGACGCACGGGCCGCGCACGCGGTCACGTTCACGAGATCGGCGTACGCGTGGGACGGTCTCGAACCCGAACGCGTCCAGGTCCTTCCACCGTGCATCGATCACGGGTCGCCGAAGAACGTTGCGATCGATCCGGACCGAACGGCCGCCATCCTCGGCGCGGCAGGACTCGTCGCATCCTCGGGCCGCGGCGGTGACGCGACCTTCGTCCGGAGCGACGGCACGCAGGCGCGCGTCTCCCACGTCGCTGAGGTCACCCAGGACATCCCACTGCCGCCCGACGTGCCGGTGGTCGCCCAGGTCTCGCGGTGGGACGCCCTGAAGGACCCCCTGGGCGTCATCCGGGGATTCGTGGAGGAGCCCGGCATCACCGATGCGCATCTGCTCCTCGCGGGACCCATGCCGGGATCGGTCGTGGACGATCCGGAGGCCGCGGTGGTGCTGGAAGAGGTCCACGATCAGTGGGAGCGCCTCTCCGCTGCACAGCGCCGTCGTGTGCACCTCGCGAACCTCCCCACCGAGGACGTGGAGGAGAACGCGACCATGGTGAACGCGCTCCAACGCCATGCCGACGTGGTCGTCCAGAAGAGCCTCGCGGAAGGGTTCGGGTTGACCGTCACGGAGGCCATGTGGAAGCGACGCACGCTCGTCGCCGCCCGGGTCGGCGGCATCCGAGACCAGATCGACGACGGCGTGAGTGGGATCCTCGTGGATCCGCGCGACCTCACGGCGTTCGGGAACGCGGTCGAAGCGGTACTGGCAGATCCTGCACTGGAAGCTCGTCTGGGAGCGGCGGCCGAGCTCCGGGTTCGAGAGCGCTACCTCGCTCCGCAGTACCTCGGCGCATACCTCCGCCTGTTCGCAGAGCTCGCGTGAGGGATCGCGCGGCCGACCGCGCCGGTCCATGATCGTCAGCCGGCGACCGTCACCGGGATCGTGTGGTCGCCGGTCGCGCCGCTCGGCACCGGATCGGCTTGGGTCGCGGTCTGCCTCGCGCCGGTATCGTCGGTTGCCCGCACCGCGAGCGTGTGATCGCCCGGGGTCGCGTCCCACACGAAGACCCATTGGCGCCACGTGTCGATCGTGTCCTCGGCGGCGAGCCGCGCGGGCTGCCACGCACCCGCGTCGACGCTCACCTGCACCCGCGCGATCCCGCGATGTTGAGCCCACGCGATCCCTGCGACCGTGACAGGGCCGGCGCCGACCGTCGCGGCCTGCTTCGGGGTGTCGATCCGCGACTCGGTTTTGATCGGCGCCTGCTGTGCCCACCCGCGGCGGACCCAGTACGCGTCGTACGCACCGAAGGTCGTGAGCTCGATGTCGACGAGCCATTTGGTCGCCGACACGTATCCGTAGAGCCCGGGGACGATCATCCGGACCGGGAACCCATGTTCGAGCGGGAGCGGCTCGCCGTTCATCGCGACCGCGAGCATGGCGTCGCGACCGTCCATGACGACGGCCGTCGGCGTACCGACGGTGAACCCATCGACCGACCGGGAGACGATCTGGTCCGCTGCCGGATCCACACGGGCCTCCCGGAGGAGGTCGGCGAGCGGAGCGCCGATCCAGCGCGCATTGCCGATGTAATGACCACCGACCGGGTTCGAGACACAGGTCAACGTCACGTCACGCTCCATCAACGGTCGCGCCAGCAAGGCCGGGTAGTCGAGCGACAGTTCGTTGCGGACCATGCCATGGATCCTCAGGGTCCACCCTTCGGCCGTGACCGAGGGGACGAGCAACGAGGTGTCCACCCGGTAGAAGCGGTCGTTCGGCGTGATGAACGGTCCGACCTCGGGGATATGGAGATCGGCGCCCGCCGGGGGGCGCGGAGCGACGTCGGCGGGCGCCGGGATCCGAACCGCAGCTCGGGACGCGCTCGCCTCAGCTCGGCGGATGAAGAACCGGCCGGCGAGACCGGAGACCGCCGCGACCGCGGCCGCGGCGGCGCTCGCGAAGAGGAACCGGCGCCGGTCCAACGACCCCCTAGGGATCGAGTGGGCCTCCGTGGCACCCGTCGCCGGCGCGACGAGTCCGGCCGATCGGCGGAGCCATCGGAACGTGGCGAGCCCTGCGACCGTGCCGGCGATCGACGGGATCGCGGAACCGAGGCCGTTCTCCGGTCGAGCGACCCCCGCGACGGCGCCGAGGGTCCCCAGGGCGACCAGCGCAGCGACGCCGACCCCCGGCCGGCGCAGCGCAACGACGCCGACCACGATCGCGACGATGGCCACCACCAGGCCGATCCCGGCAACGAGCACGGTCTTATCGTTCGTGCCGAACGTCCGGATCGCGTAGCTCTTCAGCCACTCCGGCGAAGCGTCGATCGCCGTGCTCCCGACCGCGATCACGGGGCTCGAGGTACCGCCGACGAGGCCGGCGATCAGATGTCCGACGCCGAGGGCGACCGCCGCGGACAGCAGTCCGATCGCGCCGCCGACGATCCTTCCTGGACCGGCCGCGCGCCCCGGCGGGCGTCCCGCCGCCGAGAGCGGCTCCGTCGACGTGTTGAGTGCCACCAAGCCCACCGTACGCGCAACGGCCCCGAACGTTACGCGGGCCGTCGGCGCGAGCTTCCTTATCCTGTGGCAGGGTCGCGACGACGGCCGGCCGGGACGGGAAGGATCGACGGAGCATGACGAGCGAGCAGCCCATCGGCATCCTGGTGATGGCGTACGGGACCGCGGCCGGAGCCGACGACATCGAGCGCTACTACACCGACATCCGGGGTGGGCGACCTCCGTCGGCAGAGCACCTGGCGGAGCTTCGGTCTCGGTATGCGGCGATCGGCGATCGGTTCCCCCTCCTCGAGATCACGCGGGCTCAGGCCGCCGGCCTGGAGGCCGCGCTGAACCGGGACGACACCGGGAGGTTCCGGTGCTACCTGGGGATGAAGCACTCGCCGCCCTGGATCGCCGACGCGGTCGCGAAGATGCGCACCGACGGGATCGAGCGCGCGGTCGGGATCGTCATGGCTCCGCACTGGTCGGCGATGTCGATCGCCACGTACACGGAACGGGTCGAGGCCGCGACCGCTTCGGGCGGTGGCCCGGCGTTCTCCTTCGTCCAGAGTTACCACGATCATCCGGCCCTGATCGAGCTGCTCGCCGAACGCGTTCGCGCAGCCCTCGACACGCTCTCGGGCGATGCGCGCGAGGGCGCGACGGTCGTCTTCTCCGCGCACAGCCTTCCCGTGCGGGCCGAGGCCGACGGATCGAACAGATGCGTGCGGTGCCACGACGCCGGATGTGCGACCGGGTGCCGGTACGATGCCGGGCTCCGCGAGACGGCGGACCTCGTTGCTCGGAAGATCGGACTCGACCGATACGCCACGGCATGGCAGAGCGCGGGACGGACCGCGGAT
>DASWDB010000170.1:0-5076 GCA_036395715.1 Actinomycetota bacterium | reverse complement strand
CGTCGTCGTGCGGATCCTGCCCGTGCATCCGGCCGGACAGACGCTCCGCTACCTCGAGCGTCGGCCGAAACAGATCCGTCTCGAAGACGTTGTCGACACCTTGGAGCACCGTCGCCACCCGCTCGAGTGACGAGCCCGTGTCCACGTTCTTCCCCGGGAGCGGCGCGAGGATCTGAAGATCGGCGTCGACCTGATCCTGGATGAACACCAGGTTCCAGATCTCCATGAAGCGTTCCTCGTCGACGTCGGGGCCACCGTCGGGTCCGTACTTCGATCCGCGATCCACGAAGATCTCGCTGCACGGCCCGGCCGGCCCGGCCGCATGCGTCGACCAGTAGTTGGCCGGCTCGCCCTGCGCGTCGAACATGCCGCGCCGGACGATCCGATCGAGCGAGAGACCGGCCGCATCGACCCACGCCGCCGCCGCTTCGTCGTCGTCCTCGAACACCGTGACCCACAGACGGTCGTGTTCGATCCCGTAGCCCTCCGTGATCAGCTCGTGGGCCCAGCGGATGGCCTCGACCTTGAAGTAATCGGCGAACGAGAAGTTGCCAAGCATCTCGAAGAACGTGAGGTGCCGGGCGTCCTGGCCGACGTTCTCGATGTCGTTGGTACGCATCACCTTCTGCGAGGTCGTCGCCCGACGGTAGGGCGGCTCGGCCTGCCCCAGGAAATAGGGGATGAACTGGTTCATGCCGGCGTTCGTCAGGAGCAACCCTGACTCGGGCGGTGGGATCAGCGACGACGAGCGGACGCGGACGTGCTCACGTTCTTCGAAGAACGTGAGGAACAGCTCACGGATCCGGTCGCCCTCCACGATGACGAGTCTAACGGTGGCTCAGGCGGCGCCGGTCCCGGGTACGTCGTGCTTGGAACGGAGCTCGCGTTCACGTTCCTCTGCGGCCCGCTTGCCCTCCTCCACGGACTCGGCAACGAGCTTCGTGAGGTCGAGGAGCCCGCCACGCGCCTCCCGAGCGAGCGCCTGCGGCTTCGCACGTTGAACCTGCCGCCGGGTCCATCGAGACGCCACGATCGCGGAGGCTGCGCCGAAGCCGACCCCGAGCGCGACCCAGAACAGTCGTCGCACGTGGCTCGCCGTCCTACTTCTTGGCCTTCTTGGCGGCCTTGGCGAAGCCCTTGCGCACCCCTGCACCGAAGCTGATCAGCTTGACGATGGGGCTGGAAGCGGCTTCCTCGATCAGCGCGGAGACGCGCTCGACGCGTCCGACGATCGATCCAGCCGACTCGAGGACGATGTCCACCCGATCGATCTCGCGGTTCGTCTTCTCGATCGACGTCTTGACCTCGCGCAGCAGCGGCACGGTCTCCTCGCGCAACGCGTCGATCGTCATCTTCGTGCTCTCGAGGACGCGGAACGTGTTGGCCAGGACGAGGCACAGGAACAGCACGAGCACGCCCCACACGGCGGCCACGATGATCAGGGCGGTGTCCCCTGCGGTCGCGATCATGCTTCGGTCCTCCTGGGTCCGGGCCGGAGCCCCGTAGCCTACCCGGTCGAGGGATCGCGACGGGAGGGTGGGGCCGGGCCGCTCCCGGGCGTCCAGTCCTTCGTGTCCTCGCCCATCTCGGAGGGTTCGTAGTACCGGTTCCCGCGGTACCGGACGGGACGGTAGTCCTGTTCGGTCCAATGGCCGGGCTCGTCGTGGGGGTACACGTACCCCTTCCCGTGGCCGAGCTCCTTCGCGCCGGGATAGGACGCGTCGCGGAGATGTGCCGGGACCGCGTCGGCCGACGCGGCGTCCTCGAGCGCTGCCGAGATCGCCGTGTAGACGCTGTTCGACTTCGCGGCACGCGCGAGGTAGATCGTCGCCTGGGCGAGGTTCAGCCGGGCTTCCGGGAGCCCGACGTGCTCCACCGCCTGGGCCGCTGCCACAGCTTGCAGCAGCGCCATCGGATCGGCGAGCCCGATGTCCTCGGACGCGTGCACGATCAGCCGACGCGCGATGAAGCGTGGATCCTCTCCCGCCTCGATCATCCGGGCGAGCCAGAAGAGGGCCGCATCCGGGTCCGATCCGCGGACCGACTTGATGAACGCGGAGATCACGTCGTAGTGCGCGTCGCCCTGCCGATCGTAGACGACTGCCTTCCGCTGCACCGCGTCGGCGGCGAGCTCCAGCGTGATCCTCGTCTCGCCCTCCGCCTGGACTGCCAGGGCGGCCGCCTCGAGCCCCATCAGCGCCATCCGTGCGTCCCCGCCGGCGATCGTCACCAGATGCTCCAGCGCGTCGTCGTCGACCGATAGGCCGTGACCCCCGAGCCCACGCTCGGTGTCGTCCAAGGCGCGCCGGACGAGCGCCGCGACGTCGTCGGGAGTCAAGGGTTCCAGCCGCATCAGGAGGCACCGGGACAGTAACGGGGTGTTCAACGAGAAGTACGGGTTCTCCGTCGTCGCACCGATCAGCGTCACGGCTCCCTCTTCGACCGCCGGCAGCAACACGTCTTGCTGCGCCTTCGACCACCGGTGTACCTCGTCGACGAACAACACCGTCTTGAACAAGCCTCCGCGCGCGCCGTCCATCACCTTGCGGGCGTCCGCCACGCCACTGTTGACCGCGGAGAGCTGCATGAGATCCGCGCCGACCGTGTCCGCCAGCAGGTGCGCGAGGGTCGTCTTGCCCGAGCCGGCCGGCCCCCACAGGATCAGGGAGGGCAGTGCACCCTTCTCGATCAGTTTCGTGAGCGCCCGTCCGGGTCCAACCAGATGCGTCTGTCCGACGAACTCCGCGGGCGTTCGTGGACGCATCCGGGCGGCGAGGGGAACCTCGGCCATGGCTCAGTCGTACCGCACGATCTTCTTGGGACGGATCCGGAAGAGCACGCGGACCTGACCCGGCGTGGGGGTCCAGGGCTCGTTGTCGTACCGGCGGCTCAACGCGTCGATGTGCGCCTCAGCCTCGGGTCCGGTGATCCGCTCCTCGACGACACCCTCCACGGAGATCCACCGGTACGCGTCGTCGAACGCCTGGACGGCCACGACGACGCGCGGATCGCGCGCCGCGTTCCGATCCTTGCGCCGGCCCTCCGCGGTATTCACGAGCACGTGGCGTTCGTCCGCGTCGACCCACGTGATGGATGCGACCGGTGATCCATCGGGGTCGAGCGTGACGAACCAGGCGTAGTTCTCCCCTCGGATGAGCTCGATGTCCTCGGACTCGAGCGAGGCCATCAGCGCTCGCCTTCCGCGCCCGGTGGCTCGATCACGCGGATACCGAGCTCCCGAAGCTGCACGGGGTCGACGGGCGAGGGCCCACCCATCAAGGGATCGGCTCCCGACTGCGCCTTCGGGAACGCCTGGACGTCACGGATCGCATCTTTCCCCGCCAACAGCATGGCCAACCGGTCGATGCCCATCGCGATCCCTCCGTGGGGCGGGGCCCCGTAGCGGAACGCGCGGATCAGATGGCCGAACTTCCCCTCGATCTCGTCGTGGGACAGCCCGAGGACCTCGAAGACGCGCTGCTGGACCTCCGGATCGTGGATCCGGATCGAACCGCCGCCAAGCTCGAACCCGTTCAGGACCAGGTCGTAGGCACGGGCCTTCGCCGTTCTCGGCTCGAGGTCGTCGGTGAGCGGCGCCGTGAACGGGTGGTGGTTCGAGACCCACTTGTCCTCCTCGTCGCTCCAGTCGAACAGCGGCGGCTCGAAGTACCACACGAACTCCCAGCGATGCTCCGAGATCAGATCGAGCCGCGCAGCGAGATCCCGCCGGAGCCCGTCCAGGGCGACGTTGACTCGGTCGACACGGTCGCCGACGATGCAGACCAGATCCCCTGCGCCCGTCCCGGTCCGCGCGACGATCCCGGCCCGCTCCTCGTCGCTCAAGAACTTCTCGACCGGGGACCGGAGCGCGCCCCCCTCCTCGACGGCGATCCACACGAGCCCGGCGGCCCCGCGGCCCTTCGCGTCCTCGACGAGCTTGTCGAGCTCCTTCCGCGAGAGGGCGGCGGCGCCGGGGGCGGCGAGCCCCTTGATCACGCCGCCGTCGGCGGCGACCTTCGCGAACGCCGTGAATCCCGAGCCCTCGAAGAGGTCGGTGAGCGTCGACAGCTCCATCCCGTAGCGGAGGTCGGGCTTGTCCGAGCCGTATCGGTCGAGCATGTCGTCGTAGGACATGCGACGGAACGGCGTGGTCACGTCGACCCCCTGTGTCTCGCGAACGATCCGAGCGTAGAGCGGCTCGATCACCGCCACGATGTCCTCCTCGTCGACGAACGACATCTCGATGTCGAGCTGCGTGAACTCGAGGCCGCGGTCGGCGCGCGGCTTCTCGTCCCGGAGGCATCGCACGATCTGGTAATAGCGGTCCTGCCCCGCGACCATCAGGAGCTGCTTGAGCTGCTGGGGAGACTGCGGCAGCGCGTAGAACGAACCCGGGAACATCCGCGAGGGCACCAGGAAGTCGCGTGCGCCCTCGGGCGTCGCGGTCGTCAGGACCGGTGTTTCCACCTCGAGGAACCCGAGCGGGTCCATGTGTTCGCGGATCGTCCGGTTGATCTCGTGCCGCAACCGCAGCCCGTGGGTCATCTCGGGTCGCCGCAGGTCGAGGTACCGGTACTCGAGCCGGAGCAGCTCATCGGCTTCGATCCGATCCTCGATCACGAACGGCGGCGTCTCTGCGCGGTTGAGCACCCGTACGGACGTCGCCGCGACCTCCACCGCCCCGGTCGCGAGGTCGACGTTCGCCATGCCGGTGGGACGTTCCCGGACGACGCCCATGACGCGCACGACCCATTCGCCTCGCAGCTCCTGTGCCGCGGCGTGGGCGTCGGGAGCATCCTCGGGGTGGAACACGATCTGCACGACGCCCGCGCGGTCGCGCAGATCGATGAACGTCACGCCTCCATGATCGCGACGGCGGGCGACCCAGCCGCACAGCGTCACCTGGTCGCCAACGTGCGCCAGGCGGAGTTCGCCGCACATGTGCGTCCGCATCGCGGTGACCATCACGGACGGATCCGTCATCGGCCCTCCCGAAGGAGGCGCTCCGCGAGGTCCCCCGTCTCGACGGTCTCCTGCTCACCGTCGACGAGACGGCCGAGGGTGACGACCCCGCCC
>DASWDB010000169.1:0-20702 GCA_036395715.1 Actinomycetota bacterium | reverse complement strand
GACGATGACCAGCGCACGCCCGCGCAGCGGCGGGCCGACGCGCTGGGCGAGATCTGTCGGCAATGGCTCGACCGCTCGGACAGGCCGATGATCGGCGGCGAGCGGCCTCACGTCACGCTCACGGTCGACGCCTGGATGCTTGCGGGCTACGCGACAGGCAGCGCGGAGCTCGACCAGACCGGTCCGGTCCCAAGGGAGGTCGCGAAGCGTCATGTCTGCGACGCCTCCTTGATGCGTGTCGTGCTTTCGGGTCGCTCCCAGCCGCTCGACGTCGGCCGGAGGACGCCCATCGTTCCGCCATCGATGCGACGCGCTGTGATCGTGCGCGACCGTCGCTGCCGGTTTCCCCGTTGCGACCGGCCGCAGAGCTGGTGTGACGCCCATCACATCGTGCACTGGGCCGATGGCGGACCGACCGCAGTTGGGAACCTCCTCTTGTTGTGTCGGCGGCATCACCGGATGGTGCATATGCCGGGCGGGTTCAGGTTGGAGTTCCTCGAAGATGGCCGTCCCGTGTTCCGGCGACCGGACGGATCGCTGTTGGAAGACCGAGGGCCGCCGTGACGTGGGCCGCCGGTCGGAGACGACTTACGCCCCCATCGGGAGCTCTTCGTGCACGCGACCGGCCTCCAGGCGCATCCGGCGGGGTGCGCGCGCCGCAACCAGATCGTCGTGGGTCACGACGATCAGCGTGACGCCGTGGGTCGTCCACAGCTCCTCGAGCAAGCCCACGATGTCGTCGCGGGTCTCCTGGTCGAGGTTGCCGGTGGGTTCGTCGGCAAGGACGACGCGTGGCTCCTTGACGAGCGCCCGTGCGATGGCCGTCCGCTGCTGCTCGCCGCCGGAGAGCTCGCCGGGGAGATGCCCGGCACGATGTGCGAGCCCGACCTCAGCCAACGCGGCCTCCGCTCGTCGGCGTCGCTCGGACCCGTGGACGCGGAGAGGCACCAGCGCCGTCTCGACGTTCTCGCAGCTGGAGAGGGTTGGGATCAGGTTGAACGTCTGGAAGACGAACCCGAGATCGTGCGCGCGCAAGCGGGTCAGCTGGCCTTCCGAAAGCGAGCCCAGCTCGCGGCCGTCGTACATGAGGGTGCCGCTCGTCTGCCGGTCCATGCCCCCGAGCAATTGGAGCAGGGTGCTCTTGCCCTGACCCGTGGGCCCTTGGATCGCGACGAACTCACCGTCGCCGACCGACAGATCGACGCCCGCGAGCGCGTCGACCGAGCCTCGTCCGTTGCCGTACCGCTTCGTGACGTCGTTCAACTCGTACATGACTTCTCCTTCCTCACACGACCTGCCGCATCGCATCCGCGGGACGCATCCGCGCGGCCCGCCATCCGCCGAACAGCCCGGCGATCGCTCCGCCGGCCAAGGAGAGTCCGACGGCCGTCGCCACGAGCGAACGGGTCACGGACGCGTGCAGCGCGACCGAGATCGTCCGCGAGAACGGGTTCCCGCCTGCGGCGCCTACCGGGCCGCCGAACCCTTGAGCGCTCGAGACCGTTGCGGTGAGGTTCGGGGCGACCTTCGTCACGACCCAGGCGCCCGCGATGCCGAGGCCGATCCCGAGCGCGCCGCCGATCAGCCCGAGGACAAGGGTCTCGCCCATCACCTGGCCCACCACGCGTCGTGTGCGCCAGCCGATCGCCTTGAGCGTCCCGATCTCTCGAACGCGGCGTCCGACCGCAGCGATGGTCAGTAGCGTCGCGAGCGCGATCGCCGTCAGGAGGGCCGCGATCGAGAGCCACGACCCGAGCTTGGTCGCGAGGTTCGACGCGCTCGAGAGCGAACCGGTCACCTGCTTCGCAAGATCGCTCGATGTGGAGACGGTGGCCTTGGGATCGGCCTGCAGGATCGCGCGTTTGGCCGTCGCGATCGTCTTCGAGCTGGTCGCCTTG
Source organism: Actinomycetota bacterium (assembly GCA_036395715.1). Lineage (GTDB taxonomy): Bacteria > Actinomycetota > UBA4738 > UBA4738 > HRBIN12 > AC-51. The sequence continues at coordinate 18,804 of DASWDB010000169.1, read as the reverse complement.
ACGTAGACGGTGTTGATCTGATCCTTGGCGCCGGCGAGCGTCTGCGCCTTTGCGAGCGGCAGGTAGATATCGGATCCGGCGCCTTGCACCGAGGGCGAGGTGATCCCGACGATCGTGAACGACGTGCCGTCGATCGTGATGCTGTCTCCGACCCCGAGACCCTTCTGGTTGGCGAACTGGGCGTCCAGGATCGCGACGTCCCGCTTCGCATCGGACAGGGTGAACGTGCGTCCTTGCGCCAGCCGTGTGGCCGAAAGCGGTCCGATCGAGACGTTCGTCGTATCGACCCCGCTGACCGATGAGGTGCTCACGTTGAGCTCACCGGGCGTCACCACGGCTGATGACTGCGCGGTTGGCGCGCCCGTTCGGGCGGCGCCCTGGCCGGGGAAGGTGAAGCTCGGGAGCTTCCCGTTCAAGTGGATCAGCGAGAGATCGAGCCCGCCGACGGCACCCGACACCCCGTCGAGCTTCGCGATCGTAACTGCTTCCGACGCGTCGAAGGACGACTGGCCCGGGCTCGCCAGGACCCGGTCACGCGAGATGCGCTGCCGGTCGCTCCCGACGCCGACCTGGAACCCGCCGGTCGGCGGGTCTCCGGTGGCGGCGCGGGTCACCGTGATATCGGTCCCGACCCCGTAGAGGGAATGCAGCACGGTCCCTTGCGCCTGCTTGACGCCCGTGGCCATCGCGGTGACGGCGACCACGAGCCCGATGCCGACGGCGAGGCCGAGCGACACGACCAGGGCCTGCCGGCTCCTGCGACGGAGCTCTCTGGAGAGGTAACGGAAGAACACGGCAACCTCCTGTCGGGACCCACGGTCCGGTCAGGAGCAGTGGACCGCCCGCGACTTGGAGGTCCATGAGGCGTCGCTGAGATATGACTGTGCGTTCGCGGACGCCGCTACCCGTGCATCGCCCTCCACAGGATCCGGTTCATCAGCCGCATCGGGATCAGGTCCGGGTCCGAGAAGTCGATCCGGAGCGATGCCGCGGCCATCGGGCTGTCGAAGGTGTTCTTCGCGAAAAGGGATACGCCGGGCACGACGGCCGTGTACGGCCGGAGGTTCGGGTTCGAAGAGAAGGCCGCCGACATCGGCGTGGCCACCGCGTCGAACTGGGTCATCGGCGGAACGCCCAGGATCAGTTCCATCGTCCGCAGCACGGAGACCGACGAGTAGAAGGTGGGGTCGACCGCACCCGTCTGCGTGTACGGGCTGATCGCGAACACGGTCGACCGATGTCCGTCGACGTGATCGGGTCCGTCCTGCGCGTCGTCCTCGACCGCGAAGATCGCGGTCGAGCCCCAGAACGAGGAATGCGACACGGCTTCGACGAGCCGCCCGAGCGCGAGGTCGTTGTCGGCCACCATCGCATCGGGCCGCCGCGCGCGAGGGGTCGTGCCCGCGGTGTGGTCGCTGGGGAGGTACACGAACTGCATCGCCGGCATCGAGCCGCGTGTCTGGTACTGCTGGAACACCTGGAGCCATCGATCGATACGGACCTGGTCGGGCACGCTGAGATCCCATCCCGGGTACTGCATGTCCGTGTGCCCGAGGAGACCGGGGATCGACGACTGGAGGTCGACGGGGTTGTCCACGAAGAAGCCGAAGTTGCGGTATGGGACCCCCGCGGCGGCCAGCTGATCCCAGAGGAACCCTCGCCCGGGGTGCTCGCCGGGCAGACCGGCGGTCGTCCCCTCGCCGAAGCCGCCGAAGTCGTACGGCCGGCCGTAGCCGTTGTAGTCGACCGGCCAGTTCCGCTGGATGTACCCGTTCGCGTATGCGCCCGTCGTCCAGCTCCATCCATCGGCCGAGACCTCTGCGTCGGCGTAGAAGTTGTCGAAGGTCACGAAACGCCGCGCGAGCGCATGCTGGTTCGGCGTCACGTCCTGCCCGAACATGGCGAGTGACGGATCCCCGTTCCCCTTCCCGAGATCGCCGAGGATCTGATCGTAGGTCCTGTTCTCCTTCATCACGTAGATCACGTGCGTGATCGGCGTGGAGCCTCCGGGTCCCGACGGGATCACGCTGCTGTCGGGGACGCTCGGAGGGGCGCCGAACCGATCGTTCGTCGAGACCTGCGCGGTGTACGCGGCGAGTTGCGCCGCATCCGGCACGGGGATCGTGGAGATGCTCCCATGCATGAACGCGGGCCAGTAGGTCGTCGGATCGGTGTGCGGACCGGCACCGAGCCCCTTCATGTTGATCGCGAACACGGTGCGGCCCGAAGGATCGATCGCGACCCCGCTCGGGTACCAGGCGGTGGGGATCAGCCCGGCGACACGGTCGGCCGTGGTGGCGCTGCCCAGCTCGATCACCGCAACGTCGTCGTCGCCTCCGTTGCTGACATACAAGGTCCCCCCGTCCGGGCTCACCGCGAGCCCGTCGGGTCCCGCGCCGACGGGCGCGTCCGGGGAGGGCCGAAGATCGATGGTCCGACGGACCGATCCGGTCGTGCCGTCCAGAACGGTCACGCTGTCGCCGTCGCCGTTCGCAACGTAGAGCTCGTTCCCGACCGGGTTCGCGACGATCGCGCAGGGATGCATGCCGACCGCAACGGTCTTCACGATGGTGTTGGTGTTCGTGTCGATCACGGAGACACTGCTCGCACCCCAGTTCGTCACGAAGGCGAGGGTGCCGGCGGCGTTGAGCGCCACCCCGTACGGGAGGTGGCCGACCCGAACGGTGGCGAGGACCGAACGTGAGGCGGGGTCGACCACGCGGAGGGTGTCGTCGAGGTTCCCCGCAACGTAGAGCCTGGTGCCCTCGTCGCCGACGGCGATCCCAGCCGGCCACGCGTGTTCGTTGCCTCGGTTCCCGGTGAGCTTGATGTGCTGCGTCTCCGTGAGCGTTCGACCCGCGATCCGGAAGGCGTGGATCGCCCCGCCCGGGCCGTCGGAGGCCCATGCGTGTCGCCCGTCCGGCGAGAACGCCAGTCCGACGTAGTAGCCGGTCGGATGTCCGCTCGCCCAATCCCACCAACCGTGGGACTTGGCTCCCGCTGCCGAGATCACTTGGAGGACGTCGCCCGTTGACGGGTCGATCGCCATCAGTGAGTGGTGCGCGTAGCCGGCGTTCGCAACGAGCAGCAGGTTGCCCGTGGGGCTCATCGCGACGTCCATCGGCCACAGCCCGAGGTCCGTCTGGGTGCCTGCGGGGGTCACGTGCCAGCCCTGCGGCGTGTACGCGGTTCCGTCGGGCTGCGGTCCGGCGGGCGGCGTAGCTGCCGCCGCGGCCATCGCGACGACGGCGACGGCGAGCGTGGCCGCCGCAGTGACGGCCCGGAACGATCTGCGTCCCGTTCCCCGACCCACCGTGTGCCCCTCCCCGGCCGGACGTCCGTTCCCGGACTCCGCTTATAGCACGGGGGCGTCGCTCGGCGGTACCGGCGAACGTCGGAGCGGTGGCTGCCCGCGGCTCAGGTTTCGGAGAGCGGCAGCGTGGCGACCGCGTCGCGGAGCGCCTCGAGGTCGGCGCGGTCGAGCGACAGGAGCTCGGGCGGCGGCTCGAAGAGGGCATCCAGCAACAGCCGTTTGACCTGGGCTCCGCGAGGCGTCAGGACGACGAGCTTCACGCGGCGATCACCGGGACGGGACCGGCGTTCGGCCAACCCCCGCTCCTCCAGCCGGTCGACGATCCAGGTTGCGTTCGACGCATCGCACATCCAGCTGTCTGCCAGCGCGCTCATCGTCGTGCCCTCATCTTCGGCCAAAAGATGGAGCGCCTTCGCATCGTTGGGGGTCAGGCCGTGCTCGCCGATGATCCGTGATCGATGGCGGGCGGTCTCGAAGAAGAAGCGAGCGAGCGGGCGCCACGCCGCCGCCGCGAGGTCTTCCTTCGTCAGCACCCGTGCCATCCTTGTCATCGTAGCCCACGACCACCCGAACCTCCAAGCGTCTTCACCATCGGGCGCCTTCGATAGTTGACATAGCTCAAGTATCCATGCGAGGGTGGCGGCTCCGCGAGCGACGCAGGAGGTGGATCGATGGCCAGCGAGACCGCGATCGTCGTCGAGAACCTGACCAAACGTTTCGGGAACGTCGAGGCGCTCGCCGGCGTCGACTTCGAGGTCGAGAGCGGCACCGTGTTCGGGTTGCTCGGACCGAACGGCGCGGGCAAGACCACCGCGATCCGCATCCTCACCACGATCCTTCCGCCCGACGACGGCCGGGCCGAGGTGCTCGGCTACGACGTCGTGCGGGACGCGCAGATGGTGCGGCTCCGCATCGGGATGGCCGGGCAGTTCGCGGCGGTCGACGCCCTGCTGACGGGTCGCGAGAACCTCCGGCTGGTCGGCAAGGTCGCGCAGATGCCGAGGGATCTCATCATGCCCAGGGCCGACGAGCTCCTCGAGCGGTTCGAGCTCACGGACGCCGCCGATCGACCCGCTCGGACCTATTCGGGGGGTATGCGCCGGCGGCTCGACATCGCCGCCGCCCTCGTCGCCCGCCCGCCCGTGCTCTTCCTGGACGAGCCGACCACCGGGCTCGACCTCCACAGCCGCAACGAGCTGTGGGCCATGATCAAGGAGCTCGTGGCCGAGGGCACGACGCTGCTCCTCACGACGCAGTACCTGGAGGAGGCGGATCGACTCGCCGGCCGGGTCGCCGTGATCGATGGCGGGCGCGTGATCGCGGAGGGCACCCCCTCGGACCTGAAGGCGGAGCTCGGCCGCAGCGTGATCGAGCTCTCGATGGCGGATGAGACCGACGCCTTCCGCGCGGAGCGCGCCCTCTCGCACCTCGGCCGGCCGGAGCTCGACGGCACGATCCTTCGCCTGCCGGGCAGCGTTGCCGGCGGCGCCATGGAGGTGCTCCGCTCGCTCGACGGCGCCGGCCTCGAGCCCGACACCCTCATGGTCCGCGAACCCAGCCTCGACGACGTCTTCCTCCAACTGACCGGTCACAAAGCCGAGCTGACCCAACCCGAGGATGCAACCGTTCCCGTAGGAGGTGCCCCATGAGTCGAACCGCAGCGATCCCGTTCACGATCCCCGACGAACGGCGCGGCCTCGGTCGCATCGGTGGCGCGATCTCCGACGGGCTCGCGCTCTGGCAGCGGAACCTGATCGGGCTCCGGCGCACGCCGCAGACCCTCGTGTTCTCGACCCTCCAGCCGGTGATCTTCGTCCTACTGTTCCGCTACGTCTTCGGGGGCGCGGTATCGCAGACGCTCAACGTGCCCTACGTCGACTACCTGATGCCTGGGATCTTCTGTCAGATGGTGGTCTTCGGCGCCATGCTGACCGCGGTGGGACTGGCGGCCGACCTCAAGAGCGGGATGCTCGAGCGGTTCCACTCGCTGCCGATGTCGCGTTCCGCCGTGCTGGCGGGACGCACGACCGCCGATCTCACCCGCAACTTCTTCGTGGTGATCCTCGTGAGCATCGTCGGGTTCATCGTCGGATTCCGCATCCATACGAACGTGTTCGGGTTCCTCGCCGGGATGGCGCTGGTCCTGCTGTTCGGGTACGCACTGTCGTGGGTGTTCGCGACCGTCGGGCTCGCGGTGGGCGATCCCGAGACGGCGCAGGCTGCCTCGTTCCCGGTGATGGCCCCACTCGTGTTCGCCTCGTCCGCGTTCGTCGCGGTCGCGACGATGCCGGGATGGCTCCAGCCGTTCGCCGAGCATCAGCCGGTCTCGGTGACCGCCTCCGCCGTCCGAGCGCTCATGATCGGCAACACGACGCCCGGCACCTCGACGGCAACCTACGTGTGGCAGGCGCTCGCATGGTTGCTCTTCCTGATCGTCGTGTTCGCTCCGCTCGCCGTGCGCCAGTATCGGAAGGCCGTCTAGCTCCCCAACAGACCAGGCAGGGTCAACCGGTCGCCGACGAGATCTGAGCTCCAGCCAGGATCCGCACGATGGCGTCTTCGATGGGCTCGGCCTCATCCGACCCGAAACCGGCTGTGAGGATCGAGAACGCGACCGTCGCGCCGGTGGCCGTTCGGACGTATCCCGACAGCGCCGACGCAGGCCGGACGAAGAGCGTCCCGGTCTTCGCGCGCACGCTGACCCCGGCGAGCCGGCCCGCGAGCGTGCCCTCGCCTGCGGTGGGGAGCGAACGGACGAACGCTCCGCCCCAGGACACTCGGCGAGCCTCGAGGAGCAGGGTGACCATGCCGAGCGGGCTCGTCCGATCCTGATCGGACAAGCCCGAGCCGTCCCGGACGCTCGTGCGCACGTGCCATCCGCGCGCCCACGCGCGGATGGCGCGCGCTCCCGCCGCGGTGGAGCCCGTGCCCTCCATGCGCGCGCCCAGCGCCTTCGTGAGCATCTCGGCGATGAAGTTGACCGATCCGTGGTTCTGGGTCAGCAACAGCGACGCGAGCGTCGCGGAGCGGATCCGGGCCAGGCGTCGCAGGTGGTCGGGCGCGCGCCCGACCACCGCACCGCCGACCACCCGGACGCCGAGCGCGACGAGCGCGTCCCGAAGCGCCGAGGCGGCGCGGCGCTCGGGTGAGCCCGGGTCCCGGTTCCCGTCGATCGCGAGCGCGGTCGGACGAGTGACGTAGGTGCGCGAGATCCCCTGGAGCCAGCCGGGCGCCCACCAGCCGCGGTCGAAGGCCGACGTGTCGCCCGCGATCGAGCCGGTGATCCGCCGCAGCCCGCGCGCGCGGAGCCGCGCGGCGAGCGTGGCGAGCCGGGCGGCGGTGAGCTCGGGATCACCCGCGCCGATCAACCAGAGGTCGCCCCGGAGGAGGCCGCCGCGGACGCGTGCGTCCGCGGCGGCCACGGTCGGGAACCGATGGCCTGGCCCGAAGACGTCGAGCGCCGTCATCGAGGTGAGGATCTTCTCGTTCGATGCCAGGACGCGGGGATCGCGTCCACGATGGAGGTAGACGATCCGTTCGCCCCGCCCGACGGCCACGGCGACGTCACGATCGGCAACGACGCGATCGATCGCGTCGGTCCATCCCGCTTCCGCGGGCCGTATCCGGAGACGCGTCGGGGCGATGGCCACCGGGGCCCCGGGTGTCGCCGACCCGGACGCGACTTCGGACGGGGGTGGAATGATCGGACGCGCGGACTGCGGGAGGTGCGAGCCGGCGGTGCAGGCCAGGAGCACGATGGCGGCGCTGCTTCGCCACGCACGGATACCACGCATCGCGAGGGTCGAGGCTACGCTTCGGCCATGATCGCTGCCGAATGGTTCTTCATCGTCTTCCGGATCCTGCACATCGGCGCCGGCATCGTCTGGGTGGGTTCGGTCTTCTTCCTGGTGGCGTTCGTCCAGCCGAGCGCGGCCGCGATCGCGCCGGCGGGCGCGCCGTTCATGTCCGAGTTGCTCGGCGCCCGCCGACTGGTGGACCGCATCCTCATCATGGCGAGCGTCACGATCGTGGCGGGACTGATCCTGTACCTGCGCGACATGAACGACGCGGGCGGGTTCGGCGATCTGGTCGGAACGAACGACGGCGTTGCGCTGACGATCGGCGGCGTGGCGGCGATCGCTGCGTTCCTGGTCGGGCTGTTCGGCACGCGCCCCAACGTGCGACGGTTGCTGGGACTCGGGCGGCAGATCGCGTCTGCGGACGGCCCCCCGGGGCCGGAGCTCGCCGCCCAGGTCGCGTCCCTCCAGGATCTGACCAAGATGCTCGCGAGGATCAGCCTCGGCCTGCTCGGCATCACGGTCATCGCGATGTCGACGGCGCGGTACTGGTAGGCGTCGCTCAGAGCTTGAACGAGAGCGTGCGCTTGCTGGGCGCGTAGCTCGTGTTGCCGCCGTACCGCGCGACGAACCGATAGCTGCCCGCGACCGGTCGCTTGAACGAGGCGACGTACGCGGCATCGAGGATGCCGTCGTTGTTCCGGTCCAGGAAGCCCCTGGCGCCGACGCTCTTGGTGGACACGACCACGTATCTCTTCCCGACCTTGCGCAGGAGGCTGACCTTGATCGTCATCCCACTCGTGGCGGCCTCGATCAGACCCTTTGCTTTGATCGCGGTCGCTCCCTTCGTCAGCGTCGTCGAGAGCGTGGTCTGGATCCGGTCGTCGTTGATGATGGTGCCCGTTGCGGCGCCCACAACGATCTTCGCCCCGACGGGGTTCGACAGCGTGAGCCCGAGCGTTTCGTTCGGCTCCCACGAGCGATCCCCGTTCACGGTGACCGTGATGACCCCGGAGACGTGGCCCGCAGGGACCGTGAGCGTCCCCGACGCGCTCGCGTAATCGCTGCCGGCGGTCGCCGTTCCGTCCGTGGTCGCGTAGTCGACCGTGATGTCGCTCAGGGAGGTCGGCGTCGTCGTGACGGTGAACGCGAGGGCCGTCGTCCCCGTGTTGCCTTCGACCGCGATCGCGTCGGTCACCGTGAGCTTGGGGCCTGCGTCGTCGTTCGTGATGGTGCCGGTGGCGATCGCGGTGCCGAGGTCGGCGTTGAACGGGGCCGAGAGGGTGACCGTCAGCGTCTCGTCGCCCTCGTCCTGGAAGTCTCCAGCGACGGTGATGTGGAGCTCCTTCGTCGTCTCGCCCGCCGCGAACACGAGGGTGCCGCTAGCGGCCGTGTAGTCACTGCCTGCCGTTGCGGTGCCGTCGGAGGTCGCGTAGTCCACGTCGATCTCGTGCCCGCTCGGGCCGGAGAGCGTCACCGGGACCGTGAGGATGGACGATCCACCGTCACCCTCGATGACCGACGCGTCCACGGCCGACACGATCGGGTCCGCGTCGTCGTTCTGGATCGTCGCGGTCCCGGTCGGGTCGGCGATCGCGAGCCCACCGGTCGCGTTCGAGAGGTTCAGCGTGAAGGTCTCGTCGTCCTCGGCCAAAGCGTCATCGACGATCGTGACGGGAACCGACTTCGAGGTCTGTCCGGGATTGAACGTGAGCGTGCCCGAGGTCGCTGCGTAATCGGAGCCGGCGATCGCGGTACCGTCGGCGGTCGCGTAATCGGCGCTCACGGTTGCGCCGTTCGCGTTCGTGAGCAGCACGCAGAACGAGAGGGTTCCGCTCGCCTCCGCACCCGCGACGTCGGTGACGACGAACGAGGGAGGACCCTCGTTGTCGTAGATGGTCCCGACGCCGTGCGCGTCGGCGATCGTCCCGTTGACCGCGCTCGAGAGATTGACCGCGAAGGATTCCGTTCCCTCGGTCGTCGTGTCGCCGAGGACCGAGATGCTGACCGTTGCGCACCGGCAGCCGCCGTTCGTGAGGGAAACCGTGTCCGACTTCGCGGTGTAGTCCGCACCGGCGGTCGCCGTCGCGTCCGCGGTCGCGTAATGCACCGACGGCACCCCGCCGCCCTTGGAACCGGTCCACGAGATCGTGAACGTCATGGTCCTCGTGCTGGCATCGCCCTCGACCACCGACGCGTCGTTGATCCGGATCGACTTCTGCCGTGCTGCGAGCGCGGGGGTCGCCACGACGAGTGGGATCAGGCCCGCGACGACCAGGATCGCTGCTCCGCGTGCGATGTATCTCCCGAGGCCCTTCATACCCTTGGGTGTCGGCAGGTTGGGGGATATCGCTGCATACCCGAGGGGGATGGAAAGTGTGTACCCGAACGCCGGTAAGCGTCGTCCGATACCGTTAGCGGCCCATGCAGATCCTGATCACGGTCGCCGTGCTCGCCGTGGTCATCGGCGTGGTCTTCCTCGTCGGAGGACGGCAACGAGGAGGCCGCACGAGCACGAAAAGCGCGCGGCCATCGGCCACAGGCGCGCGGCGCAAGCCCGTGAAGAAGCCCTCCACCTTCCAGCAGGCTCCGGCCTGGTTGCGGCGTCTGCCCATCCTGCTGCTGATCGGGGCGGTCGTCGCGCTCGGCGTCGCGCTCGCGCAGTTCCGGGTGTCGCGAACCGCGAAACCACCCACCGTGATGCTCGTGCTCGATGTCTCGCTGTCGATGAACGCCACCGACGTCACGCCGAGCCGGCTGGCGGCGGCGCAGCAGGCGGCGGAGACCCTCGTGGCGCAGCTTCCCGAGTCCTTCCGGGTCGGGCTGGTGACCTTCGCCGACAAGGCGACGGTGCTCGTGGCTCCCGCGCTCGATCACACCAAGGTCGGCGCCGCACTGGACCACCCGCAGCAAGGGCACGGCACGGTGATCGGAGACGGGCTGTCGGCGACGCTCGACTCGATCGAGGCAGACTGGACCGCCCGGGGGACGAGTGCCGCGGTGGTGGTCCTGCTCTCCGACGGGCGCGACACCGGAAGCCAGGTCACGCCGCTCGATGCCGCTGCCCGCGCCGCCTCCATCGGCGTCCCCGTCTACACGGTAGTGCTGGGCAAGACGACCGGGCCGGGCGCCGCCGACGAGGGGTTGCTGTCGCAGATCGCGTCCGCGACCGGCGCGACAACGTCGACGGCCGCATCGGCCGAAGCTCTCACGTCGATCTACCAGGCGCTCGGGACGGAGCTCTCCACGCAACTGCAGATCAGCAGCTCCGCCCAGCTCTTCGTGATCATCGCGGTGCTGCTGGCGATGGCCGCCGCGGTGGTCGTGATCATCCTTTCGCAGCGGCGGCCCTACTGACACCTCCGTCGTCGGGCCTCGTAACCTCGGCGACGCTCGCTTCGAGCACCCGGATAAGATCGTCGCCGGCCACGTGGAGATTGACCCCATGGGCGCCGGCTCCGATCGCCACCCGATCGGCAGAACCGATCCCCGGGTCCGCGATCACCGGCCACGCGGCGCGTGAGCCGAACGGCGTGATCGTGCCGCGCTCGTAGCCGGTCGCCTCCCGCGCCTCCTCTCGATCGGGGAGCGAGAGACGACGCGTCCCCAGATGCGCCCGCAGCTTCGGCCAGTCGATCTGACGCCCGCCGGGCACCAGAACGAAGACGTAGTCGCCCTCGCCGCGGCGCACGACGATCGTCCGCAAGAGCTGATCGAGGCGGATGCCCTGGAGCCGAGCGCTCTCCTCGGCGCTCGACGGGCGCTCGGTCCGAACCAGGTCGAAGTCGAGCCCGGCGGCGGTCGCCGCGCGTGCGCCCGCGGGCAGCTCCGCTTCCATGCCCGAGAACCGTACCGGGTAGGCTGCCAGACGGACGGCACGCCGCGTCGGCAGGAGGTGACCATGACATCTCGATCCCGTGGCACATCGGCCGGCCCGCGGGAGGTGCGCGCGCCGCGCGGGTCGACGATCACGTGCAAGGGCTGGCAGCAGGAAGCTGCCATGCGGATGTTGATGAACAACCTCGACCCCGACGTCGCCGAGCGACCTGAGGACCTCGTGGTCTACGGCGGCACGGGGAAAGCCGCCCGCTCCTGGCCCGCGTTCGATGCGATCGTTCGCGAGCTCCGGCGATTGGAAGACGACGAAACGCTGCTGGTCCAGTCGGGCAAACCCGTCGGGGTCGTCACCACGCACGAATGGGCTCCGCGCGTCCTGATCGCGAACGCCAACCTCGTCCCGGAGTGGGCGACCTGGGAGGAGTTCCGCCGGCTCGAGGCGCTCGGGCTGACGATGTACGGCCAGATGACGGCCGGCTCCTGGATCTACATCGGGACGCAGGGGATCCTGCAGGGGACGTTCGAGACGTTCGCGGCGATCGCCGCGAAGCGGTTCGGTGGAACGCTCGCCGGCACCATCTCCCTGACGGCCGGTCTCGGCGGGATGGGGGGCGCGCAGCCGCTCGCGGCGACCATGAACGACGGCGTCGTGCTCTGTGTCGAGATCGATCCCGCCCGGATCGAGCGCCGGATCAAGACCCGCTACCTCGACGTCATGGTCGACGACGTGGACGAGGCCCTGCGCCTCGCCACCGATGCGCGCGACCGCCGGGAGGCGCTGTCGATCGGCATCCTCGGCAACGCCGCCGACGTCGTGCCTGCGCTCGCCGCGATGGACGCTCCGATCGACATCGTGACCGACCAGACGAGCGCTCACGACCCCCTGGCGTACGTCCCGCAGGGGCTCTCGCTCGCCGATGCCGGGTCGCTGCGGGAGCGCGATCCCCAGGGGTACACGCGTCGAGCGCGCGCGTCGATGGCCACCCACGTTGCCGGGATGGTTGTCTTCCTCGACGCGGGGGCGGAGGTCTTCGATTACGGCAACAACCTCCGGGCGGAGGCAAGGCTCGGGGGCCTCGATCGGGCGTTCGACTACCCGGGGTTCATCCCCGCGTACATCCGGCCGCTGTTCTGCGAAGGGAAGGGCCCCTTCCGGTGGGCCGCACTGTCCGGCGACCCCGCCGACATCGCCGCGACCGACCGGGCCGTGCTGGAGGAGTTCCCCAGGAACGAGCCCCTCGCCCGGTGGATCCGGATGGCGGCGGAGCGCGTCGCCTACCAGGGGCTTCCCGCCCGGATCTGCTGGCTCGGGTACGGCGAGCGGCACCGCCTGGGGCTGCGGTTCAACGACATGGTCGCTCGCGGCGAGCTGTCGGCGCCGATCGTGATCGGGCGGGATCATCTGGACTGCGGCTCTGTCGCCTCGCCGTACCGCGAGACGGAGGCGATGCTCGACGGCTCGGACGCGATCGCCGACTGGCCGCTGCTGAACGCGCTCGTCAACACGGCGAGCGGCGCATCCTGGGTCAGCATCCACCATGGAGGGGGAGTGGGGATCGGACGGTCGATCCACGCGGGGCAGGTCGTCGTCGTGGACGGGACCGAGCTCGCGGGCCGGAAGGCCGAACGCGTACTCACGAACGATCCGGTGACGGGGATCTTCCGCCACGTCGACGCGGGCTACGAGGCGGCGGAGCAGGTCGCGGCCGAGCGAGGCGTCCGGATCCCGATGACCGAGGCGTGAATCGTGCTCGTCGAGGGGATCGGCGAGCTCGTCACCAACGACCCGTCGCATGGCCCGCCGCTCGGGATCGTCCACGACGCCGCCGTCGCGATCGACGATGACCGGGTCGTGTGGACCGGACCCCGTGGAAGCGCACCCGAAGGCATCCCCGGCCCGTCCCTCGACCTCGCCGGTCGCGCCGCGATGCCCGGTTTCGTCGATGCGCACACGCACCTCGTATTCGCGGGGGACCGAACCGAGGAGTTCGACGCGAGGATGCGAGGGCAGCCGTACGAGGCCGGCGGGATCCGTGCGACGGTCGGTGCCACCCGAGCCGCCACCGATGGGGCGTTGTTGAAGGGCGCGCGCCGGCTCGCGAGCGAAGCGCTCCGGTCGGGGACCACGACGCTCGAGGTGAAGTCGGGCTACGGCCTCACGGTCGCGGACGAGGCTCGCCTGCTCGCCGCCGCGGCGGTGGTCGGCGACGACGTGACGTTCCTCGGCGCCCACGTCGTTCCGGCCGAGTGCGCCGACGACCCGGATGGCTACGTCGACCTGGTCTGCGGGGCGATGCTCGATGCGTGCGCTCCGCTGGCCCGGTGGTGCGACGTGTTCTGCGATCGCGGTGCGTTCGACGGCTCGCAGGCGCGACGCGTGCTGACAGCCGGCCGCGACCGGGGGATGGGGCTCCGAGTCCATGCGAACCAGCTCGAGCAGGGTCCCGGCGCCCAGCTCGCGGCCGAGCTGGGTGCGGCGAGTGCAGACCATCTAACGTTCCTGCGCTCGGAAGACCGTGAGGCGCTCGCCGCGGCTGGCGTCGTGGCGACCCTGCTCCCGGTGGCCGACCTCTCGACCCGGTCACCGTGGCCGGATGCCCGCGCGCTGCTGGACGCGGGCGTGACGGTCGCGCTCGCCACTGACTGCAACCCCGGGACGTCGTTCACGACGAGCATGCCCATCGTCGTGGCGCTCGCCGTTACGGCGATGCGGATGACGCCACACGAGGCCGTGTGGGCGGCGACCGCCGGCGGTGCGACCGCGCTCCGTCGCACCGACGTCGGTCGCCTCACCGTAGGTGCACGGGCCGATCTGATCGCCATCGACGGTCCCTCCTGTGTGCACCTGGCGTACCGGCCCGGAGTCTCGCTGGTCCATACGGTGATCCGTGCCGGCGAAGAGGTAGCAGGATGAGCCGTTCGTTCGGCCGGAGCGTGGGCTTGTTCCTCGCCGGCGCCGTCCTCTTCGAATCGAGCCGGATGCTGGCGCGGCGCGCGGGCGTCGACCCCCTCGAAGAGGAGATCTTCCGATCGGCCAACGACGGGCCCGACGCGCTCACGATCCCGGTCCGCTCGGTGATGCAGATGGGCACGTTCGTGACGGTGCCCGTGGTCTCGGCCGTCGCCCTGCTCGCCGGGAAGCCCCGCCTCGCCGCTGCGCTCGGGCTCGGCGGCACGGCGGCATGGGTTCTCGCCAAGCGGGCGAAGCTGCTCGGGGGGCGCCCGCGGCCCGATGGCGTGCTCACGGATGTCCGAACCCGCGAGAAGATCGACGGCGACCTCGGGTGGCTCTCGGGCCACACGGCCGTCGCCACCTCGATCGCCATCACGGCGTGGCCCGCGACCCCGCGATGGTCGCATCCACTCCTGGCCGCCGGGACGCTGACCACCGCGTTCGGCCGGATGTTCGTGGGCGCCCACCTGCCCCTGGACCTGGTCGGGGGCGCCGGGCTCGGCATGATGGTGTCCGCCGTCGTTCGCCGGCTCCCGCGGGACTGACGGTGCTCAGCCGAGCGCCGCGCCGAGGGCGCGGATCGACCCCTCGGTGATCGGATCGCACACCAGGATCACCTCGTCGGCCCCCGCCTCGGCGAAGGCGCCGAGCGCGGCGCCGAGGTCCGGCGGATCGAGGGGCTCGACACCGGGTTCGTCCGGCCGTTCGCCCGCACCGCCGGGGAACCGAACGAGCACGCACGCGCTCCGTTCGAGGGACGCGGGGTCGCGCCCGGCGCGCTCGCAGGCGTCATCGATCGACCGGCACGCTCGGGCGAATCCATCCGGCGTGTTCCCGAAGGCGTCGTACCAGGTGTTCCACGCGTCGACGTGGGGGAGCGATGCGGCCAGGACACGTGGCCCCGTCGAACCCACCATGAGCGTCGGCCGCCGAGCGGGCTTCGGCAGCAGGACCGCGTCGCGCGCCCGAGACCAACGTCCCGTGACGGTTACGCGTTCGCCATCCAGCAACCGTCGGACGATCTCGAAGGCCTCTTCGAACCGCGAGGCGCGATGGTCGAAGGCGAGCCCGAAGGCGTCGAACTCGGTCCGATTCCAGCCCGCTCCCATCCCCACGACGAGCCGGCCGCCGCTCAGCTCATCGACCGTGGCTGCGATCTTCGCGAGGACGGCAGGTGGATGGAAGTTGAGGCAGGCGACGAGCGGCCCCAACCGGACGCGTCGCGTGACGGTGGCGAGCCCCGCGAGGAGCGTCCACGCTTCCCAGGGCCCCCGCTCCGGCCGGCCGTCGCCCCGGTAGAGGTAGTGGTCGCCGACCCAGATCGAGTCGAACCCCGCCTCCTCCGCCGCCAGCGCCATGGCCGCGTACTCGGGCCAGCGAACCTCGCGCTCCACCTCCGGGAGCTGGACGCCGAGCCGGGGTCGCGGTGGCACGGGCGGCAGTCTAGGGTCCGCCGGCCGGCGCCGGTTCAACCCCCCTCCGTGCCGCGTCGATAGCACCTGCATGGCCGGGGATGGGTCTCGCGTGCGCACGTGTGCATTGGTCGTGGTCGTGACGATGCTCGTCGGTGTCGTGCCCGCGAGCGGCGCCTCCACCGACACGAAGCTGCGTCACGCTCAGGCTGAGCTCGGCGATCTGGTGACCCAGATCGCCGAGCAGGCGGCGGCCGCCGACGCCTTCCGCGGCCGCGTTGCGGCCGCGGACCGTCGGATCGACGTTGCCGAACGGGCGCTCGGCCTCGTCCTCGGCTCGCGCGTGGCGGTCCGAGACGAGCTCGAAGCGGCCCAAGCGGCCTACGCCGACGCCGAGTCGCGGCTCCACGACACCGTGGTGGACGCCTTCATGAACTCACCCGGGGGGCTGGCGGAGGCCGATGTCCTCGGCGCCTTCCTGGAGGCGAGCTCGATGGTCGACCTTCAGGATCGGCTGGCGCTCGGGGACGCGATCGTCGCCGAGCGCGAGCGAGCCGTCTCGGGGCTCGCCGCCGCCAAGGCCCGGCTCGACGCGCGCGCGAGAGCGCTGGACGGCGCCCTCACCGCGCAGCGGGCGACCGTCGACGAGCTGCGCTCCGCCCGGGTGGAGGCGGCGAACGCGCTCTCGAGCGAGCAGGCTGCGCTCGACCAGCTGGGACTGACCCGCGATCGGATCGTGACGTTGATCGCCCGGCTCAAGCAACGGCTGCATTCGGAGGACGTCGCCGCCGTCGCTCGCGCGTTCCAGGGCGCCGACCACGTCTCCTACGGCGAGTGGGCGGACCTGGTGCTCCGCATCTTCGACGCCCCGACATGCCGGGAGAACCGTGTCGTCGTGGTCGCATGGCAGGTGCAGGAGTTCACGCAAGCCTCGTGGAACCCGCTCGCCACGACGCACCGGATGACCGGTTCGACGGACTTCAACGGGGTGGGGGTGCAGAACTTCGTCTCGCTGACGCAGGGACTCCAGGCGACCAAGGAGACGATCCAGAACGGGTGGGACGTCTACGGGTACGGCGCGATCGTGACATCGCTCCGTCGATGCGCCGATGCCTCGACGACCGCCGCGAGGATCGCGGCCTCCAGCTGGTGCCCGGGGTGCGTGGACGGCAACTACGTCGTTGGGATCGTTCCGAAGGTTGAGGCGGATCTCACGACCTATTCCTCGCTCTGATCCGGCGACGATCGATGTAGCAGCGGAAGCTCGCCCCGGTCCTCGATCTCGAGGATCAGCGAACGGAGCGATGCGTTCAGGCGTCGCTGCTCCTCGGGCGTCAGCGCGCCGAGGAAATCCGACTCCCGCTTCGCCTGCTGTTCTACGGCCTGTCCGACCACGTCCTCGCCTCGGGCCGTGATCGACACGAGGACGCTGCGACGGTCGTCCGGGTCGCGTTCGCGCAGGATCAACCCCCGCTCCTCGAGCCGGTCGAGCCTGTTCGTCATCGCGCTCGAAGAGAGGTTCAAACGTTCGGCGAGGGCGCCCGCGCTCATCCGTGTCCCGGGCGCCTGACGATGCATCAGGAGGAGGAGGCGGAACTCCCCGGTGTTGATCCCGAAGACGCTGACCGTCCGTTCCGTGAGCCGGTCGAGGTATTTCGTGATCTTCGCGATCCGGTCGACCGCCGCCTCGACCTCGGGCTCCAGGGTCGGGAAGATCCGAACCGCGCCCTCGACGAACAGGTCGATCGAGTCCTTCCGCTGTTGTCCCATTCTATCCTTTCGAGATAGGAATCCTTGACATCGAAGTTCTATCTCAAGTATCTTCACGTCGAAGGATACAGCGTGGGAAGGGGGAACGCACGGTGTCGATGCATCCGTTCTGGAACGATCGCCGCGAGGAGCTCATCCGGCGGGAACGTGACCTCCGTCGAGCAGCCGAACGAGCCCGGGTCGTCGGTCCCCTGCGTCGGGCCCGCCGCCGGCCGCGACGCAGCGAGTGAGTCAGGGCCGCACCGCGAGCACCGCCCGGTACAGCGGGTCTTTCGTGAGGGTCGCGGTTGGCCGGTACCTCGGGTTGGCCAAGACCCGCACCTCATCGAGGAACGGCGCCAGCGCGACGGCCGCGTCGAGCTCGTGGAGCAGTTCCTTCGCCTCCGGGTCGCGGCGCGCCGCCGTGCGCAGCCGTCCCCGGACGTCGTCGACCACGATCCGCACCATGCGGTTCTCGTAGATGTCGGCGGTGAGCAAGCGGCGCTCGTCAAGCGTGTAGACCGGGCGCCCCTCGGAATCGAGATTGCCCGGTTTGCGCATCGACCGGATCAGCTCGCGTGGTTCCGGATGCCGAACGAGCTCCTCCTTCGACCAGTGCGGCTCCCTCCGGAGCTCGCGCCGGTGGCTCTGCTGCAGCATCGGCAAGATGGCCGAGAGCCCGGGCTTGTCCGCGCCGCCGCGCACCGCGGCCCGGAGGGTGGCGAGTTCGTCCGGCGACGCCGCCTCAGAAGTAGGCGACGAAGCCATGCTCGTCGAGGTCCCGACGCATCGCGCGCGTCTTCGCGGCCGACAGGGGATAGCCGTCCGACACGAGGTCGAGGAAGGCGTCGATCGCCTCGCTCGCCGACGCGTCGCCCCGAACGCGCGGCAGGACCTTCTGCATCAGCTGCTCGTCGAGGGCCGTGCGCCAGTCGGTGCCGACCTCGTCCGCGGCCGTGACGTAGGCGTCGATCTCGTCGAGTACGCGGAACCCGAACGGCGAGACGTCGTGGAAGATGTCCCAGACCCGCAGGACCACGTCGGCGTACGGCCGGCCCCGCATGTGGTCCATGACGTGCCCACGCGACAGCGGCAGCTCGATCACCTGGGCTCGGTCGTAGACCTTGTCCGCGAATCCATGGGTCGTCTCGTCGACGTTGACCGTCCCCGCGAACTTGAGGTTTGGGGTGAGCTCGACGGTGTGCCCGGGCGCGAGGTCGAGTCGCGCCACGCCCTCGCGCGTGCGGATCTCCATCGCCGACAGGAACCTGCTGAAGTAGTGCTCGACGCGCGCGAGGTTCATCTCGTCCAGGATCACGTGGAACTCGCGGGCCGTCCGGCTCGCACCGTTCGCGGAGTTCCATTCCCGTGCGGCGTCGGCCACGAACTCGCTGAACGGGGTGTGGTGGTAGAAGCCGTCGAGCGGAGACAGGTAGCCCAGGAGGTCCTCGTTCGACGACCAGCTCGGGTCGACGGCCACCAGCTTGGTTCGCGCGCCGACGATCTCGGCATACGCCTGCGCCAGCCACGTCTTGCCGGTCCCGCTGGGTCCGCAGAGGATCACGAACCCGCGCGTGGACGCGGCGAGGTGGTATCGCCGGATCAGGTCGTCGCCGATACGGAACGTCGGATAGTTGGCATGGAAGCGTGTGACGAGCTCCACGAACGCACTGTCGATCGTGGACACGCTCGACGCACGGACATCGTCGCTCGCGGTAGCCACCTTCGATCCCTCCGATCGGA
>DASWDB010000168.1:0-4621 GCA_036395715.1 Actinomycetota bacterium | reverse complement strand
TCGCCGTTCGGATGCGGAACCAAACGCCGGCGCCGGGCTGCACGGCACGCAGGCACCGGTCCCAGAGCTCCATCGAGACGAACGGGATGTGTCGATCCATGAGAGCCCAGACGTCGGAGAGATCAACCCGGGCGACCAGGTCATCGAGCTCGCGACGCTCGCTCCTTGACAACGACGATTGCAGCGACAGGAACGCGTCCCAGCTGGAGTGCTTGATCACCATGCGAACCAAGAACAGGCCGAGCTCGAACTCCGACGCCGGCACCATGAACGGTGTCACGGGTCGGGCTGAAGCCAGATAGGGGGCTTCGATCGGCAGGTGATAGTTCTTGGTCATGTCGTCGCCGACGACCAGCTGATAGTGCGCATGGATGTGCACGAAGCTCCCGGAACCGCGATCGACGCCGTACGAGTGGTAGACGCCCGGCAGTTCTTTCCAGGGCGGCAGTCGAGCGTCCCGGAACCGGAGATCTCGCAGGATCGCTTCGAAGCGGCGGGCGTCCGCGCGACTCACGAGGAGGTCCAGATCGTTCTCCCCGCTCGCCGACCGGTCGAGGGACTCGTTGCTCTTCCAGTGGCAGTAGTGGATCTCCGCTTCCTCGAGGGCGCGGCAGAGCGACGAGACGAGCTCGAGCGTGCGTTCTCGAGCGACGAGCTCCTGCATCGGCCTGCTTCCCCCGCTCGAAGCAGGTCGATCGATGCCCGCCACGTCGCCTGCACGCATCCCGCTATCCTCGACGGGACTGAGATCGAGCGTGCCTGAACGAAGGTGACGGAAGGCCACCGACAAGCGAGATGGCTCCCGGTTTCGCTCTCTCGGACATGCACGCTCCACGGGCTTGGGGTCTGCCTTTGGAGGCTATGCGGGCTTCCCTCGGGCGGCACCGGCACGATGACGTACCGGCCCTACGACGTTCGCACGATGGTGCGGCCTCGTGAGCGCACTACCTTGACGTTCCCGACGACGAGTACCGTAGAGCCGAGGAGCGCATATCTACGCCGAGAACGCGAGACGGGATCAAGATCGGATGATCGCCGCACCGACGGAGCTCCATGCGACTCCCTCCGAGCCGACGGTCGACATCCGAGAATTCATGAGCAAGGTCGGCCGCCACAAGTGGCTGATCCTCGCGGTCGCCGCGTTCGTGACCGTGCTCGCCGCGCTCTATTCCTACTCTCGGCCGAGCGTCTATCAAGCGACCGCCGAGGTGCTCGTGCGCCCGACCCTCGTCCAGCCGTTGGCCTCCTCGAATCCCCTCGATCAACTGGTCATCCCGACGGAGGAGCAGCTCGTCAGGTCGGCGGAGGTAGCGAACATCGCACGCCAGACGACCGGCGGCTCCCTGCAAGACCTCCTGGATGCGATCTCCGTCAGCTCGCCGGTCGGCACGCAGATCTTGGACATCTCGTATTCGGCCCATGACCGCGCTGCCGCACAACAGGGCGCTCAGGCGGTCGCCGAGGCCTACCTGACCTTCAAGCAGGATCAGGCGATCGGCATGATCACGACGTACTCGGACACGATCCGCCAGAAGATCACCCAGCTCGACGCGCAGATCGCGGCTCTCGACACGCAGATCGCAGACGTCGACCCGACCTCCGCCGAGCACGTGACGCTTACGGACCGGCGCAACTCCCTCGATACCTCCCGGCTCGCCCTGCAGAACAACCTCGCTTCGATCGCCACCCTCAGCGTCGATCCCGGACAGGTCGTCGAGGACGCGCAGCGTCCGACAGCACCGGTCAGTCCCAAGCACAAACTGGATCTGGCGCTCGGGCTGCTGCTGGGGCTCGTGGCGGGGGTGGTCCTCGCGTCGCTGCGCGATCAGGCGCGAGACCGGATCCAAGATCCGCCCGTCGTCGCCAGGTCCCTCGGTGCACCGATCCTCGGTTCTATCCCCCGCACGCATCGCCTCCTCGTCGGATCCGCTCATCTCGCGTCCGTGGACGAGCCCCGCGGTCTGGCCGCGGAGGCGTTCAGGACGTTCAGGACCAACTTCCTGGCCGTCTGCAAGGAATCCAAGGCGAAGACGATCCTGGTCACGAGCGCCCGTCAAGGCGAAGGGAAAACGAGCACGGCCGCCAACCTGGCCGTGGCGTTGGCGCAGGCCGGGAGGTCGGTCGTGCTCATCTCCGCCGATCTTCGGAACCCACGGATCCATGCGGTGTTCGGGATCGGCAACGAGCAGGGCCTCGGTCAGGTCCTCGCCGGAACGCTCGCGCTCGAGGACGCCAGCGTCGAGACGGACCTGCCCGACCTGCGCGTCCTACCGAGCGGACCGGTGGCCGCCGTCGAAGAGCCCGTAGAGCTCCTGCAGTCCGATCGCATGGACGAGGTGCTCCAGGAGTGTTGTCGAGGGGACTTCGTCCTCGTGGACGGTCCGCCCATCTTCCCGGTCGCGGACAGCCTGGTCCTCGCCGACCTCGTCGACGGTGTGCTCTTCGTGACGGATGCGCAGTCGAGCACGCAGGCGAGCGTCGCCCAATCGCGACGCCAGATCCAACAGGTCGGGGGACGCATCCTCGGTGGGGTCCTCAACCGCGTACCGAGCTCGTGGAGCGCGAACGGCTACAACGCCGATCGCCGTTGGCGCGGCCTGCTCGGTCGGTACGTGCTCCGGAGAGACGGCTCGTCACCCGATGGCGTTCCCGACGACCGTGGGGCGCCCGCTCACTCCTGATCCCCGGTGCGCGTGCGTCACACATCACCGTGGATACGTCGATGCGCGTAGGCAACGTACCGCCCCCGCCGGTCGGCCACGATCCTCGGGTCCGCCTAAGCTGCACGAGGAGGAAGGGGTTGCCTTGAAGGTCGCCGTGATCGGAACCGGCCACGTGGGATTGGTCACCAGCGTGACCTTCGCAAGTATCGGGCACGACGTGATCGGAACGGACATCGACTCCGAGAAGATCGAGCTTCTCACTCGTGGGGTCAGCCCGTTCTATGAAACTGGGCTCGAAGAAGCGATGCGCGCTGAGACAGCGTCCGGTCGATTGGCATTCACGGTCGATGCTGCCGAGGCACTGCGACAAGCAGAGGTGGTGTTCATCTGCGTGGGGACACCCGCGCGAGCGGACGGCGAGGCGAATCTCGTGGCGATGGAGCAAACCGCGAGTCAGATCGCGCGCCACGCGCAGGACGATGTGGTCGTGGTGGAGAAGTCGACCGTCCCCGCAGGAACGGCAGATCGGGTCCGAACCACCCTCCAACGAGAGGGCAGGGGCCTCAGGTTCCATATGGCATCCAACCCGGAGTTCCTTCGCGAGGGCATGGCGATCCACGATGCCCTCGAACCGGACCGGATCGTGGTCGGCGTCGAATCCGCGCGAGGCCTCGATGTCTTGCGCCGGCTCTACGCTCCGCTGCTCGAGGCCGGTGCTCCGCTGATCGTCACGGACATCAGGACCGCCGAGCTCGCGAAGCATGCCAGCAACGCGTTCCTCGCCCTGAAGATCTCCTTCGCGAACGCCTTGGCGCGCGTCTGCGAGCGCGCCGACGCCGACGTGACCACGGTCGCCGACATCATGGGAGCCGATCCCCGGATCGGGCGCGCCTTCTTGGACGCGGGTCTGGGCTATGGTGGCTATTGCTTCCCGAAGGACGTCGCGGCGCTCAAACACCTCTCGGAACGCTTGGGGTACCCGTTCCCCTTGCTGGGCGAGGTCGAACGGCTGAACGACGAAGCGGTCGAGGCGGTCGCTGCGAAGGTGCGAGAGGCCCTGTGGAACCTGGAAGGCAAGCGGATCGCGATCCTCGGGCTCGCGTTCAAGCCGAACACCGACGATGTCCGTTTCTCTCCCGCCCTTGCCCTCGCTCGGTTGCTGTTGGCTGCGGGAGCGCACGTGGTCGGCTGCGATCCTCGCGCTGCCAGCGGTGCGAAGGACGAGCTGCCCGAGCTCGAGCTCGCGAACGACGTGTACGAGGCCGCCACGGGAGCGCACGCGCTCGTCATCGGCACCGACTGGGCGGAATTCCGTGGAACGGACCTCGCCACCCTCCGGGAGGTCATGACGTATCCATTGATCGTCGATGGAAGGAACCTGCTGGACCCGGCGGATCTGGCCGACTCGGGCTTCTGGTACTACCCGACGGGCCGTCCACCGGTCATCCCGGATCCGGCACACCCGGGCGGCGGCGGACACGACCACGCGTCTGCAGAGCGGCAACCGACGCCACTCCGGTGAACAGCGGGCGCGCCGTTGTCACGGGAGGAGCGGGATTCGTTGGCTCTCACCTGTGCGATCGTCTCTTGGCACAAGGTTGGGTCGTCGTCTGCGTCGACTCGCTCCTGACGGGCGAACGCGACAACCTCGCATCGGCCTCGACCATCGACCGGTTCAGCTTCCTGGAGGCCGACGTCACGCGCGAGCTGGATGTGGATGGTGACGTCGACTGGGTCTTCCACCTGGCATCCCCCGCCTCGCCCCGTGACTACCAGGAGCATCCCATCGCCACGCTGAGGGTCGGCGCGCTGGGAAGCCTTAACGGCCTCGAACTTGCGCGGAAGAAGGGGGCCGGATTCTTCCTCGCATCCACGTCGGAGGTCTACGGCGACCCTCAGATCCACCCGCAACCGGAGAGCTACTGGGGCAACGTGAACCCGATCGGACCGCGATCCGT
>DASWDB010000167.1:0-14275 GCA_036395715.1 Actinomycetota bacterium | reverse complement strand
CACGAGCAGGAGCACCGTGACCCACAGCACCACTCGATCGCGGAACAGCAGGACGACTTCGCCGGCGGCCAGCAACGGGACGGTGAGGACCGCGCCAAGCGCCCAGTAGATCTCGTACTCGAGCTTCGTCCATCCGCCGACGGCGCCGATCACCACGACCAGCGAGGCAACGCCGTACAGGAGGAGCGCCAGGGCCCAGAGCGCCGTAAAGGGGCGGCGGCGCGCCACGAACTCCTTGGCGAGCATGACCGCGAACCCGAACGCGATGGCGGCCGCGATCAGCGCCATGATCATGGCAACAGGATATCCGGGAAGGCACGACCGCCCGAGCCGGGTCGCGGACGGCTAGCCTTGGGTCACCCATGGCCGGGCCACGTCTGCTGTTCTCCACCGCGGCCTTCTTCGCGCGTCCCCTCGGCGACACGTTCGGGCTCGTTGCGGCGTGCGGGTACACAGGCGTCGAGGTGATGGTCACGAGGGATCCCGCCAGCCAAGACGCCACGGTGATGCGGAAGCTGGCTGCCGAGCACGGACTGGAGATCGGGGCGATCCATGCGCCGTCGTTGTTGCTCACCCGTCGGATCTGGGGAACCGACCCGATCGGCAAGATCGAGCGGGCGGCCGAGGTCGCCGCGGACGCGGGCGTTCCGATGGTCGTGACCCATCCTCCGTACCGATGGCAGCGCGGCTACCGGCAGCGGCTGCACGAGACACTTCCCGCGGTGGAGGCGCGCACCGGGGTCACCGTCGGGATCGAGAACATGTTCCCCCTGCACGTGGGCTCGCGCCCGTTGATGCTTCACACGAACCAAGATCTCGACGAGCTCGAGGGCATCCCGCATCTCGTGCTGGACACGTCGCATGCGGCCGTCGCGAAGCACGATCTGATCGACGTTCGCCGGCGCTTCGGCGATCGCCTCCGGCACGTCCATCTGTCGGACAACGCCGGGCGCGGGTGGGACTCGCACCTGCCGCCGGGCCACGGGGTGCTGGCCCTCGACGACTTCCTCGACGACCTCGTGCGCTGCGGCTTCACCGGGGCCGTGTCGCTCGAGGTCGATCTGCGCCGCTACCTCACCGAGCCGAAGCGGCTGAACGCCATCCTGGTGCGGATGCGCGAGGATGTCGGGACGAGACTGGCCGGCTCATCGCGGTAGCCGCCCACGGCCCCGATATCCTCGGAGCGTGCGCCGCGGCACCGCCATCACGTTGATCGTCCTGTTCGTGCTGCTCGCCGCGGCCCTGACCGCGCAGCTCCGCCAGCGCGCACCGACGCAGCCGTACCCAGGCCCTGCGAGCGGAACCGAGCTTCCCTCGGTTCCCGCCTCGCATCCGGGCTGAGATCGCTACTCGAGGACCACGGTCGAGCCCTCGCCGAGATGAAGCATCTCGGCGGCGCTCCCCTTGTTCACCACGAGTGCGACGAACCCCTGGGAGTCGACGATGACCCCCAACCCGCGCTCGGGAAGATCGGTGAACGTCTCGACGAGCGGGACGCGCGATCCGGTGACGCCGACCGTGCCTCCGATGCCGGCGTCCACCAGATGCTCGCGGGTGACGTTGAGCTGCACGTTCCCGAAGCCGTCAACCCCGATCACCCGGGCGCCGATCGCCCCCGGAGCGACCATCGGTCCATGCACCTCGAGCACCTGCAGGTGCTCCGTGTCCAGGCGCGAGCCGATCGTCTCGAGCGGCGTCCCCATCGCTAGATGTGCGGCGGCCGGCGCGAACACATCGCGTCCGTGGAAGGTGTTGGACACCGGATGGAGCACGATGCCGGGCGACGAGATCTCGTACGCGGCCTCCGCACCACCGAGGACGGCCCACGCGAGGGACAGCAGACCGTTGTCCGGACCCACCAATAGCGCCCCGGTTCCGGTGCGGATCGCGACGGCGCGCCGTTCCGAGCCGACGCCCGGATCGACCACCGCGCAATACACGGCGTCCTCGGGCAGGTACGGCGCCGCACGGGACAGGACGAGCGCGCCCCGCATCACGTCTTGTCGCGGGACCGCGTGGGTGAGATCGATCACCGAGGCGTCGGGGGCGATCTTCAGCATGACCCCGTGACACACACCGACGAACTCGTCACGCAACCCGTAGTCCGTGCAGAACACGATCGGTCGGGTCACGACGTCCCCGGGGGACGCAGGTACGTCGCGAGCCAGGCGTCGATCAGCTCGGAGACGTGGGTCCCCTGGCTGCCGGAGAGCAGGTCCGTCCCGTGATCGTCGGCCGTGACGATCTCCAGCCGCTTGGGCTGTGGGCTCTGGTCGTAGAAGTACTGCGCCGCCTCCGCCGCCCCCGAGGGGTCACCGAGCCCGGCGATGAAGAGCTTCGCCGCCGTGATGTTCGTGAGCACGTCCGGGCCCGCCGCGAGCGGATCCAGTACCTCGGGCGCAGACAGCGTGATCACGGCCTGAACGTCCTGCTGTCCCGAGCCATCCACGAGCGAGGCGGTGCCACCGATGCTGGCGCCGATCAGGGCCACCCCGGCTGCGCCGTCTGATCGAAGGAACGCGAGCGCCGCCCCGAGGTCGGTCGGTGCCGCGTTCACGTCCTTGCGCCCCTTCGAACACCCCCCGTCACCGCCCGGGCAATACCCACGCAGATCGAAGGTCAGGACACGGTAGCCCGCCTCGGCGAGATGTGCCGCCTCCGGGAACCAGGAGGTCTGGTCTGCCGGAAGCATGTGGGAAAGGACGATCCCCGTCACGGCATCCGGCGGCCCGAAGACCCGACCGGACAACCGAACGCCGTCGGACGTCGTGAACGAAACGGGCGTAGAGCCGAACGCGGAGCCGGACATGGCGGGCGACCCCGCGGAACAGGACGAGAAGAGAACCGAGAACGTGACCGCGAGGAACGGCAGCGACCAGGGGCGGATCCGATCGCCCACGGAGGGCCCGCGGTCTACTTGCCCAGCTTCATACGCTGGTGTCGGGTGCGCTTCAGGAGCTTCTTGTGCTTCTTCTTCCGCATCTTCTTCCTGCGCTTCTTGATCAGGGACGGCAATCCATCGCGCCTTTCATTCGGTCCCGAAGAGGTTCCGGAGATCCACCCGCTTGACGCGGTAGGTGTCCTCCATACGAACGGAGCCCAGTCTAAGCGCTTTGGGAGGCTCTGCCACCGGTGAGAGCAGCCGTAGCCCGCCGTCGCCCGGCACGTGCTCCAGGACGCCGAGTCCCGTGAACCCGCCGTGGCCGTCGGACAACCCGACCAAGAGCCGGTCGAGGGTCTGCAGGTCGAACATCGGCGGCAGGGTCGGCATGAACACCGTCGGCCGAACGCGGAACCGCTGCAACGGGGCGCTCTCGAAGTACCGCCCCATCGCCTTCTCGCGCATGGCCATCCGGTCCTCGACGCTGCTCGGCTTGACGTCGGGGTGGACCGGCGCCGTCACCGCCTCGATCCCGAAGAACCGGTCGACCACGCCGAGGATCGGTTCGAGCTCCTCGCCGCGCTGGAGCCCGACCACGAGGTCGGGCTCCAGCACGTCCACCTTGTAGTACTTCACGAGCTGGCCCCGGATCCCGGATACCTCGCCCCCCGTGTCCACGATCAGCAGCTCGGCGCCCTCGTTGCGCGCTCGGTCGCGGAGGCGCCCGAGCGCGCCCACCAGCGGGACGAGGTGATCCTGCGGCGAGATCGAGCCGACGAACCCGAGCGCGTCAGCCTCCGACATCCGCTCCGGGATAAGGTCATCCGGTTCGCGGATGTGCTTCATGCCCACCGTCGCCGGCGGACCGACCGTCTTCTGGGCCACGTCCGCATCGATGTACGCGACGCGCCTGCCGATCCGCAACGCGAACGCGGCGGTCGCCCGCGCGAGCGTGCTCTTGCCTGCGTCGAGCCCGCCGAGGAACAGGACCGAGCGGGCGTGCCGCGCTGCCTGATCGACGAGCTGCTCGTGCTCGTTCATCGTGGGTCCTCCGTACGATCGCGGAGGTCCCGGCTGTGGGTGGCAGTGGCTACATCGCTTCGGTGTAGCGCTTGCTCAGGTAGTCGTCGACGTCGTCCTCGCGGAGGCGGTAGCTCCGGCCGACCCGGAGCGCGGGCATCTGCCCTTCCTTGATCAGCCGATAGACGGTCATCCTGGATACGCGCAGGAGGTCAGCGACCTCGTTCACGGTCAACAGCCGAGCCTCGGTGAAAGGTGCTCTCATGGTGTGTCGCGATGGTAGGGGCTGATGTGTGACGGCGTCTAGCCCCGGGGACATCGCCGCAGGTCAGGCGTCACTGAGTTGCCCGATGTGCGGAGCCGCGCGATGATCGGAAGTCGTCTGCGGCAACCCGGATCACGGGTCTCGATGGGAGGACCTGATGCTGCCTTCTCGGTTCGACTACCACCGCGCGTCGTCCGTCGACGAGGCCCTCTCGCTCCTCGACAGCTACGGGGACGATGCCAAGGTCCTCGCGGGGGGCCAGAGCCTGATCCCGTTGATGAAGCTGCGGTTCGCGTCGCCAGCCCGCTTGATCGACATCAACCCGATCTCGGGGCTCAACGGGATCGAGGAGCGTGACGGGTCGCTCGTGATCGGTGCGCTCGTACGGCACAACGAACTCGCGAGCTCCGAGACGATCTCGAACGGATATCCGACGCTCGCCGCGGCTGCGCCGCAGATCGCCGACCCGATCGTCAGGAACCTGGGGACGATCGGCGGGTCCCTCGCCCATGCTGACCCCGCCGGTGACCTCGGATCGGTGATGCTCTCGATGGGCGCGAGCGTCGTGCTTCGGA
Organism: Actinomycetota bacterium; assembly: GCA_036395715.1. Lineage (GTDB taxonomy): Bacteria > Actinomycetota > UBA4738 > UBA4738 > HRBIN12 > AC-51. Next base: position 9,534 of record DASWDB010000167.1, on the reverse strand, counting down.
GCAGCTCTGGCGAGCGGGTCGTTCCCATCGGCGAGTTCCTGGTCGACACGTTCACAACGTCGATCACCCCGAACGAACTCCTCACGGAGATCCGGGTCCCGACGCCGCCACCCAGGTCGGGAGGGAGCTACCTGAAGCTGGAGCGCAAGGTCGGAGACTTCGCAACGGTGGCCGTCGCCGTGGCCCTCTCGCTCGAGGACGGCGCGGTCGGCAGCGCAGGGATCGCGCTCACGGGTGTCGGGCTGAAGAACATCGAGGCCGCCGACGCGGCCGCATCGCTCCGCGGAACGGCTCCGACCGACGAGGCATTCGCGGAGGCGGGACGGCTGGCGGCCGCGGCCTCGAACCCCGTGACCGATGTCAGGGGCACCGACACGTACAAGCGACACATGGTCGAGGTCTACACGCGTCGCGGTCTGGCCGGCGCGGCGGCGATGACCGCGGGTTGAGGGAGGCGATGGCATGGAGATCTCGGTCACGGTGAACGGCGCCGCGCGGACCGCCAACGTCGAGCCCCGGATGCTGCTCGCGCACATGATCCGGGAGGAGTTCGGTCTGACGGGCACGCACATCGGCTGTGACACGACGAGCTGCGGAGCGTGCACGGTCCTGTTGGACGGCTCCCCGGTGAAGTCGTGCACGATGTTCGGTGTGCAGGCCGACGGTCGCGAGGTGACGACCGTGGAGGGTCTGGCGGGTGCGGACGGCCTGCATCCCGTGCAGGCTGCCTTCCAAGAAGAGCACGGGCTCCAATGCGGCTACTGCACGCCCGGGATGATGCTCGTCGGAGCGGCGCTCCTCGAACGCAACCCCGACCCCACGGACGACGACATCCGTTGGGCGATCTCGGGGAACATATGTCGTTGCACGGGCTACATGAACATCGTCAAGGCGATCCAGACCGCCGCGAAGGCGAAGGCCTCGGTACCGACCGCCACGGCGACCGCCTGAGGCGGAAGGGAGCTCATCGGCATGGCCACCGAAGCCCACGAAGACCAAGCGCAGATCCGCGGGATCGGGCACAGCGTCAAGCGGAAAGAGGACGCTCGCTTCATCCGCGGCAAAGGGAACTACATCGACGACATCCATCTTCCCGGCATGCTGTACATGTCGATCCTGCGGAGCCCGTTCGCTCACGCGAAGCTGAACGGGATCGACGCTACGCGAGCGCAGGCCGTTCCCGGCGTGATCGCGGTGGTCACCGGCGAGCTGATGGCCCAGCACAACCTCGCGTGGATGCCGACGATGTCCGGAGACACGCAGGCCGTCCTCGTCACCGACAAGGTTCGGTTCCAGGGCCAGGAGGTCGCGGCGGTCATCGCCGAGGACCCCTACGTCGCGAAGGACGCGCTCGAGCTGATCGACGTCGACTACGAGGCGCTCGACGTGGTCGTCTCACCGCAACAGGCGACGGCAACCGATGCCCCTGTCATCCGGGACGAGAAGGAAGGACAGACCGACAACCACATCTACCACTGGGAGTCCGGGGACGCGGACGCGACGGACCGAGCGTTCGCCGCGGCCGACCGAGTCGTCAGCCTCGACACGTTCTATCCGCGGTCGCACCCGGCACCGCTCGAGACGTGCGGGTGCGTCGCGGACGTGGACGGGGCCACCGGACAGGCGACGATCTACATGACCTCGCAGGCGCCACACGCGATCAGAACCGTGTTCGCGCTGGTCGCCGGGCTCCCGGAGGAGAACATCCGGATCGTCTCCCCCGACCTCGGCGGCGGCTTCGGGAACAAGGTGCCTGTGTACCCGGGATATGTGGTCGCAACGGCCGCGTCGCTCCTGCTCGGTCGGCCGGTCAAATGGATCGAGGACCGCTCGGAGAACCTCATCAGCACCGGCTTCGCCCGCGATTTCCATATGCACGGGGAGCTGGCCCTCAAGGACGACGGGACGATGCTCGGGCTGCGGACCTCGTTGCTCGCCGACGAGGGAGCGTTCCACGCTGACGCGCAACCCTCGAAGTTCAAGGTCGGCCTGTTCCACGTGGTGACCGGCTCCTACGACATGCCGGCTGCGCACGTCGCGGCCGACGGCTACTACACGAACAAGGCGCCCGGCGGGGTCGCCTATCGCTGCTCGTTCCGGGTGACGGAGGCGTCGTATCTGATCGAGCGGCTCGTGCAGAACGCCGCGTACGAGCTGGGCATGGATCCGGCCGACCTTCGGAAGAAGAACTTCATCCGCAAGGAGCAGTTCCCGTACGAGACGGCGACCGGGTTCGTCTACGACTCGGGCGACTACCACGGGGCGATGGAGCTGGCCCTCGAGAAGATCGGGTACGCGGAGCTTCGAGCGGAACAGGAGCAGAAGCGGTCGGAGGGGAAGCTCTGGGGCATCGGGCTCGCGTCGTTCACCGAGGCGGTCGGTGCCGGCCCGCACAAGGACTACGACATCCTGGGCCTGAAGATGAACGACGGAGCCGAGCTGCGGATCCATCCCACGGGGAAGGGGATCCTGAAGATCAGCTCGAAGACGCAGGGCCAGGGCCACGAGACGACGTTCGCGCAGATCGTGGCCGAGGAGATCGGGATCCAGCCCGAAGATATCAAGGTCCAGCACGGCGACACGGACAACACGCCCTACGGGTTGGGAACGTATGCGTCCCGCTCGACGCCCACCGTGGGCGCCGCGACGGCGATGGTGTCGCGTCGCGTGATCGAGAAGGCACGGAAGATCGCCGCCCACCTGCTCGAGGTGTCCGAAGAGGACGTGGACTTCACCCGGCCGACATTCTCGGTCCGAGGGGCGCCGGACAAGGCGGTCACGATCCAGGACGTCGCGTTCGCCGCGTACACGAACTTCCCCGACGGGATGGAGTCCGGACTCGAGGCAGCCTACTACTACGACCCGCCGAACCTCACGTTCCCGTTCGGGACCTACGCGGTCGCCGTCGAGGTCGACCCGGAGACCGGCGTGTGGGAGGTCATGCGCATGGTTGCCGTCGACGACTGCGGCGTCCGGATCAACCCGATGATCGTCGAGGGACAGATCCACGGCGGGCTGACCGAGGGGTACGGGATCGCCGCGATGCAGCAGATCACCTTCGACGAGGCGGGCAACTGCATCGGCTCGAACTTCATCGACTACCTGCTTCCGACGGCGATGGAGACACCCCGGTTCGAGCTCGGAGAGACGGTGACGCCGTCGCCGCACCACCCGATCGGCGCGAAGGGGGTGGGCGAATCGGCCACCGTGGGCTCGCCGGCCGCCTACGTCAACGCCGTGATCGACGCGTTGTGGCCGCTGGGTGTTCGGAACATCGACATGCCGCTGACGTCCGCGAAGGTCTGGGAAGCGATCGAAGCCGCGAAGGCTCCGGCGTGAAACCTGACGTCCTCGCGGCCGCGAACAGACTCGCCGAGCATGGCGAGCCGTTCGCGCTCGCGACGGTGGTCTGGGCGAGGGCGCCGTCGTCGGGGAAGCCCGGTGCGACGGCGCTGATCACGCCGGACCGCAAGGTGATCGGGTGGATCGGAGGTGCCTGTGCGGAACCGACCGTGATCCGCGAGGCGCTTCGGACGCTCGAAGACGGAACCCCGCGACTGCTCTTCCTGGGGACCGACGATGAGCTCGCAGATCACGAGCGCGACGGCGTCGTCACGATCCCGATCGCGTGCCAGAGCGAAGGCGCGCTCGAGGTTTACGTTGAGCCCGTGCTCCCTTCCCCCCACCTCGTCGTGATCGGTCGGTCGCCGGCAGCCGAGGCGCTCGCCACGATGGCGCTCGACCTCGGTTGGCGCTCGAGCGTGTACGACGCCGAGGCTTCCCCCGGCGGTCCACGCTTCGTCGATCATATGCTCGACGAAGCGTCCATCGGACCGACCTCGATGGTGGTCGTCGCGACGCAGGGTCACTACGACGAAGACGCCCTCCGCGCGGCGCTCGCGACACCGGCCGCCTACGTCGGCTTGGTCGCATCTCGCAAGCGTGCGGGGTCCGTCCTCGGCTACCTCCGGGACCGCGGCGCGTCCGACGACGACCTCGCGCGCGTCCGCGCTCCTGCGGGGCTTGACCTCGGGAGGGTCGAACCGAGGGAGATCGCCGTCGCGATCCTCGCGGAGCTCGTGCAGCTCCGAGCGGTAGGGGCGTTCCCCGTCCTGGCCGAGGAGCCGGCGTCGCGACACGAGGAGATCGACCCCGTGTGCGGGATGACGGTCGATGTGGCGGCTGCGCGGTACCGGTCGACGTTCGACGGGCGCACCTACTACTTCTGCTCCTCCGGTTGCCTGGAGCGGTTCTCGGCGGACCCGGCCGCCTACGCGGTCAACGCGATGAACACGGGCCAGTAGGCGTTCGGATCCACGTGGTCGTCGAAGACCAAGACGTGCTCGGTTCGACCCTGGGCCTTCGCGACCAGCAACGCGGTGTCGTTGACGTCGGCGATCGAGATGGTCTCGACGCCCGCCTGGATCGCCGCTCCGGCGAAGCCGTGGTCGGCGAAGACGAGCTCGGGCCGGCCCTCCCCAAGCATCCGCTCCATCCCATCTGGCTTGTGCGTATGACGAGGCACGCGTCCGTCGGTGAGCATCGCGACGCCGTCGTAGTGGTCGATGAACCAATCGTGATCGAGACCGTCGTCGCGCCATCGCTCCCCTCGTCCGAGGGTGAGGATCTGGGCACCGCGCTTGCCCAGCTCGATCGCGAGCTGGTGGTACAGGTACGCGAGCCCCGTCGGATGACCGGTCGCCAACACCAGGGACTCGCCCCGGGAGCAGGCCTTCGCGAGCCGTTCGCCCGCCGCGAGGCTCGCGTCGACGACGGGACGGGCGTTGATCTCGACGGGACCGAACCGGGCGTCGCGATCGATCGGGGCGCCGGCGGCACGTTCCACGAGCCCGAGCACGCGGTCGAGCGTCATCCCCTCCTGCAGCCCCGACAGCCCGAACGCTTTGTCGGGATCGTTCGCGAGCAGCATCTGGATGTTCCCGCGCACGTTGTCGACCGGATGGGTAGCCGTCCCCGCGACGCCGCCGGCCAGGAGCGCACGTTCGAGGTCAACCCGATCGACGACGCGTGGGATCCAGTCGTCGTCCGTGAGGGGCGGCAGACGGCTGACGTGGGCTTCGATAACGTCGGAAGGCACTGGGTATCAGGGTAGGTGAGGAGGTCGTGTGGAGCTTCGAGGCAAGGTGGTGGTCGTCACCGGCGCATCGGCGGGGATCGGCGAGGCGACCGCGGTGGCGTTCGCCAAACGGGGCGCACGGTTGGTACTGGCGGCACGTCGGCGGGACCGTCTGGAAGCCCTCGCGGACCGGATCGATCGCGCCGGCGGGACGGCCCTCGTGCTCCCGTGCGATGTCGGGGACCCCGAGCAGGTTCGACGCCTTCCCGGCGTGATCGAGCAGGCGTTCGGATCGACCGACGTGCTCGTCAACAACGCCGGCATACCCGGCGGTGGTTCGTTCGGATCGCTGTCGTACGAGCAGATCGATGCCGTCGTTCGGGTCAATCTCCTCGCGGTCATGTACTGCACACGCGCGTTCCTGCCGGGCATGATCTCGCGACGGGGCGGGCATATCGTGAACATGGCGTCGCTCGCCGGTCGGTTCGCGACCCCCGGCTCCGCGCTCTACACGGCGACCAAACACGCGGTCGTCGCGTTCAGCGAATCCCTCAACTACGACACTTCGCCCGAAGGCGTCCTCGTGACGAGCGTGAATCCCGCCTTCGTCGTCACGGAAGGGTTCTCGCACGCCAACGTCCCCTCGCCCGTGCTCCTCGAGGCGGACCGCGTCGCCGAAGCGGTCATCAAGGTCGTGCGGAACGGCATCGCGCCCGAGTACTCGATCCCCCGCTGGATCAGCCCGTTCCAGGTGTTCCGCGTCCTCACCCCTCCGCTCTACCGGTGGGGCGTCCGGCGGGCACGTGGGCAAACACCACCGACCCCGTCCGCGCCTTCGCCCGACGCCACCGCCGAGGACACGCGACCGTGAGCGGCGGACTGGCTCCCGTCGAGGTCCGACGGCCACGATCCGAGGAGGTCGTCGAGCCCGACGTCCCGTGGATCGTGATCGTGTGGAACGACCCGATCAACCTGATGTCCTACGTGACGTGGGTGTTCCAGAAGCTGTTCGGCTATCCCAAGGCGAAGGCCGAGAAGCTGATGTGGGATGTCCACACCAAGGGGAAGGCCGTGGTCGCATCTGGCGAGAAGGAGCAGTGCGAGATCCACGTCTCGGCATTGCACGGCTACGGGCTGTGGGCGACGATGCAGAAGGACCGGTGAGCCGTGGGCGACCGAGGCTCGCTCCGTCGTCGCTCCGATGGCACGTTCGGGTGGGACCTCGCGAAGAACGAACGCGAGGTATTGATGCACGTTGCGAAGGACTTCCGCGCGCTGCTCACCACCGAGACGCCGTCGTCGGACCCGAGTCTCCAACGCCTGTTCCCCCCGGCCCGGACCGACGACCCCGTCGAGGAGCTGGAGTACGAGCGGAAGGTCGGTGACAGCCTCCTCGCCGCGAAGCTCGAGCAGCTCACCGTCCTCGAACGATGCGCGGGATCACGCGTCCTGACCGAGGAGGACGTGCTCGCATGCATGCGCGCTGTGAACGATCTGCGGCTCGTGATGGGCACCCGTCTGGACGTGCAGGAGGACTCCGACCCGTCGGACTTCGCCGCGGATCCCGAGCGGCGCTCCACGTTCGAGCTGTACGCGTACCTCAGCTGGTTGCTCGAGTCGTTGATCGACGCGATGGGCGGCTCAGGTGCGTGAGGTCAGGCCGGTCCCTCAGCACCCGGACCCAGCGTCCGCACCGGCTTCGTTCGAGCCGTCACGGCGCAACACCTGCGCGAGCGAGCGGACCATCGCGCGGGCGGCCGCATCCCCCTCGCCCGGCCCGAGGGCCGGTTCCGACAGGGTCGCCGGCACGTCAGCTCGGAGCCGGCGCTCGGCCTCCTCGATCCAGGACTCGGGGAGCTCGTCGGGGAGGTCGGCGTCGCACATCTCTGCGAAGTACAGGGTCCACGCGCGCGGAACGACCCGGGCCCACTGGTAGCCGCCGCCGCCGGTGGCGACCCAGCGGCCACCGGCGGCGGTGTGCGCCAGCCGGTGGAGCTCCGCCGCCGTCGCCCGATACGCGGCGGTCGTGAGCTGCAATTGAGCGAGCGGGTCGCTGTGGTGCGTGTCGCATCCGAGCTGCGTGACCAGCACGTCCGGGCCGAACGCCGTCACGGCGGACGGCACCACGGCATGGAACGCCTCGAGCCACGCCTCGTCGCTCGTGAAGGCGGGAAGCGGAACGTTGATCGCGCTGGCGGGCGCGTCCGGCCCTCCTCGTTCGCTTGCCGAACCGGTCCCCGGGAAGAACCACGAGCCGAACTGATGCAGTGAGATCGTCAGCACACGGGCGTCGTTCCAGAACGCGAACTCGACCCCGTCACCGTGGTGGACGTCCACGTCGACGTAGGCGATCCGTTCGCAGCCGTTCGCGAGCAACCAGGCGATGGCGATCGCGGGGTCGTTGTAGACACAGAAGCCCGAGGCCCGGTCGGGCATCGCGTGATGCAGCCCGCCGGCCGCGTTGAACGCGTGGTCGGACCCCTCGGTCAAGACGGCCCGGGCCGCCGCAACGGAAGCTCCCGCCACGAGTGCGCCCGCCTCGTGCATCCGGTCGAAGATGGGGTTGTCGCCCGGCCCGTACCCGAAGCGCGCCCAGTCCCCGTCCTCGCCGTGGCCGGCGCGCCGGGTCGCGTCGATGAACGCCGGGGTGTGGACGAGCTCCAGCGTCGGATCGTCCGCGGGCGCACAATCGAGCGGCTCGACGTTCGCCCGCTCATCCAGGCCGTAGGCGTCAACGAGGTCCCAGGTCAGGAGCACGCGATCGGGCCGGAGCGGATGTCCCGGACCGTGATCGTAGATCCGGGTTTCGGGGCACCGGACCAGACCGACGCGATCGCTCACGCGACGGACCGTACCGCGGCGACCGTCCGCTCGACGAGGAGCTCCGCTTCGTCGTCCGTCAGGATGAACGGAGGCCCGAGCATCACGAGGTCGCCGTTCCTCCCGCCCACGTGGCCCGTCGATGAGTAGAGCAGGACCCCGGCGTCGCGCGCCGCGGCGAGCACCCGCTCCGTCATCTGACGCTCGCGGGCGAACGGCTCCTTCGTTCCGCGGTCGCGGACCAGCTCGATCCCGATCATCGTGCCGACCCCGCGCACGTCTCCGACGTGCTCGACATCTTCCAGTTCCCGCTGCAGGTCTCCGAGCAGCCTCGTCCCGAGCTCGCGCGAGCGGTCGACCAGCCGATCGTCGCGCAGCCGCCGGAGCGTGGCATGGGCGACCGCCGCCCCCAGTGCGTGGTGCGACCACGTGAAGCCGTGGACGAACCCCTTCGGCGCGATCGTCTCGAAGAGCTCGCCGGTGCACGCGGCGAAGCCGAACGGCACGTACCCGCTGGTCGCCCCCTTGCCCGCCGTCACGATGTCCGGCCGGACCGACCAGGCATCGATGCCGAACCATCGGCCGGTGCGGCCGAATCCGGTCATCACCTCGTCCGCGATCACGAGGATGCCGTGGGCGCGGCAGACGTCGACGATCTTCGGCCAGTACTCCTCGCACGGAACGGCGGCGCCGAGCGTGGCACCGGCGACCGGCTCGGCGATGAACGCCGCGATGGTGTCCGGTCCGTACGATCCGATCATGCGCGTGAGCTCGGCCGCATGCCAGTCCCCGCAGCCATCGGGGTGCGCCGGGTTCTCGCAGCGGTACTCGTACGCGGCCGGCGCATGCAAGAACCGCCCGAGCCAGGGGGTGTACGGCTTGCGCAGCGCTTCCTTCCCGGATGCGTCCAACGCGCCGAGCGTGTTCCCGTGGTAGCTGGAACGCCGAGCGATCACGGTGACCCTCCCAGGGGCACCCCGAGCCAGGTGGTACGCGCGCGTCATCTTGAGCGCGGTCTCCACCGACTCCGAGCCGCCGCTCACGGGGTAGACCCGGGCATCCGAGAGCGGGAGCACCTGCGCGACGTCGTCCGCGTATGCCTCCACCGCCTCGGTGGTGAACATCGTCCCGTGGACGTACTGGGTGCGGCGGAGTTGCTCCTCGGCGGCGGCGATCAGCGACGCGTCCCCGTGACCCACCCCGACGACGATCGCTCCCCCGGAACCGTCCAGGTACCGCCGGCCCTCCGCATCAACGATCCAGGCACCGTCCGCCGAGACGGCCGTCGGGAGGGTCCGTGTCAGCACGCGTGGGAACACGTGGCTCACGGAGCGCTCAGGGCTCCTTCCGATCGGGATCCTCCAGACGGTCGGCCAGTCGCTTACCACGCTCCGATCGGAGCCGGCGGATCTCATCTGCCCAGTCCGGTTCCGGCTCGTCGTCCGACGGGATCGGCGCGTCGTCGTCGGGACCCTCGCGCTCCACCATCGTCCTACTTCGTGTAGACCCCACACGGGTCGAGCTCCTCGCGGATCAGCGCGAGCTCCACAGTGGTCGGCTGCGGCGTCTCGCCGAGATCGGGCGATACCTTCGGCTCCCAGCCCATGCTCGCGCGAACGTCCTCGAGGGTCGTGCCG
>DASWDB010000166.1:0-1795 GCA_036395715.1 Actinomycetota bacterium | reverse complement strand
CGCGACGCGTTCGGGATCGCGACCGTAGCCGTGTTCGAGGTCGATCGAAACGGGCAGACCGATCGCCCGGTCCAGTGCCTCCGCATGCTGCACGACCTGATCCAGCGTGACGTCGCCGTCCAGACGGCCCTGGGTGAACGCGAACCCGGAGCTCGTGCTGGCCACCGCCTTGAATCCGAGCGCCTCCAGGACGCGAGCCGAACCCGCGTCCCACGGGTTCGGGATCACGAACGGCTCTCCCGCGTGGAGCGCGCGGAAGTCTTCGCCCTTGCGCTGCTGGTCATCCATGGTCGTCGACCTCGATGACGACCTTCCCACGTTTGCCCGAGGCCATCACTCGTTCGAACGCAGCCTGCGCATCCCCGAGCGGGAACACCGAGTCGATCGCCGGACGCAGCGTCCCGTCGGTCGCGAGCTTGGCGAGCTCGACCAGCTGCCGGCGGTCCGGTTCGACCACGAAGTAGGTCGCGTGGACGAGTTGCGTGAGCTCAGGCGGTGGCTCCTCGGCGACCGCCACCAGCCTGCCGCCGTCGCGCAGCACATCCACCGACCGCGTGAGCGCCTCGCCGCCGACCGTGTCGAACACGAGGTCGACACGCTCGACGCTCTCATCGAAAGGCATCGCCGGATCGAGGATCTGGTGGGCGCCGAACCCGCGCGCGAGTTCGGCGGTCCCGGCCGACGCGGTCCCGATCACATGGGCGCCTCGCCAGCGAGCGAGCTGCGTCGCCAGGTGACCGACGCCGCCACCGGCCCCGAGGATCAGGACCCGGTCGCCTTCTTGCAGCTCCCCGTGCACGAAGAGGCCTTGCCACGCGGTGAGTCCGGCGAGAGGAAGAGCGGCGCTCTCGACGTGGCTCAGCACCAATGGCTTCGGAGCGAGGAACGCAGCCGGCACCACCGCATGTTCGGCGGCGACACCGTCGCGATCGAATCCCGTCAATGCGACTACCTCGTCGCCGACGCGGAGGTCGCCGACGTCGCTGGTGATTTCCTCCACAACGCCGGAGAGCTCGTACGACACGATCGCGGGCAGTCGGTCGGTCGGCCAGTCGAGCTCGTCGCGCGTGATGGCCGCCGCGTGCACGCGCACGAGCGCCTCGCCCGGACCGGGCCGTGGGACGTCGACGTCGTCGACGGACAGCGCATCGATACCACCCGGTGGGTGCAAGCGGGCCGCGCGCATCATCGCCGCTCGCCGAGGTGTTGGAGGAACACAGCACGAGCCTAGCGGGCGCGGTCACCGACCGAGCTAGTCTCCAGCGGTGACCGGGATCGCGAGGCCGACCGATATCAACGGGCGTTCACGCGCTGAGCGGCATCGTCTGCGTCCCAGCGCGGAGGTCCGCTTTCGCTTCCGGACACGACGCCGGCGTCGATCTCCGAGTACAACGGTCAAGCGTGTGTCGGTTTCCACGACACCGGTCAACTCCTGCGGATCGACGGATGTTCATTCGGGTCGTGCACGCCGCCGTGATGGGGAGCGCGTGAGACGTGGCTGTTCCGGGCGAACGTGTTCTGGCTGATCCTCGCGCTCGGCGCCTGCGCTTCGTCCCAGGCCTCGGCGCCGGACGGCATCTTTCTCCCGAGACTCGACCTCGCGAACGACACTTGGCCGGCAGCATCGATCACGGGACGGTTGTCCGAGGAACACGGGTGCATCCTCCTCGAGACGGACTCTGTCGGCGCGCCGAACGAGAAGGTCTTGCTCATATGGCCGGACGAGGCCACGGCTGTTCGGACGGAAATGGGCGCGCTTCGGATCTCGATCAACGGTGCGATCGTCGGCGACACG
>DASWDB010000165.1:0-10966 GCA_036395715.1 Actinomycetota bacterium | reverse complement strand
GCTCGAGCTGACCGCGAGGGTCTCGCCGTCGGGTCGCTGCACCAGGGCGAAGAGGTCGCCCCCGACGCCGCACATGTGCGGGTAGGCGACGGCGAGGACGGTGGCGGCGTGTAACGCCGCGTCGACGGCGTTGCCGCCACGCTCGAACGCCGCGGCGCCGGCGCGCGTCGCTTCCTGATGCGGCGTGGCGATCGCCCAGGTCGGTCCCGAGGCCGATCGCTCCATGGCCGCGAGGTTACCCGCGGAGCGTGAGGCCGCGATATCCGTCCACGAAGCCGACCTCCCGGAGCAGTGATGCGGCCGGGTGGTCGCCGGCGGCCGTTGCGTCGATCTGGCGGAGCTCGATCCGACGGACCCGGCCGTCCTTCACGAGCCCGGCCAGCGCGTCGGCCCACCGCGAGGCGTCGACGCCGAAGGTCACCAGCGTCTTCGCCCCTCGTTCGAGGAACGCCGCCGGCTCGCCGTCGGCCAGCACGACGTAGGCGCCGGCGCTCCGGCTGGGTCGACCGGTGGTCTCGGGCCAGGGGAGCGCAGCGCCGTACGGCTGGGCCGGATCGCCCGCGGCCAGCGTGACGACCTCGCCGTCGGCGGCTCCCTCACGGAGGGTCCGGAGACGATCGACCGCGCCCGGATGCGCGAACTGCGCTCCCCCGAGCCCTGCGATGAAGTACCCGCGCCGGATCGCGCCCGCCTCCTCCATCAGCTTGAGGACCGGGTAGACGGCCGCGAACCCACCGGGCGTCCCCTCGGAGAGCGTTGCCTCCCTCGTCACGACGCCGTGACGGTCGAGCAGCTGGGCGGCGAGCGCGTGGGCGCGCTCGGTTGCCCCGGGCACGTCGCGGACCATGTCGGTGACGAGCGACCACCTGCCCGCGCCCGCGGGCGGGCCGGCTCGTCGCAGCGTCCCGGGGCGGGGACGATGCGCGGACCCGCGCCCCGCCCCGCTCGTCGATCGGCGCCGAGATCCGATCCTGCCGATCGTTGCCCGAAGCGGCGCGAGGGTGTCGTTCGTGACCTCGCCCGCCCACACCAGGTCCCACAGGGCTCGCAGCAGGGGCGCCTCGTTCGCGGTCCCGGCGGCCTCGACGAGGTCGGGCCAGAACGAGGCACCGCGGGAAGCGAGGCGCTCCCGGATCGCGGCGTGGAGCGGACCGGCCGGCCGGTCCTCCGGCGCCGGGACACCAGGTGCGAGCAGACCGGCGCGGTCCCTGAACAGCAGCGACACGCGGCCGTCGGTGACGCCCAGCGCTCCAGCACCGATCCACACCAGATCCCCGCTGGCGCAGAGCGCGTCGAGGTCCGCGGGGCGGAACCCGCGGACGCGCGCGGGAAGGACATCGCTCTCCAGGATCGACGCGGGGATCGCAGCACCCTGGAGCCTGGCGATCGCCTCGGGCAGGGCGTCGGCGCCGCCGCGCGGGCGGTCCGCACCCTGCCACGCGGGCAGGAACCGGGCGAGCGCGGCGGCGCCGACCGGTTCGACCTCCCGCCGCAGCGCCGCCAGCGAGCGCGCGCGGATCCGGCGCAACGCGTCGACCTCGCACCATTCGCGTTCGAGACCGCCGGGACGGAACGCGCCGTGGACCACGCGGCCGTCGATCTCGAGTCGTTCGAGCGCCTCGCGCACACGGTCCGCGCCCGCGCCGAGCCGGGCCGCGATCTCCTGGGGGGTGCAGGGGCCGTGCGTCCTCGCGTAGCGAGCGACGAGATCGTCGAGGGGCCCCTCCACGGCGGTGGTGAAGGCGCCCGGGACGCCGAGGGGGAGCGAGACGCCGAGAGCATCGCGGAGCCTCGCCGCATCTTCGGCGGCTGCGTACCGATCCTCGCCGGCGACCCGCACGACGATCGCACGGCCATCCTCGAGCACGCGCGCGAGCATCGCGTCGGCATCGCCATCCGCGCGTGCGCGAACCTCGTCGTGGCGCAGGGGGCCGAGGTCGCGAAGCAGGTCGTGGACGCCGTCGGCGTGACGCGCGTGCCGCCCGGCCGCAAGGCGTTGGAGCTCGAGCTCCACGTCATCGAGTGCTCGCGGATCCAGCAGCTCGCGGAGCTCGTCAGTCCCGAGCAGCTCCCGGAGCAGGTCGCGGTCGAGCGAGAGGGCCGCCGCGCGGCGCTCGGCAAGCGGAGCGTCGCCCTCGTACATGTAGACCGCGATCCAGCTGAACAGCAACGATTGGGAGAAGGGCGACGCCTTGTCGGTCTCCACGGCAACCAGACGGGTCGTCCTCGCGCGGAGGTCGGCCATCACCTCACGGAGGGCGGGCACGTCGAAGACGTCCCGCAGGCATTCGCGCGTGGCCTCGAGCAGCATGGGGAACCCGGGGTACCGGCCGGCCTGACCGAGGAGATCGGCGCTGCGCTGCCGCTGTTGCCACAACGGGGTGCGGCGACCCGGGAGGCGTCGGGGGAGCAACAGCGCCCGGGCGGCAACCTCGCGGAAGACCGTGGCGAACATCGTGGTCCCCGGCAGGACGCCGACGACCGCCTCTTCGATCTCATCGGGCTCGAACATCAGATCCTCGACAGGGATGCGCTCGACCGCTTCGGGGAGCCGGAGCACGATCCCGTCGTCGGACCAGAGCACCTGCGCGCCGGACCCGAGACGCTCCTGGATGCGGGCCTCGATCGCGAGCGCCCACGGTGCATGCACACGCGAGCCGAACGGGGACAGGATGCACACGCGCCAGTCGCCGAGCTCGTCGCGGAAGCGTTCGACGACGATCGTGCGGTCGTCCGGGACGGCGCCCCCCGTGGCCTCGGCCTGCTCGTCGATATACGCGACCAGGTTGCGCGCAGCGCGCTCGTCGAGTCCGATGTCGTCGCGGAGCTGGCGAAGCGCGTCGTCGCGCCGCTTGGAACGCAGCTCGCGCGTGAACCGGCCGATCGCGCGGCCGAGCTCGATCGGCCTTCCCGGGCCGGGCGCCTTCCAGAAGGGGAGCTTCCCGTGCTCGCCGGGCGCGGGGACGACGACGACGCGGTCGCGCGTGATGTCCTCGATCCGCCAGGCGCTGGCTCCGAGCAGGATGACCTCGCCGCGCCGGGACTCGTAGACACATTCTTCGTCGAGCTCGCCGACGCGCGTGCCGTCGGGCATGAAGACCCCGAACAGGCCTCGGTCCGGGATCGTGCCGCCCGAGACGATCGCGAGGCGCCCGGCCCCCTCGCGCGCGCGAACCTCGTTCGTCGCTCGGTCCCAGACGATCCGGGGTCTGAGCTCCGCGAACGCGTCGGATGGGTACCGACCCGCAAGCATGTCGAGCACGGAGAGGAACAGATCTTCCGAGAGCTCGGCGAAGCTCGCGCACCGCCGCACCACATCGAAGAGGTCCTCGACGCGCCATCGGTCGACCGCGGACATCGCGACGACCTGCTGCGCGAGCACGTCGAGCGGGTTGCGCGGGTACCGGGTCGACTCGATGTCCGCGCCGAGCATGCGTTCGGCGACGACCGCGGTCTGGAGCAGGTCGCCCCGGTACTTCGGGATCAGCTTGCCGATGCTGGGTGCGCCCACCTGGTGTCCTGCCCGACCGATCCGCTGGAGTCCCCCGGCCACGGACGGCGGCGCCTCGACCTGCGCGACGAGGTCGACCGCGCCCATGTCGATCCCCAGCTCGAGCGACGATGTCGCGACGATCCCACGGAGCCGCCCGTCCTTGAGCGCGTCTTCGACCTCCAGTCGCTGTTCCCGCGCGATCGATCCGTGATGCGCCCGTACGAGGTCCTCGTCCGCGAGCTCGTTCAGCCGCGACGCGAGCCGTTCGGCGCTTCGCCTGTTGTTGACGAAGACGATGGTCGAGCGATGCGCACGGATCAGATCCAACAGGACCGGGTGGATCGACGGCCAGATCGAGGTGTGGTCGGGCTCGTCCGTCAGCCGCGCGTGCGGCGCGTCGGCCGGCTGGATGCTGAGGTCGGCCATGTCCTCGACCGGGACGATGATCTCCAGATCGAGTGACTTCCGACGCCCGGCGTCCACGACCGCGACCTCGCGGGGACGCCCGGGCGCCGCGAACCCCCCCAGCAACCGAGCGATCTCCTCGAGCGGGCGCTGGGTGGCGGACAGACCGATCCGCTGGGGCGAGTCGTCCGTCAGCTCTTCGAGTCGTTCCAGCGACAGCATCAGGTGGGTGCCGCGCTTGGTCGCCGCCATCGCGTGGATCTCGTCGACGATCACGGTCCGGACGCCCCGGAGCGTCTCCCGGGCGGAGGAGGTGAGCATCAGGTAGAGCGACTCGGGTGTGGTGATCAGGATGTCGGGAGGATGGCTCAGCAGGTGGCGCCGCTCGCGAGCATCGGTGTCGCCGGTCCGCACGCCGACCGTGGGTACGTGCGCGAGCGTCAACCCGCTTCGTTCCGCGGCCTGCTGGATGCCCGCGAGCGGCGCCCGGAGGTTCTTCTGGATGTCCACGGCGAGCGCGCGGAGCGGAGAGACGTAGAGCACGCTCATGCGGCGCTCCCGGCTGGGAGGTGGCGTGGTGGTCAGCCGGTCGATCGCGGCCAAGAACGCCGCGAGGGTCTTGCCGGAGCCCGTGGGCGCCAGGAGCAACGTGTGGCGACCGCTCGCGATCGCCTTCCAGCCCTTGGTCTGCGCGTCGGTGGGCGCCTCGAACGACGCTTCGAACCACGCACGCGTGGCGGGGGAGAAGGGATGCAGGGACACGTCACGCACACGCTACCCGGTGCCGCCGACATGCGGGCGGGGCGTGGGTGGGACATGGGTACGATGCCACACCATGTCGCGCCGCTCCGCAGTGCTCGTGCTCATGCTTGCGGTCGCGATGTGGCCGGCCGCCGCGTTCGCGCAGGTCGCCGGGCCGGCCGCCGCGGTCGATCAGGTGGTGCTCCGGGGCGACGTGGTCGTCGCGCGGGGCCAGGTGGTCGGGGAGATCGTCGTGTTCCGTGGCAGCGCGACCGTTGCCGGCGTGGCTCGCGGCGACGTCGTGGTGCTCGACGGACCGATCACGATCTCGGGACAGGTCGGCGGGGACGTGATCGCGCTGCACGGATCGGTGCGGCTGCTCGCCACGGCGCAGGTCGCCGGGATCGTTCGCGCCGGGGGCGATGTTCACGAGGCCGAGGGCGCGCAGGTGAGCGGCGGGATCCGGCCACACACGCGCTTCACGCTCTCCGGGCCGCTCGATGTGCTCGGTCCGCTCCTCGCTTCGGCCTCGATGGCCATCTCGATCCTCATCCTCGCGCTCGTCCTGCTCCTGTTCGCGCCGAACGGGGTCGAACGGGTCGCCGCCGCCGGACGCACCTCGCCGTTCGTGTCGGCGGGCTGGGGCGCGGTGTCGGTCATCGCGCTCCCGATCGCCTCGATCGCGGCCGGAGCGACGATCTTGGGGTTGCCGCTCGCGCTCGCGCTGCTGCTCGGCATCGGTCTGTTGTGGCTGATCGGGATGGCATGGATCACGTGGATCGTCGGGCGTGCCCTCGTGCGGGAGCCTCGGTCCCGGTGGGCTTCGCTCTTCGCCGGATGGGGGATCGGCTCCGCGATCGGGCTCGTCCCGTTCGTCAACATCCTCTGGTGGACCCTGGGGAGCGTGTTCGGTCTGGGGGCGATGATCGTCGCGACCTGGCGTGCGCGGGCGATACGCGAGCCGAGCGAGCCGTCCGTCGTCCGTCGCCGGCGACGGGAACGTGGCGGGCGCCATCGGGAGGGGCGGCTCACGGTGCCGGCCGAGGTCGTTTCGTTGCCGGAGACCCCGCTCGCGGAGGACTGAGGCAGGCGGGTACGCTCGCGAGCGATGGCACGCACCTTCCTGTTGCTCGGGTCCGGCGAGTTCGAGCCGTGGTCGCACGAGGTCGAGTCGCGGGTGCTTGCCGATGCGACCGGCGACGGGACGATCGCGATCCTCCCGACCGCGAGCGCCACCGAGGGCGATGCCGTGTTCGATCGGTGGGCGAAGATGGGGCTCGATCATTACGCCGAGGTCGACCTCCCCGCCGAGGCCCTCCCGGTGAAACGACGAGAGGACTCGTTCCGCGAGGACCTCGCGGCCCGCGTCGAACGTGCTTCGCTCGTTTACTTCTCCGGCGGCAAGCCGCAGCACCTCGCCGACGTGCTCCGGGACACGCCGCTGCTCGATGCGATCCTCCGAGCCATGGACCGTGGCGCGGTTTGGGCGGGATGCAGCGCGGGCGCGATGGTCGTCAGCCGTTCACGGGATGGAGCTCGCGGGAGCTCATGGCTGTTCGGCCTGGGGCTCGTCCCGCATGCGTCGTTCGGCGTCCATTGGGATCGCGCGGCGAAGATCCCCGGGCTCGCCTGGTGGATGACGTCGCGACTACCCGATGCGACCTGGTTCATAGGGATCGACGAGCGGACGGCGATCCTCGGGGACGGGGAGCGCTGGGAGGTCTTCGGGCGGGGTGGGGTCGACGTTCGAGGACCCGACCCACGCGAGACCTTCCGCGCCGGTCAGCGGTTCACCACGCCCCGATGAGGCACGCCGCGCCCGGCTGAGGTCACAACTCCACCGATCCCCGGCATGGATCGTCGGGCCGCGGGAACCATCGCGGCTGCCGGCGCCGTCGAACGGCGGTCCTCGCACGAAAGGGTGTGGCAATGGCCCGAACACGTACCGTCCGCCATCTCGTGGTCGCCGGGATCACCGCCGTCCTCGTGCTCGCTCCCGTCGGGAGCGCGTTCGCGTGCGGCGCGCTCCTGGCACCGAACGGCACCATCAGCCTGACCCGCACCACGACGCTCGCCGCGTACCACCACGGTGTCGAGCACTACATCACGTCGTTCGAGTACGCCGGCAAGACGAGCGGCGACGTCGGGTCGATCATCCCGCTCCCGGGGATCCCGTCGAAGGTGATCAAGGGCGGGGGATGGACGCTGCAGCGGCTGGAGCTTGAGACCAACCCGCAACCGCTGGCGTTCGGAGCAGCGGGGGACGCCGCCACCGATGCGGAGCGCGCGGTCGTCATCTTGAAGACGAAGATCGATTCGCTCGACGTCACGGTCCTCAAGGGTGGCGCGGTCGCCGTCGGGGATTGGGCCCGCGAGCACGGCTTCTTCCTCCCACCCGATGCGCCCGAGGTCCTCGATTTCTATGCGCAACGGAGCCCGATCTTCATGGCCGTCCGGTTCAACGCGAAGCGCGCGGCGGCACAGGGGGTCCTGGAGGGTGAGGGGACGCCGGTCGACATCGTGATCCCGACACCCGCTCCGTGGGTCCCGCTCCGCATCCTCACGCTGGGGCTGAAGCCCACGCAGCTCGTCCAGGCCGACGTGTACCTGCTCACCGACCGCGCACCCGCGACGCTCCCGCAAGCGGTGCGGCCGAACGGCAACCCCGATCAGCAAGGGATCGTGCGGCAGGTGAGCGAAGCCGCCTCCCGGAGCCTCCTCACGGATCTTCGATCCGACCGCCGGATGGGGTGGTTGCCTTCGAGCGGCCTCTGGCTCACCTACCTGAAGATCAACACGCCCGCGAGTGCGCTCACGAACGACCTCGCGATCGACGCGAGCGGGTACGGCCACCCGGATCCCGTCGCCGCCGGGTTCGCGCCGGTCACGCCGCCCCTTCCCGCGGCATGGCCGGTCGCGTGGGTCGCGGTCCTGTCGCTCACCCTGCTCGCGTTCGCCGCCGTCGCGGGACGCCGGGGGATCGCGCGCCAGGCAGCACGCTGATGCTTCGGGCGCGGGTGGCGGGGATCGTCGCTGGGCTCGTCCTGGTCGGCGCGCTGGTGGCCTGGAGCACGGCGGATCCCGAGGTACGGACCGTGGATATCACGATCCACTTCTCCCACTTCGATGCGTCATCGGTCGCCGTCCATCCCGGGGAGACGGTCCGGTTCGTGATCCACAACGACGATCCGATCGACCACGAGTTCATCGTGGGCGATCGGTACGTCCAGCTCATCCATGAGATCGGCACCGAACCCTCGCACGGTGCGAAGCCGGGCGAGGTCTCGGTGTCCGCCGAGACGACGGCCGAGACGACGTACACGTTCCCGACGACGCCCGGCCAGCATCTCTGGTTCGCATGTCACCTCCCTGGGCATTACGCCTACGGGATGCACGGCCGGATCGTGATCAGCTGAGCGCGCTGGGCGCGATCACGACCGGTGCTACCGTGCGCACCCGTGAGCGGTGCGGACCTGGTGCTCGTCGGCGACGTCTACACGGTGGACGCCGCGCGACGGTGGGCGCGGGCCGTCGCGATCGAGGGTGACCTGATCGTCGCCGTCGGCACGGAGGACGAGGTGCGCGATCGCGTCGGCGCCGCGGAGGAGGTCATCCGCGGCGCGTGTATCGTCCCGGGTATCCAGGACGCGCACGTCCACGCGGCGTTCGCCGGTCGGATCCTCCGCAACGTGAACCTCGACGATCTCGCCAGCGGGGACGGATACCTCGAGCGGATCGCGAGCTTCGCGCGGTCGCATCCGGATCTCCCGTGGATCGTCGGAGGTGGCTGGTACAACCCGGTCTTCCAGGCGACCGATGGCCCGCGGGCGGCAGACCTCGACGCCGTGATCCCGGACCGGCCGGTGTTCCTGATGAACGCCGACACGCACGCGGCATGGGTCAACACGAAGGCCCTCGAGGTGGGCGCGATCGGTCCATCGACGCCCGATCCTTGGGACGGCTACTACGTCCGCGATGCCGACGGCACGCCGACGGGCTGCCTCCAGGAGGGCGCGGCATATTCCTTCTGGTCCGACGTCGTGCCGCCCGACTCCGTCGAGGACTGGATAGGTGCGGTCCGCGAAGCGCAGGCCCGGCTTCACTCCCTCGGGGTCACCGGGTGGCAGGAGGCGTGGGTCGAGCCGGATCTGCTCCGCGCGTATCGATCGCTCGACGACGCTGGCGGGCTGCGCGCCCGCATCGTGGCGGCGCTCTGGTGGGACCGACATCGCGGGATCGAGCAGATCGACGGGTTCGTGGACCAGCGCGGGTGGGGGAGCGCAGGCAACGTTCACGCGTCGACCGTCAAGATCATGTTGGACGGTTGTCCGGAGACGTCCACGGCGTCGATGCTCGCGCCTTTCGAGGGACGCTTCGGGCAAGAGCACGGCCGGGGGATCCAGTTCATCGACGCCGGCCAGCTGAACGAAGCGGTAACCCGGCTCGACGCGCTCGGGTTCCAGGTGCATCAGCACGCACTCGGCGATCGAGCGGTGAGAAGCGCGCTGGACGCGCTCGAGACGGCGCGTCGCGCGAACGGCGTGAACGACCTGCGGCATCACATCGCCCATCTCCAATTGCCGGATCCCCAGGACGTCGGGCGGGTGCGGGCGGTGGGCGCGGTCGCGACGATGCAACCGTTCTGGGCCCAGCCCGATCCGCTGATCGAGACGATGACGAGGCCGCGGGTGGGCAACCGTGCCGACCGCCTCTACCCGATCGGAGACCTCCGACGGACGGGCGCTGTGCTGGCCTTCGGGAGCGACTGGCCGGTCTCGACGCCGGATCCGTTCCTCCAGATGGAGGTCGCCGTCACGAGGCGAGCTCCCGGTTCGCTCGACGGCCCGGTGCTCCTTGCAGCACAACGCATCGAGCTGAAGGCTGCCCTTGCCGCGTTCACGCGAGGCTCGGCGTTCGTGAACCACGACGACGATGCAGGCTCCATCGAGCCCGGGATGCGGGCCGACCTCGCCGTGCTCGACCGCAACCCGTTCGATGGCCCGGCGAACGAGATCGCCACGACGTGCGTGACGATGACGCTCGCCGCCGGTCGCGTCGTGTACGACGGGACCTGATCCTCACGCTTGCGTGACCGAAACGCGCCCGTTCCGAAGCGTCATGGTTAGCTTCGTGCTGTTGGATCCGAGGCTCACGTTCTTCCCGTCCACCGTTAGCGTGACGCCGCTGCCGTGCCCCAACCACACGAGCAGGTCGTGCCTCGCGTGGAAGACGAGCCGCTGCGGTTGATAGGTCGTCGACGCCAGCCGCTGTCCGTCGCCGGTCACCTCGATCCACGTCGGGCTGTCGAACTGGATGGTCGCCGTGATGCGGGTGATGGGCGACTGCTTCGACGCTCCCTTCGTTGCCGGAGACGGCTGCACAGGGGCCGACGGCGACGTCGCGGCGTGGATCGGCGTAGCCGGTGCGGACGGCGATGCGGCCAGCCGCCACACCCCGAAACCGACGATCGCGATGATCGACACGAGCGCAAGCAACCAGCCCGGCACCCTCCGACGCTCACGGATCGGCTCGAGGAGGGAAGGCGGATCCTCGAGCTCTTCCCCGATCAACCCCAGGTCCTCGACCTCGACCAGTCGCTCGTCGAGATCGCGGAACCCGTCGGGTCGCGTCGGCACGACCGTCGTTCCGCAGAACGTGCACATCGATCCGTGCGACGACGCCTCCAGGTGCACCCATCGGAGGTAGGCCCCACAGACGGGGCACTCCATGACGAAGCCATCTTGGGTCCGCCGGTTCTCCCGGTCGGACCGGGTCATAACCATCGACACCACCTCCTGCTCGGCTCAGGCGGTGGCTTCGCTCGCCCTGGGAAGGTTCATCGCGGGCGAGGGAAGGCACCCACGAACAGTGCGATTGTGCGACTTCTGGCGGGAACTCGCTTGCGGGTGCTCTGACCTGCAACGACGAGCGACTCGTCACGCCATCCAGGCGTCGATGCGTTGTTCGACCTCGCGGAGCCGAACCACGAGCTGCTTCATGATCGAGATCCCGACGGCCGGATGCTGCAGCAGGAATGCCTGGAACGCTTCGGCCGGGACCCGCAAGGTGGCGACCGCCGAGACGGCACGGACCGTCGCCATCCGCTTGCCGGGCGCGAGCAGGGCCATCTCTCCGAAGACGTCACCGGGCCCCAGGACATGGGAGCGGCCGCCGACGTCGACGCGAGCCTCGCCTTCGGTGATCACGTACATCGCGTCACCGCCGTCGCCCGACTCGAAGATCGCGTGGTCGGGCTCGAACGTGACCGGTTCGCCAACCCGCACGATGCCCTCGACGTCGTCGGTCGTGAGACCGGCGAACAGGCCC
>DASWDB010000164.1:0-15322 GCA_036395715.1 Actinomycetota bacterium | reverse complement strand
CGCCGTTGACGCTCGACGAGGGGTTCGCCAGGACGCCGGTCGAGCCGGTCCGGTTCCGCGTGGATGCGATCGTGCTCTATCGGAGCCACCTGCGGCGGCCGGCGCCTCGGTACGAACACCTCGCGACGTTCGCGCTCGGCGGATGATCCTCCGGTCCTTGCGCTCGAACAGATGTTCGATTAGCCTCGATCATGTCCGCAGGTCGGTCGAATGACAGGGGTGTAACTTATGTCAGACCCAGTCGCTACCGTGCTCGAACGTTCGTCTGGTGCGCTCACTCGCCCCTCCTCCGGGGTGAGCCGGGGTCGGAAGGGGGATCGCGTGGACCGCGAGAAGATGCTGGAGGTCACGCTCCAGCAGATCGAGAAGCAGCACGGCAAGGGAGCCGTGATGAAACTGGGCGAGCACCCCATGAACGTGGGGATGACCACCATCCCGACCGGGTCGCTGGCGCTCGATATCGCGCTCGGCGTCGGCGGCATCCCTCGAGGCAGGGTGGTCGAGGTCTTCGGTCCGGAGGGTTCGGGCAAGACGACCGTGTGCCTGCACATCATCGCGGAAGCGCAGCGGCAGGGCGGGATCGCGGCGTTCATCGACGCCGAGCACGCGCTCGATCCGACGTACGCACGTGAGCTGGGGGTCAACATCGACGAGCTCCTGGTCAGCCAGCCGGATTCCGGCGAGCAGGCGCTCGAGATCGCGGACATGCTGGTTCGGTCGGGCGCGATGCATCTCGTCGTGATCGACTCGGTCGCGGCGCTCGTGCCCCGGGCGGAGATCGAGGGAGAGATGGGCGACACCCACGTCGGTCTCCAGGCGCGCCTCATGTCCCAGGCCATGCGCAAGCTCGCCGGCTCCCTCTCCAAGTTCGAGACCACGGCCATCTTCATCAACCAGTTGCGCGAGAAGATCGGCGTGATGTTCGGCTCGCCCGAGACGACCCCGGGAGGCCGGGCCCTCAAGTTCTACTCCTCGGTCCGGCTGGACGTCCGCAAGATCGAGAACCTCAAGGACGGGACCGACGTCGTTGGCTCGCGGACCCGGGTCAAGGTCGTGAAGAACAAGGTCGCGCCCCCCTTCCGTCAGTGCGAGTTCGACATCATGTACGGCAAGGGCATCTCGAAGGAAGGCTCCATGATCGACGTCGGTGTCGACCTCGAGATCGTCAAGAAGTCCGGCGCCTGGTTCACGTACGAGGGCGAGCAGCTCGGCCAGGGGCGCGAGAACGCGCGCGCGTTCCTCGTGGAGCACGTCGATCTGCGTGACGAGATCGAGCGGAAGGTCCGCGAGGCGGTGGGTCTGACCGGCTTCTCCGAAGACGACGACCAACCGATACAGGTCGTTCCCGATCTCGTGGTGGACGAGGCGCCCGAAGCGAAGGCGAGATCCGCCGCAGCCAAGGAGTAGGCGTATGCCGCGCGGACGCGCCCGTGCTCACCCGGGCAAGCGCAAGGACGTTCACGAGCGGGCACTCGGGCTCCTCGCCGTGCGGCAGCGCAGCCGGCGGGAGCTCGAGCGTCGGTTGCACCGGGCGGGGTTCGAACAGGAGGAGATCCAAGAGGAGCTGGATCGGCTGCAGCAGGTGGGGTTGATCGACGACGAGGCCTTCGCCCGGTCGGTGGCGGAGCGCTCCTTCACCGCCAGGAAGGAGGGCCGTCGGGTCGTGGCCGGCAGGCTCATGAGCGCGGGGATCGCCGCGGACACCGCCGAGGCCGTCCTGCAGCAGGCGGTCGGGGACGAGGAGGAGCGGGCAGACGCCCTCGCGGCGACCAAGGCCGCCAGGATGACCGGTCTTACGCCCGACGCCGCGTCCCGTCGCCTCTACGGGATGCTCGTCCGTCGTGGATACGCGCCCGACGTCGCGCGACACGCAACCCGCAGAGCGCTTGCGGTGGAGACGTTCGACGACTGAGCCTTGCCTCGCCGGATGGTCGGCCGTATCGTGTGAAGAACCGACAACCACACCGAGAGGCCACCGAACGGCTACCCGACGTACACCGAACGGCACGAGATCGTGACCAGCAGAACACCGAGAGCCGACATCGTTCCCACGCGCGGAGGGCGCCGAGCCCTGTAGCGCCGATACGACGGTTCTGCGTGCTCACGCACACGCCGCCCAGGGTTCGGCGGAACCGCACGGTCCTCTCCCTGACGCCAGGGAGGAACCATGACGGCCGTCATCGTCGGCGTCGTCGCCCTGATCGTGGGCGCCGCCGCCGGGTTCCTGATCCGCACCAACATGGCCCGTTCGAGCGCGACGACGCTCGAAGGACAGGCCCAACGGAAGGTGGTCCAGGCCGACCAGAAGCTCGTCTCGGCCCAGGAGGATGCCGCTCAGACCCTCCGGAAGGCGATCGAGGACGCGAAGGTGGACGCGTCCGCGATCCGGCGAGACGCCGAGGACGACGTCAAGGCTCGGCGGGAGGAGATCACGCGGCTCGAACGCCGGGTCTCCGAAACGGAGGATGAGCTCCGGACACGGACCCGCAAGTTGGACGAACGGGTCCTCGAGCTCACCGAGCGCGACGAGAAGCTGCAGGAGGTTCGGGCACGGCTCGAGAAGGCCGCCGAGCAACACCGGGTTCAGCTCGAGCGTGTCGCCGGGATGACCTCGTCCGAAGCTCGCGAGCAGCTCGTCGCCTCCCTGATCGATGATGCGAAGCGCGCGTCCATGGCGCAGGTCCGGGAGATCGAGCAGATCGCCCGCGAGGAGGGCGAGGAGCGCGCCCGGAAGATCGTCACGATCGCCATCCAGCGGGTCGCGTCGGAGCAGACGGCCGAGTCCACCGTCAGCGTGTTCACGCTCCCCAGCGAGGACATGAAGGGGCGGATCATCGGCCGCGAGGGTCGCAACATCCGCGCGTTCGAGGCAACCACGGGCGTGAACCTCATCATCGACGACACCCCCGAAGCGGTCGTCCTGAGTAGCTTCGATCCGGTCCGGCGGGAGGCGGCTCGCCTCTCACTCGAGAAGCTCGTGCAGGACGGGAGGATTCACCCCGCGCGGATCGAGGAGGTGCACGAACGGTCGCTGGCCGAGATCGACGAGCGGATCCGCAGGGCCGGGGAGGATGCGGTGGCGGAGGTGGGGATCACGGACATCCACCCGGAGATGATCAAGCTCCTCGGGCGGCTCCAATACCGGACCAGCTACGGCCAGAACGTCCTGAAGCACCTGGTCGAGTCTGCCCACATCGCGTCGGCGCTGTCCGCGGAGCTTGGGCTCGATCCCACCATCGCCAAACGTGGCGCGTTCCTGCACGACATCGGCAAGGCCGTCACCCATGAGGTCGAGGGATCGCACGCGATCATCGGGGCGGAGATCGCCCGTCGGATGAAGGAGGATCCTGAGGTCGTCCATTGCATCGAATCGCACCACGGCGAGGTGGAGCAGCGGACGATCCACGCGGTGCTCGCGCAGATCGCCGACGGCATCAGCGGCGGGCGCCCGGGCGCGCGTCGCGAGTCGCTCGAGACCTACGTCAAGCGACTCGAGCGACTCGAAGAGATCTGCAACTCGTTCCCGGGGGTCGAGAAGGTGTACGCGATGCAGGCGGGACGCGAGGTCCGGGTCCTCGTGCAGCCCCAGTCGATCGACGACCTGGCGGCGCAGGTGATCGCGCGCGATATCGCGAAGCAGGTCGAGGAAGAGCTGCAGTACCCGGGTCAGATCAAGATCACCGTGGTCCGCGAGATCCGCGCGACCGAGTACGCCAGGTAGACGGGTAGCCTGAGGCTTCGATGGAGCAGAAGTACCTGATCCGCACCTTCGGGTGCCAGATGAACGAGCACGATTCCGAGCGGATCGGCGGGTTGCTGCTGTCCGACGGGATGTCGCCAACCGACGACGCATCGGATGCGCGCGTGATCGTCCTCAACACCTGCGCGATCCGCGAGAACGCCGACAACAAGCTGTACGGCAACCTGGGGCACCTGAAGCCGCTCAAGGACCGGCGGCCCGATCTGAGGATCGTGGTCGCGGGCTGCCTGGCGCAGAAGGACCAGGGGCTGATCCAGCGGAAGGCGCCGTGGGTCGACGTCGTCGTCGGGACGCACGCGCTCCCGCACCTGCTCGAGCTCCTCCGGCGTGCCGAGGTGGAGGGGCCACAGATGGACGTTCGCGAATACACCGAGACGTTCCCGAGCGCGCTGCCGGCCGCGCGGCCAGACGACGTCCGAGCGTGGGTCTCCGTCACGGTGGGTTGCGACAACGCGTGCACCTTCTGCATCGTTCCGCTCGTCCGAGGGTCGCAGCGGTCTCGCTCGATCGGCGACATCCTCTCGGAGGTCCAGCACCTGGCCTCGAACGGCGTCGTGGAGGTGACGCTCCTCGGCCAGAACGTCAACACGTACGGCCGGGACCTCACGGTCCCCGGTTCGGCTCGTCGGCCGGTGTTCGCTCGCCTCCTCCGAGAGGTGGACCGCGTGGACGGCATCCGGAGGATCCGGTTCACGTCGCCGCACCCGCACGACTTCACGCCCGACGTGATCGATGCCATGGCCGAGTGCGAGCACGTGTGCGAGCACATCCACTTCCCGCTCCAGTCGGGGTCGGACCGCGTCTTGCGGGCGATGCAGCGCTCCTACCGCCGGGAGCGGTACCTGGATTGGCTCGCGCACATCCGAGGCTCGATCCCCGACATCGCCGTCTCGACCGACATCATCGTGGGGTTCCCCGGCGAGACCGAGCGGGACTTCGACGACACGCTCGACGTCGTCCGTCGGGCGGGCTTCGACAACGCGTACATGTTCCAATACTCGCCTCGGCCGGGGACGCGTGCGGCCACGATGGGCGACCAGGTCCCGAAGGAGATCGTCCAGGAGCGGTTCGAGCGACTCGTCGCCCTGCAGGATCAGCTGTCCCTCGAGAGGAACCGAGCGCAGGTCGGACGGACGTTCGAGGTTCTCGTGGAGGGTGAGGGGAAGCGAGACGGATCGACCCAGTCCCGCACGCGGACCAACCGGATCGTGCACCTGGCCGCCCCGCTCGAGCGGGGCTCCTTCGCCGACGTGCGCGTGACCGCCGCCGCGGCCCACCACCTGACCGCCGAGGTCGTCGCCACGCCGGACCCGCTCGTCGTCTGAGGACCGATGGCGATGCTCGCCCTGGTCGGGCCGACCGCCAGCGGGAAGACCGAGGCGGCGCTCGCGATCGCGCGGCACCTCGAAGCGGAGATCGTCTCGGTCGACTCCATGCTCGTCTATCGGGGGATGGACGTTGGCACCGCGAAGCCAACCCCCGAACAGCGAGCCGCGGTCCCGCACCACCTGCTGGATCTGGCCGAGCCGTCGGAGCGCTTCACGGTGGCACGCTACCAGGAGCTTGCACGTCGGACGCTCGGAGGCGTCGCGCGTCCGCTCCTGGTCGGAGGTTCCGGTCTGTACTTCCGTGCCGTGGTCGACGATCTCGCGTTCCCGCCGGAGGATCCGGTCGTACGGGCGTCCCTCGAGGCCGAGGCGGACGACCTCGGGGCGGAGGCGTTGTACCGGCGGCTGGCCGAGACGGACCCAGTGGCCGCCGCGCGCATCGAGCCCGGCAACGTCCGCCGGACCATCCGTGCCCTCGAGGTCACGGCGATCAGCGGCGCGCCGTTCAGCTCGTTCGCTGCGGCATGGGACCGATACCCCGCCGATCGCATCCGTGCCGCGGGCATCCGGATCGATCGGGAGACCGAGAAGCGCCGGATCGCCCAGCGCGTGTTCGCGATGCTGCAGAGCGGTTGGCTCGACGAGGTCCGCGCGTTGGTGAACCGCGGCTTCGGCGCGTGGCTGACGGCGACCCAAGCGATCGGCTACGCGGAGCTGGCGGGTCACCTCGACGGTAGGCTCTCGCTCGATGAGGCTGCGGAGCGCACCGTGAAACGGACCCGGGAGCTCGCCCGCCGCCAGATGGCGTGGTTCCGTCGTGATCCGCGCATCCATTGGTTCGATGCAGGTGCGGGCGGCGCCTCCGAGGTGGCGGATCCCATCCGCGCGTACCTGGGGTCCGCGTGACCGACGTCCTGCGCTTCTCCAAGTACCAGGCCTCGGGGAACGACTTCCTCATCATCGATGAGCTGGACGGCCCGGCCGCCGGTGTCGACGCCCAGGCGCTCTGCGACCGTTGGGTGGGCCTCGGCGCCGACGGCGTGATCCGGGTCGGGCCGGGCGTCGCGGCGCCCTTCCGCTTCGATCTCACGAACGCCGACGGTTCATCGGCGCGGATGTCGGGCAACGGCATCCGATGCCTCGCGGCCTACATCCGGGAGCGCGGGCGTCTCGACGTCGACGAGGTCGACGTCGAGACGCCCGCGGGCACGCGCCACGTGACGGTGGTGCGGGACGGCTCGCGCGTCGTGCACGCGACCGTCCAGATGGGGCCGCCGAACTTCACGAAGGCCGCCGTCCCGATGTTCGGGCCGGCCTGGGAGACGTTCCTGAGGCAGCCGTTCGATGTCGGGGGCGGGCTCACCTTCCCGGCCACGGCGCTGAGCATGGGGAACCCCCACCTGGTCGTGTTCGTGGACGAGGATCCGGACCGGTATCACCTCGAGCACATCGGGCCCGCGCTCGAGCATCACGAGCTTTTCCCGGAGCGGACGAACGTCGAGTTCGTTCGGATCGCCGATGGCGGCGTGCGCGCCCGCGTGTGGGAGCGCGGCGTCGGCGAGACGCTCGCGTGCGGGACCGGTGCCTGCGCGGTCGCGATCGCTGCGAACGAGGCAGGGCTGACGCCGCCCACGATCACCGTGTCGTTCCGCGGGGGTCCGCTCCGCGTGGAGCGATGCGAGGACGGGGACGTGCTGCTCGGGGGCCCCGTGGCGCACGTCTACGATGCGGCGGCGGACCCTCACGAGCTTCGCTGAGATGGGGGGTGCGGCCGGCCCGCCCGCCGCGATCGGTCCACGCGCCGGTGACCTCGCGGTACGCTCACACGATCGATCCGACGAGACGAGGGAGATGACGGGGATCCACCGCTCACCCGGGATGCGGGGCGTGGCCCCGTACCCCTTCGAGGAGCTCGATCGACGCGTCGCGCAGGCCAGGGCCGAGGGTCGCGAGCTGATCGACTTCGGCGTCGGGGACCCTCAGGAGGAGACGCCGGCGTTCATCCGCGAGGCCCTGATCGCCGCGCTGGGGCCGGTGTCGAGCTACCCGCGCGCCGCCGGTCTCCCCGAGCTCCGCGAGGCGATCGCGCGATGGATCGAACGACGGTTCGGATCCGTCGTGGACCCCGACACGGAGATCCTGCCGCTCCTCGGTTCGAAGGAGATCGTGTTCTCGCTCGCGCAGCTCGTGCTCGATCCGGTGCAGGGCAAAGACCGGGTGATCACGACGGTGCCGGGATATCCGATCCCCGAACGGGGGGCTCGCTTCATCGGCGGCGAGGTGGTCCGGGCGCCGCTCACGGAGCAACGAGGGTTCCTTCCCGATCTCGAGCTCGTTCCCGAAGACGCGTGGGCGCACGCGGCGATCCTGTGGATCAACTACCCGAACAACCCGACCGGAGCGATCGCGCCGGTGGGGTTCTTGGAAGAGGCCGCCGAGCGGTGCCGGATGCACGACGTCGTGCTCGCGTCGGATGAGGCGTATTCCGAGCTGTGGTTCGGGGAGGAGGCCCCGCCGGGGGTGCTCCAGCTCTCCGACCTGACGAACGTGCTCGCGATCAACACGTTGTCGAAGCGCTCGTCGATGACGGGATACCGGAGCGGGTTCGTCGCCGGCGATCGCGGGCTGATCGCCGATCTCAAGCGGCTCCGTCCGGCGACCGGCGTCACCCCGCAGGAGTTCATCCAGCGGGCGTCGGTGGCCGCGTGGCTCGACGAGATCCACGTCGAGGAGAACCGTCGGCGGTACCGGCAGAAGCGCGACCTGCTGCTCGACGTGTTCGAGCGGCACGGGGTCCACGTCGCGGGGAGCGTGGCCACGCTCTACCTCTGGGTGCGCGTCCCCACCGGCGAGACCTCCTTGGGATGGGCGCTTCACCTCCTCGAGCGCAGCGACATCGTCGTCGCCCCGGGGTCGTTCTTCGGACCCGATGGGGAGGGGTTCGTCCGGATGGCGATGGTGCCACCGATCGACGACTGCGCACGGGCGGCGTCGGCGCTCGAGGACCTGCTCGCGGAGGTCCGCACGTGAGGGACGTCCTGGAGCTCGAGGAACGGATCGAGCGGAGCTGGACCGGCGTGTCCGAAGACCCGTCCGCCCCGATCGACACGCCGGCGGTGGAGGCGACTATCGAACTCCTCGACCGAGGATCGCTGCGGGTCGCCGAGCCCGATCCGGGACACGGCGGCGCTTGGCGCGTCAACGCTTGGGCGAAGCAGGCCGTGCTGCTGTACTTCCGGGTGCGCGGGTTCGAGACGTCCGAGGCGGGCCCTTTCGAGTACCACGACAAGCTTCCGCTCAAGCACGGCTACGAGGAGCAGGGCGTCCGCGTCGTCCCGCCGGCGACGGTCCGTTTCGGTGCGCACCTGGAGCCTGGGGTCGTGCTGATGCCGAGCTACGTGAACATCGGGGCGTACGTCGGGCGCGGAACGATGGTCGACACCTGGGCGACGGTCGGATCGTGTGCGCAGATCGGTGCGAACGTTCACCTCTCGGGAGGGGTCGGGATCGGCGGCGTCCTCGAGCCGCTCCAGGCGGTCCCGGTCGTGATCGAGGATGACGCCTTCATCGGGTCGCGGTGCATCGTGGTGGAGGGCGTTCACATCGGGCGCGGCGCGGTCCTCGGGGCGGGCGTGGTGCTCACCGGGAACACGCCCGTGATCGATCCGCGCGGCACGGAGCCCGTCGAGCACCGGGGCCGCGTCCCCGACGGCGCCATCGTCGTCCCCGGGACCCGTCCGCGGTCGTTCCCGGCGGGGGAGTACGCGATGCCCTGCGGCCTCGTGATCGCGGACCGCAGCGAGGCGACCGACGACAAGGTCCGGCTCAACGACCTGCTCCGCGACGCCGGATCGTCGATGAGCTGATGTCGGACGGGCGAGCCGCTCCTCCGTCGCGTCCCGCGGACCAGATCCTCGAGTCCCCGATCGCAGCGACGTGGCGCTCGATCGCCCACGAGCGCGCCGTCCTCGTCGGGGTCGGACCCGGGATCAACGAGGGGGACCTCGACGAGCTCGCGGCGCTCGCCGGCTCCGCGGGCGCGGAGCCTGTCGGGCGCGTCGTGCAGAGCCGCTCGGCCCCCGACCCCCAGTTCTGGATCGGCAAGGGGAAGGTCGATGATCTGCACGGTCTGTTGCACGCGAGCGGGGCCGAGCTCGTCATCTTCGATGACGAGCTCGGCCCCGGCACGCTCCGCTCCCTCGAGGCACGGCTCAAGGTCAAGGTGGTCGACCGCACGGCGCTGATCCTGGACATCTTCGCCCTCCACGCGAACTCGAAGGAGGGGAAGGCGCAGGTCGAGCTCGCTCAGCTGAACTACCTCCTCCCGCGGCTGCGTGGCTGGGGCGAGGCGATGAGCCGGCTCGGCGGCGGCATCGGGACCCGAGGCCCGGGGGAGACGAAGCTGGAGATCGACCGACAGCACATCCGGCGGCGGATCACGAAGCTGCGGCGAGACGTGAAGGATCTGCGCAAGGAGCGTGACGTGAAGCGGGCCCGCCGGCAGAAGTCGAACCTGCCGCAGATCGCGATCGTGGGCTACACGAACGCCGGGAAGTCGACGCTGATGCGCCGCCTGACCGGCGCCGACGTGATCGTGGCCGACCAGCTCTTCGCCACGCTCGATCCGACGACCCGTCGGATCGACCTCCCCCGGGGCCGCCACGCCACGATCAGCGATACCGTCGGGTTCGTCTCGAAGCTGCCCCACGACCTGGTCGAGGCCTTCCGATCGACGCTCGAGGAGGTCACCCTGTCGGATCTCGTCCTGCACGTTGCCGACGCTTCGTCGCCGGAGCTGGAGCGCCAGATCGAGGCCGTGCGCCGAGTGCTGGAGGAGATCGGGGCGGCCAACATGCCGGAGGTCGTGGCGCTCAACAAGATCGACCGGCTGCGTGGGAGCGAGCGTGCGCGTCTGGCGACCCGGTTCCCGCGGTCGGTGTCGGTCTCGGCCGTCACGGGGGAAGGCGTCGAGGGGCTGCTCGAGGCGGTCGGCGCGGCGACGCCCCTCCCACCCGTCGAGGTAGAGGTGTTGATCCCGTGGGCTCGCGGAGACCTGGTCGCGATGCTCTACGACGAGACGGAGGTGCTGAAGGCGGAGGCCGAGCCCGACGGCACGCGGGTGCGCGCCCGCGTCGGCCTCCGGGAGCTGGCGGCGGTCCGCGCCTACGTCGCTGCGGCGGGCGGGCGCTCCGGCAGGGGGGAGCCGATCGACCAGAGCTTGGGGTCGTCCCAGTGACCGACGATCACCGTGTCGGGATCCTGACCCCGCTCCGTCGCGAAGCGGAGCGCGAGCATGTGCAGCCGGGCGACGAGCGGGATCTGGGCGAGGACGCCCGGGAGCCGTGACGGCTCCGGGAGTCGGGTCACGCCGATGCCCTCTGCTTCCGCGGCTCGCGCGACGCCCTCGACCAGACCGTCGTCGTCGGGGGTCGTCAGAGCGAGGACGTGGTCCTGCGCCGTTAGCGGTACCGCCGTTCCATGGAGGAAGAACTCCGCGTCGAACCCCTCGGCCAGGACCCGGGCCGCCTCGCGGACCTTGAGCGCTCCCTCGCGCGCCGTGACGGCGGTGTGACCGGCCCCGACGATCGAGAGCACGCGGCCGGGAACCGGCACCGCCTCGGTCCCGTTCGACTCGATCGCGTTGCGAACGCTGCTGGGGACGAGCGCGAGCTTGTCGGCCGTGATCGCATCGGCGCCCATCGCCGAGGCGAGCATGCCGAGCGCGAGCAGCGCCGTCGTGTAGCTCACGGTGTACGTCTCGGAGGTCTCCTTCTCCACGGTCTGGATGGCGTCGTTGAACGAGGAGCCCTCACGACAGATCGTCACGGTCTGGAGACCCGCCGAGAAGGCGAGCGCGCGTGCTGCGAGTGCGTACGCGGTCTCTCCCGTGTGGGTGATGACCACGACCCCGTCCTGCGGCCCCACGATCGGAGCGTTCTTCACGAACTGCATCGAAGAGACGGCGTGCGCCGACCGACCCGCATCCTGGAGCATCGCCGCGCCCAGGTTGGCCGCGTGCTGGCTCGTGCCTGTCCCGACCACCCAGATCCGCCGGACGCGGTGGAGGGCCTCGGCGGCGGCATGGACCTGGGCCTTGACCGAGCCGGACGTGAGCACGTGTTCGAGCTGTTCGGGCTGCGAGCGGATCTGGTGTTCGAGCTGCGTGGCGTATCGCGACATCAGGGAGGCTCCTCGGGGATCCGGTGCCGGGAGCCTAGCCGACCTCAGAGGCGCCTGAGGACGGCGACGACCCTGCCCAGGATCCTGCCGTCGCTCATCTCGATGGGTTCGAGCGACGGGTTCTCGGGGATCAGCATTACCCGGGGTCCGTCGTGGCCGAGTCGTTTCACGGTCGCCTCGTCCTCGGCGGGACCGGGCAGGAGCGCCGCGACGATATCGCCGTCGGTCGCCGAGCCCTGGCTGTGCACGACCACGACGTCGCCGTCGAGGATCCCGGCCCCGATCATGGACGTGCCACTCACGCGAAGGGCGAAGTGATCGCCCCCCCGGACGAATCCCGCCGGCACCGAGAGGTAGTCCTCCACGTGTTCGGTCGCGAGGGTGGGCTCGCCGGCAGCGATCCGGCCGAGCACGGGCACCACCGTCGCCTCGACCCGTGCCTCGGACGCGAGGGTCATCGCCCGTGGCTTCGTCGGATCTTTCTTCAATAATCCGGCACGTTCGAGGTTGGCGAGCTGTGCGTGGACCGACGACGACGAGGTCAGTCCGACCGCCTCCCCGATCTCACGCACCGTCGGCGGGTAGCCGCGGTCGCGCACGGTCTCGGCGATGAAGTCCACGATCCGCTGTTGCCGGGGAGTGATGTCAGACACCGTGGCTAGCCTCCTGTCCGTGAGGCGGACGCTACCACCGCGGATCAGGGGACGCAAACATATGTTCGATGCAGGCCTTGACACCGAACATACGTTCGGTCAGGGTTCGGTCGTGGCCCGAACACGTGGACGACGCCGACGTTTCGTGGGGGGTGCCCTCCTGGTTGGCGCCCTGTCGCTCTCGGCCCCCGTGGTCGCTTCGGGGGTCGCAGGGGGCTCGCCGCGGGGGACGGACGCGGCCGACCGGTACGTGGTCCGGGCCGGGGATACGTTGTGGGACATCGCCCGCGAGCGAGCCCCAGATCGCGACCCTCGTGATGTGGTCCAGGCCATCGTGGATGCCAACCAGATCGACGCCGGGGCGCTCCTGCCCGGACAGGTCCTCGTCATCCCAGCCTGACGGTTGACGGCCCACCATGTTGCGGGTACGGTCCCGCCGCCACTACATCTTGTGGCCCGTTCCTATGCGCTGCCCTTGGTGCCAGGCCGACGACGACCGCGTGGTCGACTCGCGTCCGGCCGACGATGGAGGCTCGATCCGCCGGCGTCGCGAGTGCGCGGCGTGCGGGCGCCGGTTCACGACCTTCGAACGGATCGAGGAGGTCGGGTTGCTCGTCGCGAAACGGGACGGGAGCTCGCAACCCTTCGATCGCGAGAAGCTCGCCGCAGGGATCCGCAAGGCGTTCGCCGGGAGGCCCACCTCGCCGCTGCAGATCGAACAGATGGTGGGCCGGATCGAGGCCCGGGTGCGCCGCAAGGGGCCCAACGTGACCTCCCAACAGGTCGGCGGAGAGGTCCTCTCGATGCTGCAGAAGGCGGACGAGGTCGCCTACCTCCGGTACGCGAGCGTCTACAAGGACTTCCAGGGGACCGCGGACTTCGAACGCGAGCTGGGGATGTTGCTGGAGAAGAAAGAGCCCGCCAGGAAGCGCACCCGCTAGCCAGGTCCGTGGTCGGATCCCCAACGCGTGAGATACTAGATGTAGTGGTCGCCAAGGATTGTGTCCACTACCCCTTGACGTCGGCGACCGCCAGGTCCATGATGCGCAGACGCGAATGACAGGTCTGTAACTACACCGTTGAGGGTTCGTTCGCGGCGGAAGGAGGGAACACGTGGCGACTCGCGAGGGAGACGTCGAGGTGATCCGTGAGGGGCTCACCTTCAAGCGGTTCTTCACCCAGGAGGGGACGCATCCGTTCGATCAGGTCGGATGGGAGACCAGGGATGCGGTGATCCCCAATTACAAGGAAGGCGGGAACGCCTTCGAGCAGCGCGACGTCGAGTTCCCCCGCTCGTGGTCACAGAACGCGACGAACATCGTCGCGCAGAAGTACTTCCGCGGCACCCTCGGCACGCCCCAGCGAGAGTCCTCGGTGCGCCAGCTCGTGGCTCGCGTGGTCGACACGATCGCCGGCTGGGGCCGGAAGAACGCGTACTTCGCGTCCGAACACGACGCACAGGTCTTCGCCGATGAGCTCACACACCTCCTCGTGAACCAGATGGCGGCGTTCAATTCGCCCGTGTGGTTCAACGTGGGGGTCGCCGACACGCCGCAGCAGTGCAGCGCTTGTTTCATCCTCGCGGTGGACGATCACATGTCCTCGATCCTCAATTGGTACGTGGAGGAGGGGACCATCTTCAAGGGTGGATCGGGCTCCGGCATCAACCTGTCGAAGCTGCGGTCGTCGAAGGAGGGCCTCGCGGGCGGCGGGACGGCCTCCGGCCCGGTGAGCTTCATGCGCGGCGCCGACGCGTCGGCGGGGACGATCAAGTCGGGCGGGAAGACGCGTCGGGCGGCCAAGATGGTGATCCTGGACGTCGACCATCCGGACGTGCGGGACTTCATCTGGTGCAAGGCGACCGAGGAGAAGAAGGCCCGGGCGCTCCGCGACGCCGGGTTCGACATGGATCTCGACGGCAGGGACAGCTATTCGATCCAGTACCAGAACGCCAACAACTCGGTGCGCGTGACCGACGAGTTCATGCAGGCCGTCCTGGAGGACCGCGACTGGAAGCTCAAGGCGGTGACGACCGGCGAGACGCTCGAGACCACGCGGGCCCGCGATCTGATGCGGGACGTCGCCCTGGCGGCGTGGGAATGCGCCGACCCCGGGATGCAGTACGACACCACGATCAACGAATGGCACACCTGTCCGGCGAGTGGCCGTATCAACGCGTCCAACCCATGCAGCGAGTACATGCATCTGGACAACAGCGCGTGCAACCTGGCCAGCCTGAACCTGATGAAGTTCCTTGACGCGGACGGCAACTTCGACGTCCGGAGCTTCCGGCGTGCCACCGAGATCGTCTTCACGGCCCAGGAGATCGTGGTCGGCGAGTCGGACTATCCGACCGACAAGGTCGGTGAGAACGCTCGGGCCTTCCGTCAGCTCGGTCTCGGCTACGCGAACCTCGGCGCGCTGCTGATGGCCCGCGGGCTTCCCTACGACTCCGACCAGGGTCGTGCCTGGGCGGGGGCCATCACGGCGATCATGACGGGGTGGGCCTACCGCACGAGTGCGCGGATCGCGGAGGTGACCGGGCCGTTCGCCGGCTACGCGTCCAACGCCGACGCGATGCTCCGGGTGGTGCGCAAGCACCGTGCCGCGGCGGACCAGATCGACGCCGAGCTGGTGCCCGAGGGGATGCTCTCCGCGGCCAAGCAGTCGTGGGACGAGGCGATCGCCCTCGGTGAGCGGCACGGGTACCGCAACGCCCAGGCCAGCGTGCTGGCTCCGACCGGCACGATCGGGCTCATGATGGACTGCGATACGACCGGCATCGAACCCGAGCTGGCGCTCGTCAAGACCAAGAAGCTGGTCGGTGGCGGGACGATGCAGTTCGTCAACCAGACCGTCCCCCGCGCGCTCGCGAAGCTCGGGTACGACGCCGCGCAGACGGACGACATCGTGGCCTACATCGCGGAGCACAACTCGGTTGCGGACGCGCCGCACCTCAAGCGTGAGCATTACCCGGTGTTCCACACGGCGATGGGGGAGCAGCCGATCCATTACATGGGTCACGTGCGGATGATGGCCGCGGCGCAGCCGTACATCTCCGGCGCCATCTCCAAGACCGTCAACATGCCCGAGGAGGCCACGGTCGAAGAGGTCGAGGAGCTCTTCGTGGAGAGCTGGCGGCTCGGGCTGAAAGCCGTCGCGATCTACCGCGACAACTGCAAAGTGGCGCAGCCGTTGTCGGCGGACAAGAAGAAGACCGCAGAGGTTCCCGAGGACGAGCCGGCCGTGCTGGCGTGGTCGGCCAAGAAGCGGCTGCCGCAGTCGCGTCCAGCGCTGACCACATCGTTCCGCGTGGGTGACGCCGAGGGCTACGTGACCGCCGGCTCGTACCCGGACAATGGTCTCGGGGAGATCTTCCTGAAAGCCTCGAAGCAGGGATC
>DASWDB010000163.1:0-18423 GCA_036395715.1 Actinomycetota bacterium | reverse complement strand
CGGACCCACTGACCTCGGTCGCGACCGTCGGATTCCTGATCGGCGCGCTGTTCGTGTTCGCGGCCATCAACGAGTTCGTTGCCGCCGGCATGGTCGATACCTGGAAGTGGCTGCACTGGCTCATGGGACTCCTGTTCGTGCTCGGCGCGCTGTACGGTTTCTTCCGCCCGTACGACACGTTCTTCGCGCTCGCCTCGGTGCTGGGGTTCTTGCTGGTCTTCATGGGGACGCTCGACATCATCCGGGCCACGATGTCTCGGGAGTTCAACCCGCTCTGGGGCCTCGGGCTCGTGACCGGGATCCTCCTGTTGCTGCTCGGCATCTGGGCTTCCCAGCGGTACTACCCGGCACGGGCGGAGTTGATCCTGATCTGGGTGGGCTTCATGTCGCTGTTCCGGGGGATCGGTCAGATCGTGTTGGCCTTCGGGGTCCGTCGGGAGATCCGCGCGTAGATCGGCTCAGGGCCGGTCGAGGACCTGGCGGGCGACCGCCAGGTCCTTGGCGGCGCGCAGCATCTCGAACGTCGCCACCGCCGGCGCGAGGATGGCCCGAGCTTCGTCCCCGCGTCCCTGGGTCGCCAGCGCGCCGGCGAGGTCCACCTCGGTGATCGCGCGTTCCCACGGAGCCTCGAGCCCTGCGAAGCGTTCAGCTGCGCTCACGAACGACCTCTGTGCGCGGGCGGCGTCGCCTTCGGCCGACGCCGCCCGCCCCTCCAGCCGATCGGCGAACGCGAACACGCTCTGCGCGTCGGTCTTCTCAGCGTGCGCGCGCATACCCTCGACGCGCGCGTCGACACCGTCCCAGGCGTCGGTCGCGGCGACGAGCTCGCTCTCGGCCTCAAGAGCGTCGCCCTTGTGGACCGCCCAGTTGGTGGGTCGCTCCAAGGAGCGAGCCCGCGCGAGATCCCCGGTGCGAACGACGTAGCGCAGCAGGAAGGGGTACAGCCTGCCGGACGTCGTGCGCTCGAGGGTGGATAGAAGTCCCGACAGTCGGTCGCTCTCGACGACATCGCCTCGGGCGTCGTGGATCAGCGCCGCCGTCCCGAACGCGTGACTCGCGAAGTACGGTGGCTCATCGCGACGATCGTCCAGCATCTCGCGGATGAGTCGGAACTCCTCGAGGGCGTCGTCCCACGACCCGAGGCGTCCGAAGGTCACGCACCGCCACGCACGGAGATGGATCTCGACGTTCGGGCCCCTCCCGCCGACCGCTGTGAGGCCCTCACCGCTCACCTCCACCGCGCGTTGGTACCGCCCCGTCTCGTAATACCCCCACGCGCCCATGCCGTAGAAGTCGCCGATCTCGAGGACGTCCGTGACATCGTCCATGATCGCCGCGCGCTCGTGCCAGAGCGAAAGCGCCTCCCGGTAGTTCCCGACGGACGACCAGGCGCCCTGCGCGTTGTCGAGGGCAAACGAGGCGAGGTTCGGTTTGCCGATCCGCATCGCGATCCTTCCGGCTTCCCTGCCGGCGTTCGCGAACGACTCGAGCTGGTCGTCCGTCAGCGCGTCGTCGGCGAATGCGAACGGCCACGAGGCGCGTAGCCCGAGGACCCGAACCCGCTCTTCAGTGTCGCCGAGAGGGAGGTTCGTCGCGGCAAGATCCATCATGGCGCGGACGTCCGCTTCGGGTGGTGTCCCACCACGCATCGAACCGGGCCAACGGATCGCGATCTCGGAGGCACGCGCGGCGAGGTACGCGACGCGCGTGGCATCCGGCGGCTGGGCGGCGTCCCGCACGAGCGCCGCCTCGCGGAAGTACCGCCACGCGAGGTCGCCGGTGAATGCGACCAGGAAGGCTTCTGCGAGCGACTCCAGCGCATCCGTCCGCTCCAGATCGCCGGACACGAAAGCGAGCGCGTCTTCGGCCAAACGCGCGGCTTTGCGCGGTACCAGTCGGAGACGGGCGGTGGCCGAGGCGCGGAGCAACCAGCGGAGAGCTGCCGAACGCAGGTCGTCGGTCGGTCCGTCCCCCGTCTCCCCGGCGAGCCCGGCCGCAGTCGCGTAGTGGTATGCGAGCAGCTCGGCGAACTCACCGGCGCGCTCACCGGCCGTCCGTTCGAGCCACACGGCCACGTTCGAATGTGCATCGGCGCGGTCGCGGCGGGGGAGCGATTCGTACGCGACGTCGCGCGTCAGGACATGCTTGAAGATGTACTCGCGCTGACCGGACAACGTGGAGCCAGGTCGCGACGAAACCAGTTCGCGTTCTTCCAATCGACGGAAGGCGTCACTCGCGTCGGCCCCTGACACACCGGTCAGCTCGGTAACCGGCCCCGTCCAGAACACGCGACCCACCACGGAGGCGGCTTGGAGCAGTCGCTTGTCCTCTGTATCCAACAGATCGATGCGTGAAGCCAGGACGGCTTGAACCGTGTCGGGGATGTCGACGTCTTCGATGCCTGAAGCCGCTCGCCATCGGTCGCCGTCGCGCTGAAGGAGACGACCGTCGATCAGCCGTCGGACGATCTCCTCAAGGAAGAACGGGTTCCCCTCTGCGCGCTCGAGGATCCTTCGATGGACCGAGGAGGGAAGATCGTCCACGGTCAGGAGCAGGCGCACCAGTCGCTCGGCTTCGTCGCTGGATAGGGGGTCGAGGGCCAGCGAGGACATGTTCCTGCGCCCCCCGCCCCAGCTCGGTCGCGTCGCCGTGAGGTCCGGGCGGGATGGGCACAGGAAGAGCACCGGGCCCTGGACCTGTTCTGCCAGCTCGTCGAGCAGATCGAGCAAGACGGGGTCCGCCCAGTGGATGTCCTCGATGACCACGGTGACAGGCCCGGAGATCGAAAGAGCCGTGAAGAACGAGCGCCAGGCCGCGTGCAGCTCCTCACGAACCTCGCGCGGGCCTGCGGCGGCGAAGGACACCTCGGGATCCTCGAGACCCACCGTGTAGGCAAGGGCGGCGGTCGACCGGGCCGGGTCACTCGCGACCTCCTGTGTCAGAAGGTCCCGACCCGTCTTGCGAACCTTCTCGACGGCGAGCTCCGGCGGATCCGAGTCGAGGATCCCCGAGTGCCCCTTCAGGATCTCCGCGAGCGGCCAGTACGTGATGCCGTCGCCGTAGGGGAGACACCGGCCACGCAGGACGAGCGGCGGCGGCTCGTTCGCTTCGGCCCACGTGAGGAACTCGCCGGTGAGTCGCGACTTTCCGACGCCCGCATCGCCGTAGAGCGTCACGAGATGCGGCCGTCGCTCGCCCACGACCCGCTCGTAGACGCTCCGCAATACATCGAACTCCGTGTCGCGGCCCACCATGGGCGCAGAGAGACCGGGGACCCCTCGCGATCCGAGGCCCGTTTCCTCTACCAAGCGGAGCGCCCTGACCCGTTCGCGCTTCCCCTTCAACTCCTGCAGCCCTCGGTCTTCGAACGAGAAGCCGCGGACGGCATCCGCGGTCCGCTCCGAGACGAGGATCGCTCCCGGGTCGGCGATCGCCTGGAACCTGGCGGCCGCGTTCACCGCGTCGCCGGTCACCATCGCCTCGCCCGGCCCGGGGTTCGTCGCGGCGAGCACCTCGCCGGTGTTGATCCCGACGCGGATCTGCAGCGAGACGTCGTACACGCGCTCGAGGTCGCCGTTCAGCTCGTCGAGTCGCCGCATCATCCGAAGGGATGCGCGGAGCGCGCGCTCGGGATCATCCTCGTGCGCCGCCGGCACGCCGAACGCCGCCATCACCGCGTCACCGATGAACTTCTCGACCGTACCGCCCTCTGCCTCGATCTCCTCGCGCATCGCATTCCCGTAGGACTGCATCACCTCTCGGAACCGCTCCGGGTCCAGTCGTTCGCCGAGCGCGGTGGACCCGGTGACGTCGGCGAACAGCACCGTCACGACCTTCCGTTCTTGGCCGGCGTTCGGCAGCGTGGTTGGTGATCCGCACGAAGGACAGAAGCGAGCGTCCTCGGGGAGCGGGGAGCCGCAGGTTGGGCACGCGGTCATGAGCGGGCTGCCGCACGTCGCGCAGAAGCGAGCGCCGGCAGTGTTCTCGGAGCCGCACGCGAGGCAAGCCGCCACGGGCGGAGTGTATGGCAGGGTACGCTCCGCGACGATGGACGTCTCCGGGCTGGTCCGCGAGCCGACCAGGTTGCGCATCCGCTTCTTCTCTTCCCCTTCGGATTCGGCGAGGGCCCGGCGCCCGACCGACCTGGTGATCTTGTTCGTGTCGCTCATCACGATCGGCTTGGCCCTGCTCTTCGACGAGGGCACGAGTGCGTTCGAGGCTGCGATCACGTCGTTCGTGACCGCGCTGCCCGGTCTGCTCGGTTGGTTCTGGGAGAGCTGCGACGCGCTGATGAGCGTCTGGGCGGTCGTCCTCGTGGGCGCCGCACTGTTCGCACATGGCCGTCGCTCGCTCTTCAGGGATCAGCTCCTCGCGGTCGCCCTGGCGGCCGCCGCCGTCGCCCTCCTGATCCGCAACGGAGCCAGTCTCCTGGACGGGATGACCGCTTCAGGACCGCCGCCGATCTTCCCCGGGGTCCGCCTCGCGTTGGCGGCCGCGGTGATCGCGACGACGAGCCCACATCTGGGGCGACCGGTCCGGCGGATCGGGAGATGGCTCGTCCCCCTGGCGTCCCTCTCTGCCGTCGCCCTCGGCGTCGCCTCGCCGATCGGTGTCATCACCGGCCTGGCGATCGGATACGGCGCGGCCGCCCTCGTGCATCTCGTCTTCGGTTCGCCCGGGGGACGTCCGACGCCCGAAGAGGTGGTGGCGGCGCTCCTCGACCTTGGGATCGAGACGAGCGCCGTGCAGGACGGAGCGCTCGGAGCGCGCGGTGTCGCGGTGATGGAGGCGTCGGCCCTCGACGGTCGCTCCCTGCAGATCAAGGTGTATGGGCGCGACGCCTGGGACGGGCAGCTGCTGAACTCGACCTGGTCCTACCTCTGGTACCGCGACGAGGCGCCGAGCCTCACCCTCAGCCGGCTCCAACAGGTGGAGCACGAAGCCTTCCTGACGCTCCTCGCCGAGCGAGCCGGCGTGCCGGTGCTCCCGGTGGTCGCCGCGGGCGCGGCGGAGGAGGACGCGATCCTGGTGGTGCATTCCAGAGGGCGGTTACTGGCGCAGGTCGACCCGACTGAGGTGAGCGATGTCCTCGTCG
This sequence comes from Actinomycetota bacterium, assembly GCA_036395715.1. Taxonomy (GTDB): domain Bacteria; phylum Actinomycetota; class UBA4738; order UBA4738; family HRBIN12; genus AC-51. The sequence goes on along the minus strand of DASWDB010000163.1, from coordinate 13,328 downwards.
AGGATCTCTGGCGGTCGGTCGTGCGGATGCACGAGGCGGGCATCGCCCACGGAAGCCTCGACGACCGTCACCTCGTTGTCCTGACCGACGGTACGGGGGCGATCGCCGGGTTCGGTGGCGCGAACGCCGTCGCGACGCAGGCCCAGATCGGGGCGGATCGAGCGCAACTGCTCGTGACGACGGCGCTCGGCGTCGGTGACGACCGAGCGGTATCAGGGGCGATCGACGCGATCGGCCCAGGTCCGCTCGCGGAGGCCCTCCCGTTCATCCAGAGCGCGGCGCTCACCCGAACCACGCGACGCTCGTTGAAGCACGCCGACATCGAGCTCGACACGCTCCGCGAGCGGGTCGCCGCCGCGACGGGGTCCGAGCAGCCCAAACTCGAACCCCTCCGCCGCGTCACCTGGGGCTCGCTCCTCGTCGTCGGGCTCTTGCTCTTCGGCGCCGCCGCGATCGTGTCTGCCTTCTCGAACGTTGGGATCAGCACCCTCACCTCGGAGCTGTCGAACGCCGATAGCGGGTGGATCTGGCTGGCCCTGCTCGTGTCGCCGCTCGTGCAGGTCGCCGAGGCGTTCTCCACGATCGGCGCCTGTCCTCGTCCTCTCCGGCTCGGTCCGGTGATCGGTCTGCAGTTCGCGATCCGCTTCATCGCCCTCGCCGTGCCGAGTTCGGCCGCCCGCGTCGCCCTCAACGTCCGCTTCTTCCAGCGAGCAGGCCTCGCCACGTCGCCGGCCGTGGCGGTCGGGCTGGTCGACAGCGTCGCCGGGTTCGTCGTACAGGTCTTCCTGCTCCTCGTCATCTGGCTCGCCGGCTTGGCGTCCCTGCAGCTCTCCACCAGTGGTGTCTCGGTGGACATCAGCAGCCAGGTCGTGGTCGGGATCGTGATCGTCTGCGTGGTCGGGGTCGCCGCGATGGTGTTCGTTCCTCGGGTGCGCCGCGTGATCGTTCCGCGTCTCGCCGAGGCCGGGGAAGCGATCCGCGTCCTGCGATCGCCGACGAAGGTGTTCGAGTTGTTCGCGGGGAACCTCGTGGCACAGGTGATCCTCGCGATCGTCCTCGGGACCTGCCTGCGCGCGTTCGGGCAACACGCTTCGCTCGCGGAGCTGATCCTCGTCAACACGCTCGCCAGTCTGCTCGCGGGTGTCTTGCCGATCCCGGGCGGGATCGGGGTGATGGAGGCGGTGATCAGCGGCGGGCTGGTCGCGGTCGGGATCCCCGAGGGTGCCGCGGTCGCCGCCGCCATCACGTACCGGCTCGTGACCTTCTACCTGCCGCCGATCTGGGGCGTCTTCGCGATGCGGATCCTCCGCCGGCGCGCCTACATCTAGTCGTCCTCGGGGAACGGATCGGCGGTGCACGGTGTGCGATCCTCCGCTCGCTACACTCGCGCGCATGGAGGTCCCGGAGAAGCCGTCGCTCGATGGTCTGGAGGCGAAGTGGGGGGAATGGTGGGAGACCGCCGGAACCTACCGCTTCGATCGGTCGAAGACGCGCGAGCAGATCTTCGCGATCGACACGCCGCCCCCGACCGTGAGCGGCACGCTGCATGTCGGTTCGGTGTGCTCGTACACGCACACCGACCTGGTGGCGCGCTATCAGCGGATGCGTGGCAAGGAGGTTTTCTACCCGATCGGCTGGGACGACAACGGGCTGGCAACCGAGCGTCGGGTCCAGAACTACTTCGGGGTCAGGTGCGACCCGTCAGCCCCCTACGACCCGGGCTTCGACATCGGTGCACTCGAGCGGCCGGATGACGCTGAGCCGCTCGCCATCAGCCGGCGCAACTTCATCGAGCTTTGCGGGCGGCTCACGTCCGAAGATGAGAGAGCGTTCGAGTCCCTGTTCCGCACGCTCGGCCTCTCGGTCGACTGGACCCACATCTACACGACGATCGGTGAGCTCTCGCGTCGGGTGTCGCAGCGCGGGTTCCTGCGACTGGTGGGCAAAGGCGTCGCGTACACGGCTGAAGCTCCGACGATGTGGGACGTCGATCTCAACACCGCCGTCGCGCAAGCGGAGATCGAGGATCGCGAACAAGAGGGGGTCTATCACCGCATCGCGTTCCAGCGCGAGGACGGCGGGACGGTGGAGGTCGAGACCTCGAGGCCCGAGCTGCTCCCGGCATGCGTCGCCCTCGTGGCCCATCCGTCCGACGAGCGGTACGCGTCCTTGATCGGTACCACCGCGAGGACGCCGCTGTTCGAGGTGCCCGTGCCGGTCGTCGCGCACGAGCTGGCGGAGCCCGACAAGGGCACCGGCATCGCGATGATCTGCACGTTCGGCGATCTCACCGATGTGACCTGGTGGAGGGACCTCCACTTGCCCTTGCGGGTCGTCATCGAGAAGGACGGGACGATCGGTCCGCGCACGTTCGGAACTCCTGGGTGGGGATCGCGCGATGCCGCCACGGCGAACGCGGTGATGAAGGAGCTCGAGGGGCTCACGGTCAAGAAGGCGCGAACGAAGATCGTCGGGATCCTCCGAGATGCGGGCGCTCTCGTCGGCGACCCTCTGCCGGTTCGACACGCCGTCAAGTTCTACGAGAACGGTTCCCGACCCCTCGAGATCGTCACGAGCCGTCAATGGTTCGTCCCGATCCTGCGATTCCGAGATCAGCTTCTGCGCCGCGGCGAGGAACTCTCGTGGCATCCGCCGCACATGGGAGCGCGGTACCGGTCCTGGGTGGAGAACCTCAACCAGGACTGGTGCATCAGCAGGCAGCGGTTCTTCGGGGTGCCATTCCCGGTCTGGTACCGGTTGGACGATGACGGCCGCCCCGCCTTCGACGACCCGATCTACGCTGACGGATCGGCTTTGCCGATCGATCCACAGCAGGACGTTCCCCCGGGGTATACCGCCGATCGACGCGGCGTCCCGGGCGGCTTCACGGGCGATCCCGACGTGATGGACACCTGGGCGACCTCCTCCCTGACACCCCAGATCGCAGCGCGGTGGGAGGAGGACCCCGATCTGTTCGGTCGACTGTTCCCGATGGATCTCCGCCCGCAGGCCCACGACATCATCCGCACCTGGCTCTTCTACACGGTCTTCCGTTCGGAGATCGAGCATGGGTCGCTGCCGTGGACGAACGCGGCGATCAGCGGGTTCGTGCTCGATCCCGAACGCAAGAAGATGTCGAAGTCCAAGGGCAACGTGGTGGTGCCGACCGAGGTCTTCGAGCGGCACTCGGCCGACGCCGTTCGGTACTGGGCCGGGCGGGCCCGGCTCGGCATCGACGCCGCCTTCGACGAGAAGCAGATGAAGGACGGACGTCGCCTGGCGATCAAGGTGCTGAACGCGTCGAGGTTCACGCTCGGGATCGAGGCCGAGGCCGGGAGCATCACCGATCCCCTCGACCTCGCGATGCTCGCTTCGCTCCGAGGATCGGTCGATGCCGCGGCCGAGGCGCTCGACGCCTACGAGCATGCGAGGGCGCTCGACGTCACCGAACGGTTCTTCTGGGGCTTCACCGACGACTACCTCGAGCTCGTCAAGCAGCGCGCCTACGGGGTGCGAGGGGCGGACGCGGCGGGCTCGGCGGTCGGTGCGCTCCGCGCCGCCCTCGATGTCCTGCTGCGTGCGTTCGCACCCTTCCTGCCGTACGCGACCGAGGAGGTCTGGTCCTGGTGGCGCGAGGGCTCCGTGCACCGGAGCCCGTGGCCCGTGTCGGACGACCTCCCGGATGGCGGCGATCCTGAGGTCTACGCGCTCGCCGCCGACGTCCTCACGGCGGTGCGCAGGACGAAGGCGCTCGCGAAGCTGTCGCTCCGTGCGCGCGTGCGGCGGGTCGTCGTGCGCGACACGCCCGAACGCCTGGCGAAGCTCGCGCTTGCGGAGGCCGACCTGTGTGAGGCGGGGAACATCGAGAAGATCGAGCTGGTCGAGTCGGACGACGCGTCCATCGAGGTCGTGCTCGATACCGACGAACCCTGATGCGGTTCGCGGACGCCCTGAGCCGTCTGAACGCCCGGCAGCCCGAACACATGCCGGGCCCGTCATTGGACCGGATCCGCGAGGTCGCCGCGCTGCTCGACGAGCCGCAACTGACGTATCCCTCGATCCACATCACGGGAACGAACGGCAAGACCACGGCGGCCCGGGTCGCGGCCTCGGTGGCATGCGCGCACGGGATCACGGTCGGTCTCTACACCTCGCCGCACTTGCTGTCGGTCACCGAGCGCTTCTCGGTCTGCGGACGGGACATCACCGAGGGCGAGTTCGCCCAGGAATGGGAGCATCTCGAGCCGTTCCTGCACCTCGTCGATGGCCGCGGGTTCGGCGAGGTGACGTACTTCGAGGCCGTCACCGCCCTCGCGTATCTCTGGTTCGCCGATAAACCCGTCGGGCTCGGGGTGTTCGAGGTCGGGTTGGGCGGGACCTGGGATGCGACGAACCTCGTCGACGGCGAGGGCGCGGTCGTCACGCCGATCGGGATGGATCACGTCGCCGAGCTTGGGCCGACGCTCGAGGACATCGCGGCGGAGAAGGCGGGCATCCTCAAGCCCGGCGCGACGGCGGTGTTCCGGGAACAGGAGCCCACCGTGGCGGCTGTGCTGGCGGGGCGTGCAGTCGAGGTCGGCTGCACGCCCCGTTGGGAGGGTGCCGATTGGGAGGTCGAGGAACGCCTGCTCGCCGTCGGCGGGCAGGCGTTCCGTCTCCGCGGACTCCACGCGACGTACGAGGACCTCTACCTGCCGCTGTTCGGTGGGTACGCCGTGCACAACGCCGCGGCGGGGATCGTCGCGGTGGAGGCCTTGACCGGTCAGCCGTTGCACGACGAAACGTTGCGCGAGGGCCTGGCCGCGGTACGGAGCCCCGGCCGGCTCGAGATCGTGGCGCGAGAACCCTCGGTGATCCTGGATGGTGCGCACAATCCGGCGGGTGCGGTCGCGCTCGCGGAGGCGGTGCGTGAGTCCTTCCGGTGGCAGCGCCTGCACCTGGTGCTCGCCGTGAGCGCGAACAAGGATCTCGTCGGCATCTGCGCCCCGCTCGCACCGCTCGCCGATGAGGCGTACGTCGCGAGGAACGACAGCGTGCGGAGCGCGGCTCCCGCCGACGTCGCAGACGCGCTCGGCCGCCCGGCCGCGCTGTTCGGCTCGGTCGCCGACGCGCTCGTCGCCGCGCGAAGCGCGGCCGCCCCCGGCGACGTCGTGCTCGTGACCGGGTCCCTGTTCACGGTCGCGGACGCCAAGCGATCGCTGGCCGCGCGATGAGCGGCCGTTAGACTGGCGCGACCATGGCCATCGAATCGACCCTGTTGATCGTGAAACCCGACGGGGTTCGCCGCGGTCTCGTCGGCGAGGTCCTGCGTCGTGTCGAGGCGAAGGGCCTCACGATCGAGGCGCTCGAGCTCCGGGTGATCGATCGGTCGACGGGCGAGGAGCATTACGGCGAGCACCGTGACAAGCCGTTCTTCGGCGAGCTCGTCGACTTCATCACGGGTGGACCGGTCGTGGTCGGGAAGCTCTCGGGCGAATCGGCGGTCACCTGCTGGCGGGCGCTGATGGGCCCGACCGATCCGGCGGAGGCTGCGCCGGGGTCGATCCGAGGGGACTACGCGACCGTGATCGGCCAGAACATCGTGCACGGGTCGGACTCCCCGGAGTCGGCGGCACGGGAGCTGAAGCTCTTCTTCGGCGGCTGATCGTCGCACCCGTGACCGGACTCGAGGAGGCCTTCGACCGGATCGGCCGCGCCGCGGAGCTCCATCTCCCCCTCACGCATGCGCCTGGTCTCGCGCTCGCGGTCACCGACGGCAACGACACGCTCGGCGCGGTCGTCCGCGGCTTCGCCGACGTCGCGTCGGGCCGTCCGATCGGGCCCGACACTCGGTTCCAGATCGGATCGATCTCGAAGTCCCTCGTTGCCCTCTGCATCCTCCAGGAGGAGGCGAAGGGGGCGATCGCGCTCGACGCCTCGGTGAACGAGCTGCTCCCGTGGCTCGAGTTGCCCGAGCCGTTCGGTCCGATCACCTTGCATCACCTGCTGACGCACACCAGCGGGTTGATGTCCGGGGTCGAGCTCGGGCCGTGGGGGATGGCCGACGCCTTGCGAGCGCGTTCCTACCCACCAACCTTCGCACCCGGCGATCGCTTCTCGTACTCGAACCTCGGCTACAAGCTGGCTGGGCACGTGCTCGAGCGGGTCACGGGGATGCCGATTCACGAGGTGCTCCAACGCCGGATCCTCGCGCCGCTCGGGATGACCCGGTCCGTCGGTGCGATCCTCGAGGAGGATCGCACCGACGCCGCAGTGGGGTACGAACCGCTCCTCTCGGATCGGCCGCCCCACCTGCAGAGCCAGCTCGCGCCCGCCGTCTGGCAGGTCTCGAACGTTGCCGACGGCTCGATCGTCTCGACGGTTACCGACCTGTGCGCGTACGCCCGGATCGTGCTCGCGGGCGGGCGGGGTCCCGGGGGGACGCTGCTCGAACCCGATCGATTCGAGCGCTGGATCGGTCCGTACGTCGATGCGGAGGAGCGTGGCACGCGCTACGGGTACGGGTGGAACGTCGCGGACTTCGGGGGGCGAAGGACGATCCGGCACAACGGGGGCACGCTTGGGTTCGAGGCGCTGCTCGCGATCCGGCCGGACGACGGTCTCGCGGTCGCGCTCTGTCTGAACGGGTATGGGCTGCGCGACGTGCTCGGCTCGTACGCGCTCAGCGTCGTTTCGGCCGCGGTGGGGGCGCGGCCGCTGCCCGATCCCGTGACGCCGGAGCCACCCGGGCTAGTCGCCGACGCCGCCTCCATCGCCGGGCGCTTCTCGAGCGGCGAGCGGACGATCGAGCTGGACGCGGCCGAGGGCGGCCTCGTGTTGCGATCCGGTCCGTTGGCCGTCCGGCTCGAGCGATGGCCCGCCGAGCCCGATACCCTCGCCGTGCCGCATCCTGCCTTCGATCGGCATCTGCTTCGTATCGTGCGCGATCAGACCGGAGCGGTGCTCGGGGTGAGCCACGGTCCCCGGTGGTACGGCCACGAGCGCGATCCTCTCCGGGAGGAGGCTTCGGTGACGCCGCGATGGGATGCGTTCGCCGGTCTGTACCGGTCGGACGCGCCCTGGGAGCGAGCGATCAGGGTGTACGAACGGCGTGGGCGGCTCCTGGCGACGTGGCCCTCTAACGGCGACGAGTACGAGTTGAGCCCGCTCCCGCAGGGCTGGTTCGCCGTCGGCGATCCGGCGCTCCCGCGCCGTGCCCGGTTCCTCGACATCGTCGAAGGTCGCGCGCAGACGATGGACTACAACGGGGCCGTGCTCAGCCGCTCGTTCGAATCATGATCACGCCGTGGCTTGGAGGAAGATGCCGACGGCGACGAGCCAGCCACCGCCGACGCTCGCTCCCAACGCGATCCATCGTCGTCCGAGTGAGCCCCGGAGGTACGCGAACAGGAACCACCCGACCATCGAGGTCGCGAAGATGACGAGCATGCCCAGCGCGAACAGGCCCCCGCTTGCTCGATCGATGTCCGTGTTGGTGCGGCCGGCGGCCGCGACCGGGATGAACGCGATGAAGAAGGCGACGACGGCGATCGCCACCGAGATCCCGACATGGAGCAGCGCCCAGCCCGGACGGCCCTGACGCCAGCCGGGGCGGTCGACGATCTGGTCGCCCGCCCCAGAGCGTGTGTCCGACGGAGATGCGGGCGACGTCCACTCCCACGTGCCTGGCGGCGGCGGGAGCGGCGGCAACGTTCATCGCGTCGCCCGGAACGCGACGCAGGCGTTCTGCCCGCCGAACCCGAAGGAGTTCGAAAGCGCGAGCGTGACATCCGTCGTCCGCGCCTCGTTCGGGACGACGTCCAGGTCGCAGTCGGGATCCGGCGTCGCGTAGTGGATCGTCGGGGGGATCGTCCCGTTCGTGATCGCCAGGGCACAGACCGCGCCTTCGACGGCGCCCGCGGCGCCGAGCATGTGGCCGGTCATCGACTTCGTCGATGACACGGCCACGCGGTGCGCGACGTCCTCACCGAGGGCCGCCTTGATCGCAACCGTCTCGGCGGCGTCGTTGAGCGGGGTGGAGGTACCGTGCGCATTGATGTAGGAGACGTCCTCGGGGCGTGCGCCCGCGTCGCGGAGCGCCCAGCGCATCGCGAGCGTCGCGCCTCCGCCCTTCGGGTCCGGCGCGGTGATGTGATACGCGTCGTCCGACGCGCCGTATCCGGCCACCTCGCAGTAGACCCGAGCCCCACGTGCCGTCGCGTGCTCCTCGGATTCGAGGATCAACGTCGCGGCCCCCTCCGACAGCACGAACCCGCTGCGTCCGGCGTCGAACGGGCGAGAGGCGGTCTCGGGATCCGGGTTCTTCGTCAGCGCGGTCATCTGGGCGAACGCCGCGACCGTCAACGGGACCGTGGCAGCCTCCGAGCCGCCGACCACGCACAGATCGAGGTAACCGTCGCGGATCAGCCGCATGCCTTCGCCGATCGCGTTGTTCGACGACGCGCACGCCGAGAGCGTCGCCATGTTGTGTCCGGTGAGTCCGTACCGCATCGCGATGTGTCCGGCGGCCGCGTTCGCCATGAGCATCGGGACCATGAACGGGGACACCCGCCCGGGACCCTTCTCGAGCAGCACGGAGTGCTGCGCGAGCAAGGTCTGGATCCCACCGATCCCGGTCGCGTAGATGCAGCCGCCCCGCTCGGAGACGATCTCCGGCACGGCGGCGTCCGCCCACGCGAGCGAGGCCGACGCCAGCGCGAAATGGACGTACCGGTCCGTGCGGCGGGCTTCCTTCGGTTCCAGGTACTCGGCGGGATCGAACCCGTCGACCTCGCCGGCCACCTTGACCGACAGGTCTTCGGTCGGGAACTGCGTGATCCGACGGATGCCGTTCCGGCCTGAGGTCATCCCCTTCCAGAAGTCGTCGACCCCGGTTCCGACCGGCGTGACGGCGCCGATCCCGGTGACGACGATTCGCGGGCGTTGGCTCATGGGTTCGGCTCCTGCATCCGCGGCGCTCAGCTGACGCCGAGCTTGGTCGCGACGAGGTCGATCGCCTGACCGACGGTCTTCACCGACTCCATCTCGTCCTCCGGGATCTCGATGCTCCACTCCTCCTCGAGGGCGAGCACGGCCTCCACGAGGTCGAGCGAATCGGCGTTCAGGTCCTCCTGGAACCGGGCGTCGGGGATCACCTGCACCTCGTCCACCGCGAGCTGCTCGGCGAGCACCTTCTTCACCCTGGTTTCGATCTCTGCACGGTCGGTCATCGGTACCGCTCCTCCTGATCCTCGTGGCTGATCCTCGTGGCAGGTTCTCGGGGTCGTGCCTGGTCACCCTATCCGCTACGCGGTCAAGCCGCCGTCGACGGGGATCACCGTGCCGTTCACGTACGAGGCCTCCTCCGACATCAGGAACCGCACCACGGCTGCCACCTCGTCGAAGCGAGCGGCACGGTGGAGCGGTGTCTGATCGATGTAATAGGAGCGCATCTCGTCCGTGAGATGGGAGGTCATGTCCGTGTCGAGCAGCCCCGGGCAGAGAGCGTTGACGGTGACGCCCTTGGACGCCATCTCGCGTGCGAGCGACTTCGTGAGTCCAACGAGGCCGGACTTGGTGGCCGCGTACACCGTCTGACCTGCGTTGCCGTGGATCGCGACCGCGCTGGACATGTTGACGATGCGTCCCCACTTCTCACGTAGCATGCCGCGGAGGGCCGCCTGCGAGCACAGGAAGGAACCGCGCAGGTTCGTCGCCATCGTCTGCTCGTACACGTCCATCGGGTACTTGATCAGCAAGCCGTCACGGGACATCCCGGCGTTGTTCACGAGGCCGGTGACGTTGCCGACCTCGTCGGTCACGCGGCGGAACGCCTCATGCACGCTCGCTTCGTCGGTGACGTCGAGGGCTACGGCCAGACCCTGCGTGCCGGCAGCCGTGAGCGCGTCGACCGATTCCTTCGCGTCCTTCTCGCTCGATCGGTACCCGATCGCGACGGTCCAGCCCGCCTCGGCGAGTGCGACCGCGCACGCACGGCCGATCCCTCGTGACCCACCGGTGACGACGGCGATCTTCGCCGTCACGCCGTGATCCCGGGCATGGTCCAGCGGATCGCCGTCGCGCCCCAGGTGAGTCCCGCGCCGAACGAGGTGAACAGGACGAGGTCGCCGTCCTTCATGCGGCCGGCGCGATAGGCTCGATCGAGCGCGATCGGGATGGATGCGGCGCTCGTGTTCCCGACCTCGGCGACGTCGACGACCGATCGTTCGAGCGGGATCCCAAGGCGTTCGGCCACCGCGATCATGATGCGTGCGTTCGCCTGATGAGGGATCAACAGATCGACGTCGTCGGGGGAGTGCCCGTTCTTCTCCAGGACCTCGCGGCAAGACGCCGCCATCTCGGTCACCGCGCGCTTGAACACCTCGCGGCCGTTCGGCATCTGGATCCGGTGACGGGAGGCCGCCACGGTCTCGGCCGATGCCGGTTCCCGTGAGCCACCACCGGGCACCAACAGGATCTCGGCGGCGGTACCGTCTGCGCCGAGCACGGTTCCCTCGATCCCCGGTCGTTCGCTCGCCTGGATCACGGTCGCTCCTGCACCATCGCCGAACAGCACGCATGTCTGCCGGTCGGTGAAGTCGAGGATCCGGCTGAACACTTCCGCACCGATCAGCAGGATCGCGTCGGCCATCCCCGCTTCGACGAAGGCCGCGGCGGTGGCGAGGCCGTAGGAGAAGCCCGCGCAGGCGGCGTTCACGTCGAAGGCCGGGCACGAGAGCCCCAGCTTCTCCTGCACCCAGACCGCGGTCGCCGGGAACGGCGTATCGCCCGTCACGCTCGCGCACACGATCATGTCGAGCTGCTCAGCCGGGATCCCGGCGGTCCGGAGCGCGACCAGGGCGGCCTCGACGGCAAGGTCCGAGGTGACGACGCCGTCATCGGCGAAATGGCGAGCCTCGATGCCGGTGCGGCTCCGGATCCACTCGTCGGTCGTGTCCACCTGTGCCTCGAACCACGTGTTGGGTACGACGCGGGGAGGGAGCGACGAGCCGACGCCGGTGATGGTGGCGTGTCTGGTCACGGTCACCGAGGATATCGGAAGGGCACCGCGGACGCTCCCAGGTCAGAGACCTGCGACGGCGATCCGCGCTTCCTCGGGGGAACCGGCGGCGACCGCTCGCACCGAGCCGTCGATACGCTTCATCAGCTTGGTGAGGACCTCGCCGGGCCCCGCCTCGATGAAGGTCGTGGCGCCGGCTTCGGTCAGCGAACGGATCGCGGTATCCCATCGAACCGGCGATACGAGCTGCATCCGTACCAGGTCTCGCAGCCGATCGGCGTCGGTGACGAGCTCGCCGGTGACGTTCGCGGCGATGGACGTCCGGGGAGCCTGGATGCCGATCGCCTCGAGCGCCTCGCTCACGGCCGGAACCGCCGGCCGCATCAGCTCGCTGTGGAAGGCTCCGGCGACCGCGAGCCGGACGGTACGGACCTTACGTTCGGCGGCGAGCGCCTCGAGCCGCTCGATCGCCGGGATCGACCCGCTCGCGACGACCTGAACCGGGGAGTTCTCGTTCGCGATCACCAGGACGCCGTCCCTTCGGACCTGGTCGCAGAGCTGCTCGGCAGCGGCGGAGCCGATGCCGAGCAGCGCGGTCATCCCACCCGGCTGGTCCTCGCCGGCTCGCTGCATCGCGACCCCGCGGATCACGACGAGCTCGAGCGCATCGCGCAGGGAGATCGCGCCGGCCGCGACCAACGCCGCGAATTCTCCGAGCGAGTGCCCCGCGACCCCGACGGGATCGCCCACCGTGAGCACCCTCATCACCTCGAACGCGGCGACGTCGCACGCGAGCAACGCCGGTTGGACGAACTCGGTCGTGGCGAGCGCATCTTCGTCGCGACACCCAAGGATCACATCCCGACCCATCGCGTCCGATGCTTCATCGAGCACCGCCTTCCCCGCCGGATCCGACGCCCATCCGTCGGCCATCCCCACGAACTGCGACCCCTGCCCCGGGAATAGGACGGCATACGTCATGCCCGGCAGGGTAATGGGAGAGCCGCACCGACGGAGGGCGGCGGGTCCCGCCGGCGCGGTCGCGTTGTAGGGAGGGCCGCGGGGCGCCCGCCTAACGACCGCGCGGTGAGGGCTGCGGGTCGCGCGCCTGACGACGCGCCGCGAGCGGGGTTGCGCCGACGCGCGAGCGGTGCCGATCGCGGCGACGGCGCCAGCGCGACCGCAGCCCGAGCTATGGCAGCCCCATGGTTTCCCCGCCCTGCGGTTGCCAGGCTCCGGCCCGGTCCTGTTGAATGAGCCCGCGCAAAACCCATGGCCGAAAGGGTTCAGCATTCGTCTTCTCCCACGTCCCGTTCCCAGGGGACGGAGGGGGTTCTCGGGTTCCTTGGTCGCGATATGGCGGTTGACCTCGGGACCGCGAACACGCTCGTCTACGTTCGCGGTCGCGGGGTGGTCCTGAACGAGCCGTCCGTCGTCGCGATCAACACCCTCACCGGCGCCATCCTCGCCGTGGGTGCGGAAGCGAAGCGGATGATCGGCCGCACCCCGAGTCACATCCAGGCGGTCCGGCCGCTCAAGGACGGTGTGATCGCCGACTTCGACGTCACGGAGAAGATGCTGCGGTACTTCATCCAGCGGGTGCACAAGCGCCGCCTGCTCGCGAAACCGCGCGTCGTCGTCTGCGTCCCGTCTGGCATCACCGGTGTGGAACAACGTGCGGTCGAGGAAGCGACGATCGCGGCGGGGAGCCGGCGTGCCTACATCATCGAGGAACCGATGGCGGCGGCGATCGGCGCCGGGCTCCCGATCCACGAGCCGACCGGGAACATGGTCGTCGACATCGGCGGTGGGACGACGGAGGTGGCGGTGATCTCGCTCGGCGGCATCGTCACGTCGACGAGCATCCGGATCGGGGGAGACGAGCTGGACGACGCGATCATCCAGCCCGTCAAGAAGGAGTATTCCCTGTTGCTCGGGGAACGCACGTCCGAAGCGATCAAGCTTGCGATCGCCTCGGTCTTCCCCACACCCGACGAGCTGGTCGCCGAGATCAAGGGGCGCGACCTCGTGTCGGGTCTCCCGAAGACGATCACGATCAGCGCGGAGGAGATCCGCCGTGCGATCGAGGAGCCCGTGAACGCCATCATCGATGCGATCAAGACCACGCTCGACCGGACCCCGCCCGAGCTCGCGGCCGACATCATGGACCGCGGGATCGTTCTCACGGGCGGCGGCGCGCTCCTTCGCGGTCTGGACAAGCGGCTCCGCCACGAGACCGGGATGCCGGTTCGGATCTCCGACACGCCGCTGCAGGCGGTGGTGCTCGGCTCCGGGAAGTGCCTCGAGGAGTTCGAGGTCCTGCAGCGCG
>DASWDB010000162.1:0-15763 GCA_036395715.1 Actinomycetota bacterium | reverse complement strand
GCTCGACCAGCTCGAGCTGGAGGCGCGCCGCGCCGCACCCGGCGCCCACCTGGAGCTGCTCGAGATCCCCCCCGTCGTGGGCGCCGTCCTGACGGCCCTCGAGCTGGCGGGTCCGCGGATCGGCGTCGGCGCGAAGCCTCGGCTGAGCTCGGCCGCACTCAAACGGTTCTGGGGCGAAGAGCCGTCGGCCTGAGTTCACTCGAGTGGGGGACCGTGCGCCCTTCGGTCAGCGCATCCGGTCGTCTGCGACGGCCTGCGCGGCCCGGACGCTCTGGGGGTGCCCCGTAACGGCGAGCAGGAACGGCTCTCGATGGAGCGCGAGCAGCCGGAGCACGGTCGTTGCGATGACCGTGGCCGTCCTCGGCACGTCACGCAACAGAGCGATCTCCCCGAAGTACGCGCCGGGCCCGAGATCGCGCAGGTGCCTGCCCCCGCTGGCCACCTCGGCTTCGCCCTCGACGATCACGTAGAACAGGTCGCCGACGTCCCCTTCGCGGATCAGGACGGTTCCGGACCCGACCTGTATGGGGGTCATGTTCGTCATGACCCGCTCCATCGCCGGCGCCGGGAGCGGGGCGAAGAAGGGGATCTTCCGAACGAGGGCAAGCGTCTCTGCTGGCGGTGCGACGGCTCGACGGTCGATCGACAGCAGGTGACTCGACGAGACGAGGATCACGAGCGGCAGGAAGGCACCGATCACCACGAGCGCCGCTTGGACCCCGAACGCCTCGATGAGGACCGCGGCGCCGATGGATCCGACCGCGAGGGCGAGCATGCTGAGTCCCTCGAGCACCCCGAAGACGCGGGAAAGGACCTCGTTCGGCGAGATGCGTTGAAGCAGGGTGCGACCGGCGACGTCACCGAGCGTCCGCCCACCTCCGGCGACCGCGAACAGGACCGGGGCGCTCACGGCTGAGGGCGCAACCGCCACCAGTCCGATCGGCACGCCGAAGACCACCGCTCCGGTGGCCAAGGGTGGAGTGAGCCGCCTCCGTCCCACGAGTGCGACAGTCGCGGTGGCACCGATGACCGCACCTGCGCCGAACGCCGCGCTCAGATAGCCCGCGCCGCTTTGGCCGATACCGAGGAGGTCGATCGCCGTGGCGACGAACAGTACGTCGAGGGCCCCCACGACGATGTCGCTGGAGGCGAGCAGAAGGACGATCAGACGTGGCTCCCGCTCCCGGCGCAGCGTCCCGAACCCAGCGAGCGTCTCGCGCCATACATCGTTCGCCTCCATCCGGCCCGGAGGCGTGACCGCCGACGGATCCGCCCGGACACGGGACACCAGCAACGCACCGAGGAAGGCGACGCTCGCGAAGACGGCGAAGACGGCGTCCGGTCCCCACACGCCGAGGAGTACGCCGGCGACAACCGGCCCGAGCATCTTCCCCGTGCCCTCGACGACACCCGTGACGACGTTCGTCGCCGTGAGGTCATCCGGGGTCTGCGTGAGGGCGGGGACCAGCGAGTTCTGAGCCGGTCGCGGGAAGGTGATGCTGATCGAGGCGATCGTGGCGGCGGAGTACACGACCCACGGGGTCGCGTCCAGGAACAGTGCCACCGCGGTCGCCCCCATCGCGACGCCTTGCACCAGGTAGTCGACGAGCAGGACGCGGTCGCGGCGGAAACGGTCGCCGGAGTAGGCGGCGAACGGCGCGACGATCGCGGACGGGACGAGCATGATCACCGCCGCGACGCCTGCCTCCGAGGCTCCCCCGCGTTCGAAGGCGTAGACGAGGATCGCGATCCACGTCGCGAACTCGGTCATGTTGAACCCGAGGAACGCAAGCTCGACACGGCGCAGGCTCGGGTCGGCCATGACCGCGCGGAAGATCCGCAACCGCTCGCTCATCGAGCGAGCATCGCATCCGGCCGGACCATGGTCGAATCGCGGCGCGCCGTGAGCGCGGAGGGGTGGCCCCACTCCGCGGGGCCGTCCCTCCGCCGTGGTCCTCGGTCCGCCGCTAGCTCATGGGACAGGGGTTCGCCATGTCGCCGCTGTTGAAGTTGTTGTAGCGGCTGACCGTCGTGAACCCCACCGTGGGATAGACCGTGAGCAGCAGGGACCCGTACTTTGCTATGTCAACGCCGGGAAAGGGTGAAGACGATGTGCGCTGGATTCGCGTCCGTTCCGCTCAAGCTTCCAGATATCGCAGGACCGCGAGGACGCGCCGGTTGTCGCTCTCCGAGAGCGGCAAGCCGAGCTTCGCGAAGATATTGGCAACGTGCTTCTCGACCGCACCCTCGCCGATGAAGAGGGCGCTTGCGATCGCGGTGTTTGAGCGCCCCTCGGCCATGAGGGCGAGCACCTCGCTCTCGCGAGGAGTGAGCGTGGCATCGAGTGCGGCAACACGTCGGCTCGCTCCGAGGAGTTGCCGAACGACCTCCGGATCGAGGGCAGTCCCGCCGGCGGCGACGCGAGCGAGCGCGTCGACGAACTCGCTCACGTCGGCGACGCGATCCTTGAGCAGGTACCCGACGCCGTCCGACCTCTCGGCGAGCAGCCGGGTCGCGTATCGCGTCTCGATGTATTGCGAGAAGACGAGCACGCCGACGTCCGGAACCTCGCGACGAAGGACCAACGCTGCGCGCAATCCCTCGTCGGTGTGCGTGGGAGGCATCCGGATGTCCACGACCGCCACGTCCGGGTGGCGCTCGGCGACCGCCCTCAGAAGGGCGTCGCCGTCGGCGACGGCGGCCGTCACCTCGTGTCCCCGGTCCTCGAGGAGGCGGACGAGTCCCTCTCGCATGACTGCCGCGTCCTCGGCGATCACGACGCGCATATCGGTCACCCTCACCCCCGAAGCGGCAGATCGACGGTTACGACCGTCGGGCCACCGGGTGGACTGACGATCGAGAGGCGGCCGTCGACCGCGCGCACCCGATCCTCGAGCCCTCGAAGCCCGCTGCCCTTGCCGAGCCTCGCACCTCCGATGCCGTCGTCGGTCACACGAACGAGGAGATGCCGTTCGTTCGTGGTCGCCTCCACGATGGCGTTGCTGGCGTGGCTGTGCTTCGTGACGTTCGCCAGGAGCTCCGCCGCGCTGAAGTAGCCGATCGTCTCGATCGCTTGGGTCGGACGCGTTGGCACATCGAAGCGGAGGGTCGCCGCAACGGCGCTTCGGGCGACGAGCGTGGCCAAGGCCGTGTCGAGGCCCAGGTCGAGGACGGGCGGGTGGATCCCGCGGGCGATATCGCGCAGCTCGACCAACGTCTCCTTGGCCTGTCGGTGGGCGTCGTCGACGAGCTCGAGGGCGCCGGTCGGGTCGTACGGCAGTTCGGAGCGATGCTCGAGCTTCTCCTTCGCCTGCCCCAACTTCATGGCGAGCGTGGCGAGTTGTGACTGCGTCCCGTCGTGGAGGTCGCGCTCGATCCGGCGAAGGGTTGCCGCCGAGTCCTCGACAGCCCGTGCTCGCGTCTCCTCCAGGGCTCGGATACGGATCGCCAGCTTGCCCGGCCCGAGCAGGACGCGGATGAGCCATCGGTCGACCGAGACCACCGCCCTGGTGACCCAGGGAGCCGCGAGCACCATCGCCGCGCTCACGCCGAAGACCAGGATCGCGCCCGCGAAGGTGCCGGCACGGATCCACCCGAACGGGGTGATGAACCCAACCGGCGAAAGCTCGACCCCCGGCGGGTGGTTCCGGAACAGCCGCCACCAGAAGGGGTAGGTGAGTCCGATGAACCCCACCCAGTAAGAAGCCGCGTAGAGCTCGAGTTGCCCGAGCGGCAGCTTGAGCACGAGGTACGCCAAGGCACGCCAGCCGTTGGGATCGCTGAGCCTCGTCCGCACTCGATCGGAGCGCCGCCGCCCGAGGCGCAACGGCGGCGGCTCGGGCACCTGCTCTGCGAGCAGTCGGCTCGCGAGCCGGCGGCCGGCCGCACCGAGCCTCCGGGCAGCGCCGCTCCCAACCAGAACGAGGAACGACAGGGCAAGGATCGCGCCGCCCCGCATGGCCGACACGGCGGTTCCGGGGAAGACCACCAGCCCGATCGTCGCGAGCCCCACCACGCTGACGATGACCCCGATGAGGGAGAAGAGCAGCTCCCGCTGCGCCCTGGAGGAGAAGGGTGCCAGTGCCGCCGATCGTCCGAACGCGATCACCCCGCCACGGGTCGTTGCGTCCCGCGCGGTCGTCCTCGCCTCACGGCTGGTGGCCATCGTCCCATTGTCCGGCTTCACGGGAAACGCCGGCGTCACACGTCTCGCTGGGTCAGCAGGACGGCGCCGACCGCTAGGGAAACGACGGTGTAGAGGGTCATCACGCCGAACCCGACCCATGGCGACAGGACGCCCGGAAGGAGCCGCACGGCGCCGACGGAGTTGCCCAGGATCATGATGGGACCGAACCTCCAGAGGTTCCCAGGGAACGCGCTCAGGATCATCGGCGCCACGAGCGCGATCGCGGCATAGAGCGCGACGGCCGCGCCGCTTCGCCGGACGATGACGCCGAGCCCCAGCCCGAACAGGCCCATCAGGACGAGGAACGCGCCCGATAGCAGGAGCGCTCGAAGCACACCCGGCTGGCCGATCGTGGCGTGCGGCGCGCTTCCCATCACCGCCTGCCCGGCGAGGAACGTGACGAACGTGATGACCTCGACGGTGGCGAGGACCGCGCCTCCGAACACGATCGACTTCGCCGCCAGCACCAGCGGTCGCCTTGGCACGGCGGCGAATGTCGATCGAGCGGACCCGCTCGTGTACTCGCTCGTCATCATGAGGACGCCGAGAACGGGGATCACGAGGTAGCCGGGGATCAATCCGGCCAGCGTGTTGTTCGTCGGGTCCCAGTGCGCCCGCGTCTCGGCGGAGGCGGTCGGCCAGAGCGACGCGGACACCGCCGAGATCGCGACGCCGAGCGTCACGCCCGTCAACGCGAACGCGACCAACGTCCACCGCGACGAGCGGAGCGAGGCGAGCTTCGTCCACTCCGAGCGAACGACGTCACGGAGACCGTAGCGGTCGGATCGGCGTGAGGCGTGGGCGGCGATGTCCATCATGAAGCCCTCCGTCTGTTCATCGAGCCCGGCGCACCTGCGGACCGCGGCTTGCCGGTGCGGAACTGTGCTTCGTCATCGGTCAACTGCATGAACAGGTCTTCCAGGGACGCGTGCTCCGGAGCGAGCTCGTGCAGAGCGATCCCGTGCTCCGCGGCTCGAGCGGCGATCGCCTCGGCGGTCCCGCCGGCGACGGAGAGAGACGCGTCGGGCTGCGTGGCGACGGTCATCCCCGCCTGCCGAAGGAGTCCGGTCAGGCGTTCCGGTTCCGGCGTGCGCACGCGCACGAGACGAGGGGCTCGAGCCATGAGCTCGGCCATCGAGAGCTCCGCCACGAGGTGGCCTCTGCCGATGACCACCAGGTGGTCCGCGGAGACCGCCATCTCGCTGATCAGGTGGCTGGAAAGCAAGACCGTGCGTCCCTCCGCGGCCAGCCCGCGCACGAGTTGGCGGAACCATCGGATGCCTTCGGGGTCGAGTCCGTTGATCGGCTCGTCGAACAGCAGGATCCCCGGATCGCCGAGCAAGGCCGCGGCGATGCCGAGACGCTGGGCCATCCCCGTCGAGAACCTGCCGGCTCTCTTGTCGCGCACCGATGTGAGCCCGACGAGGTCGAGAACGGTCGTCACGCGCGAGCGATCGATCGCGTTGGCCGCCGCGAGGGCGAGCAGATGATCCTCCGCGCTTCGGCCTGGATGGAACGCCTTCACATCGAGGTGAGCGCCGATGATCCGAAGCGGCCAGTCGAGATCGCGGTACCGCAGGCCGGCCACGAGCGCATGACCCGCATCCACGTTATCGAAGCCCATGATCACGCGCATCGTCGTCGACTTCCCCGCTCCGTTCGGCCCGAGGAAGCCGGTCACGCGTCCGGCATCTACTTCGAAGGTGAGGTCGTCGACCGCGGTGGTTCGCCCGTATCGCTTCGTGACTCCGAGGACTTGGATCATCGAGCCTCCTCTGGCGATCGTGGGTCTCTGTTGCCCACGGTAGGCATCGCCTCGGAAGGTGGGGATCCGGTCACCACCCGGATCGCAGATGGGGGTTAGCCCCCGGATGGGCTCAGCGCGAAGCTCGGCCGCCGCGCCTGAGGAAGTCCCGCTCGGCATCCGTTGGTGCCAAGTCGGCCGCACGCTCGTACGCGGCCGCGGCCTCGCCGTTCCGGCCCAGCCGACGAAGCAGGTCCGCTCGCGTGGCATGGAACGGGTGGTAGGTGTCGAGGTCCAACTCCAACTCGTCCACCAACGCCAGCGCAGCAGCGGCGCCTTGCACCTCGCCGATAGCGATGGCGCGGTTGAGGGCCACGACCGGCGTCGGAGCGACCGCAAGCGATCGGTCGTACAGGGCGACGATCTGCGACCAGTCGGTCTCCTCGACCGTCGCTGCATCCGCGTGCACGGCGTTGATGGCTGCCTGGAGCTGGTACGCGCCAGGCTGGTTGCGCAGAAGGCAGCGGCGAACGATCGCCTGACCCTCCTCGATCAAGGCCCGATCCCATCGTGTGCGGTCCTGCTCGCCGAGCAGCACGAGTGAACCGTCGAGCCGGGTCCGCGTCGTCCGACGGGACTCGGTGAGGAGCAACAGCGCCAGCAAGCCGGACACCTCGGGCTCGTCGGGCATGAGCGTCGCCAGGATCCGTGCCAACCGGATCGCCTCGAAGCAGAGTCCCGGTTCGGTTTGGCTGGTCAGCCCAGCGTTGTAGACGAGGTAGACGACGGCCAGCACGGGTCGCAGGCGCTGGGGCAGCTCGTGATCCTCCGGCACCCGGTAGGGGATGCGCGCCGCTTTGATCTTGCGCTTGGCGCGGACGAGACGTTGGGCCATGGTCGGCTCAGCGACGAGGAACGCGCGGGCTACCTCGGCGGTCGTCAGCCCACAAAGCAGGCGCAGGGTCAGCTCCACCTGGGCTTCCGGGGAGAGCGCCGGGTTGCAGCAGGTGAAGATGAGGCGAAGTCGATCGTCCTGCACGGGCTCCACCTCCACGGATATGCCTGGTTCGGGATCGGCCGGCGAGAGCAACGCCACCTCATCGGACAGTTCCCGGCCCCGCGCGTCGCGGCGCAGGCGGTCGATGGCACGGTTTCGCGCGGTCGTCGTGATCCAGCCACCCGGGTTGGGCGGCATGCCGTCGGCCGGCCACCTGCGCAGGGCGACGGCGAACGCCTCCTGTACCGCATCCTCGGCGACGTCGATGTCACCGAAGATGCGGATCAGGCTGGCAACGGATCGGCCGGACTCCAAGCGGAAGATGCGGCCGACCTCGGCCTCGTCAGGCGTGGGTACCGCGTCGACAGCGCGCAGTGTGCTCAGACCTCAGATTGCCGGAACGGACGGACCTCGATCGGCTTCATGACGGCGGCAGTCGTCTTGGACGCCCAGGCGATCGCAGCGTCGAGGTCTTCGGCCTCTATGATGTAGAAGCCGCCGAGGTGTTCCTTCGACTCCGCGAACGGGCCATCGGTGGTGAGCACCTCGCCGCCGGAGATGCGAACGACGGTGGCGGTGTCTGGTTCGTGTAGGGCGCCGCCGAAGACCCAGGCGCCGGCCGACTTCAGCTCTTCGTTAAGGACCTGGATCTCCTTCCAGGACTGCTGCATCTCCTCGTCGGTCATCGGATCCCCGACCTCAGCTTCGCCACTACGGACGGACAACAGGTATCGCGCCATGGTGGACCCTCCTCGTGATGGCCGGGCTCTTCCCGCCTCTCACCCTGCCACGAACGGGCCTCGCCCAGATCGACAGGTCTACACAGAAAGATGGTGAACGGTCAACCGATCACCGTCGCGTCTTCCCCGAGGGTCGGCTCGCACGTGCGGGTCTGGGATCTGGCGACACGCTTCCTGAGGCGGTACTACTTGGTTCGATGGATCGCCGGATCCGAACCACCGCTGGACGCGTCGTACATCTCGCGGGCAGCTATCACACGCTCCATGTGAGCCACGGCTCAATCGCGGATCGTGGCGATCGGGTCGATCAGCTCCCTCCCGGCTCGCCGAGGCCAACGCCGACCAGCGGAAGGAGTGGATCGCCAACGTCGAGCAGCTGGTGGGCATGGCCGGTCACGGTGGTGGCGGGCCACAAGGTGCCCGAAGCCGACGACGACGCGAGGGGGGTGCGTTCGACCAGACGCGGGATCACGTGGCCGCTTTCGACGAGCCGTCGAGAAGAGCTCGTCCAAGGAGGAGGTCGTCGAGCGCGTCACGACGAGGTACGGTGACCGGGCGCTTCCGATGATCCTGGACATCGCGGCCGGTGCCGACTTCCCCGAGTGAACCCGGTGAGTTTGGGATGTCATGATCGATCTCTGAGGAAGGACGCCGGTGACCGCGTGGAGGACTGACGAGCTCGACACGATCGACGCCGCCGACGAGTTGGAGATTGCGTCGCTCCGACGCGACGGCACGTTGCGAAACCCAACGACGATCTGGGTCGTCCGCCTCGGTGACGACCTCTACGTCCGCTCCGTGGACGGGCGCAGCTCCGGATGGTTCCGAGGGACCCAGGTGCGACACGAGGGCAGGATCCGGGCCGGCGGCGTCGAGCGAGACGTCACCTTCGTCGATGCAGACGACGGCATCGATGATCAGGTCGATGACGCATACCGCAGCAAGTACCGCCGCTACGCCCCGAGCATCGTCGGCAGTGTCCTGACCCCTGAGGCGCGATCGGCAACGATCAAACTCCTGCCCCGCTCCACAAGCCCCAGTGATGTATCGCGGGCGACGCGATCATATGGGTGAACGCTCGGGATCGGGGCCGGCTCGTTTGAAGCTCATGCTTGTCGACCTCTCCGGCCTCTCCGCGCCCTGGTGACTCGGGCGTACGCCGCGCCCTCTCGCACCGCCATCTGACTGGCTCCCAGATCGGCAGCGCTGCCGTCAGGGTGGCGGCCCTGGTGAGATTCGCCGGCTCCGCGACCGCCTTTTGACTGGGCCCCTCGCTCGAGCTAGGCTCCGCCGACGGATGGCGATACACATGGCTGAGATCTCCCCACCGCCGGCCTAGGTTTCCGCCGGGCCCGGCACGAAGCGGCCGCAGGTGATGCGGCCGCTTGTCGATGCGGTTCCCGGACAGTGTCGCTGGTCGTCCGTCCGGCCTCCGCGGGTGAGAGGAGATTTCGTTATGAGCAGCCCACTTCTCGAAGCGGCGTTCGCACACCACGTATGGGCAACCTTGCGGGTGATCGATGCATGTCTCGCCCGCAGCGCCGAAGAGCTGGAGACGAGCGTTCTCGGCACGCGAGGACCGATGCTGCAAACGCTTCGCCACGTCGTCGCCGGCGACACCGAAGACCTGTACATCCTGACTGGTGATCGCGCATTCGACATCGACGTGGAACAGGTGTCGCTCGCCGAGGCCCGCGCCGTCATGGAGCGGAACGGCTCTGGGTGGGCCGAGTTCATCTCCCGGTCGCTCGACCCTGACGCGATGGTGCGAGAGGTCGACAAGACTGACGGGTTCGAACGGTGGGCTCCTGTCGGATTCAGGCTCGCAGCGGCGCTGGACCACGGGACCGACCATCGCAGTCAGATCTGCACAGCCCTCACGACGCTCGGTGTGGAGCCGCCGGCGATCGATGTTTACAACTTCGGACTAGACACGCGCCGGGTCGTGGAGAAGATGCCGGACGCGTAGCGCTTGCTGCTTCGGAGCGGACCTCAATGTAGGTGGGCACCTTCGGAGGCGTGCCGAGATGCTTTCGGGGAGTCCTCAGGGCGAGGGGGAGACATCGGGGAGCCCACCAGGCTCCCCGATCTCTCCACGCGGAGGCGAAGGGAACACTGTAAGGATCCGAACGCTGCAGGTCAGGCTGTGTGGGTGAACGCGCGGGCGTGGGGTGTCACGTGACTGCCACACGCCGGTGGGCGTGGGGATCGGACTCGACTGAACCAACCACGATGACCGGGCAGTCAACGCGATGCCTTGTCCCGCTTCGCCGACCAGTTCGCTAGACGGTTGAGTGCTTCCTGTGACGGCGAGCCGGGTTCGGCGGTGTAAACGATCAGCGTCAGGTCGATGTCGGCCGTCAGCTGGAGGGCCTCGTAGCTGAGGGTGAGGTCACCGACGAGCGGATGGTGGAACGGCTGGGTGCCGCTGCGGTACTGGCGGACGTCGTGGGAGGCCCAGCGGGCGCGGAAGTCCTCGCTTCGCATGGAGAGCTCGCCGACGAGGTCGGTAAGGTCGAGATCGTAGGGGTCGCGGCCGGCCTCGGCGCGGAGGTTGCCGACGCCCGCATCGGCGATCCCCTCCCAGTCCATGTAGAACGTTCGGGACTGCTGGTCGAGGAAGACGAAGCGAGCCAGGTTCACCGGCCGGTCGGGATCGGCGAAGGCTTCGGAGTAAAGGGCGTAGCCGAGCCGGTTGGCGGAGAGGATGTCGAGACGACCGTTACGGACGAACGCGGCCGATCCGGTGATGCTGTCGAGCACTCGCTGGACGCCGGGTCGGACGTGCTCGGGGGTTCGCCTAGTCCCGGCGGGTCGCCGCTTGGCGGCGCGAACGAGGTCGAACAGGTGCGTCCGCTCGACCTCGTCGAGCTGCAGGGCCCGCGCTATGGCTTCGAGCACGTCTTCGGAGACGCCCAGGACCTTGCCGCGTTCCAGTTGCGTGTAGTACTCGACGCTGATGCTCGCGAGGAGCGCCACCTCCTCGCGCCGCAACCCGGAGACCCGTCGCCTGCCGTAGACGCGCAGCCCGGCCCGCTCAGGGGTGATCCTGGCCCGTCTCGTGGTCAGGAACTCGCGGATCTCGTTTCGGCTGCCCACGCCGTCCACGGTAGGGAGGGTATGGCCTCGTGGGGAGGGGCTGCCAGTACCCCTATCGATCTCATCTCCCTGATCGCGGCCGTTCCCCTCACTATCGGAGCCATGGCTGCAGAAGCGCTGCTCACCCAGCACTGCAACCTCATCTTCCGATGACCGTCGCAAAGCAGGTCTTCCGCGGCGGCACCGACTGAAGGGAGACCACCATGCGAGGAGCTGTCCTCCACGGCCCCGGCGACGTTCGCCTCGAAGTGCGTGACGACCCCACCATCGTCGAGCCGACCGACGCGATCATCCGACTGTCGGCTACCTGTGTCTGCGGCTCGGACCTGTGGCCCTACCGGGGCATCGAGGCAGTCCAGGGGTCGGCCGCGATGGGTCACGAGTACGTCGGCATCGTGGAGAAGGTCGGAAGCGCTGTCAGCACGATCAGGCCGGGTCAGTTCGTGATCGGCTCGTTCTTCGCCTCGGACAACACCTGCGAGATCTGCCAGGCCGGGTACCAGAGCTCGTGCATCCACCGCGAGCCCATGGGCACCATCGGAACGCAGGCGGAACTGGCCCGCGTTCCGCTCGCCGACGGTACCCTCGTGGCCGCCCCCGACCTGCCGCCGGCGGAGCTGATCCCGAGCTTCCTCGCCGCCTCCGACGTGCTCGGCACTGGGTGGTTCGGTGCCGTCGCCGCCGAGGCCGCCCCCGGCAAGACCGTTGTCGTGGTCGGTGATGGTGCAGTCGGCCTGCTCGCTGTCCTGGCCGCAAGGCACCTCGGCGCGGAACGGATCATCGCCATGAGCCGCCACGCGCCACGACAGCAGCTCGCCCTCGAGTTCGGCGCGACCGACATCGTCGAGAAGCGAGGGGACGCGGGCGTGGCGAGGATCAAGGAACTCACGAGTGGGCTCGGCGCACACTCGGTGATCGAGGCGGTCGGCACGCAGGAATCGATGATGCAGGCCGTCCGCTCCACCCGGCCAGGCGGTCACGTCGGCTACGTCGGTGTCGCCCATGACGTCGAGCTTCCGGGCGAAGAGATGTTCTTCTCCCACGTCCACCTACACGGTGGTCCCGCGCCGGTGCGCCGCTTCCTGCCCCGGCTGGTCGACCTCATCTGGAAGCGCGAGATCGATCCCGGCAAGGTCTTCGACCTCACGCTGCCCCTCGACCAAGTCGCGGAGGGCTACCGCGCCATGGACGAACGCCGCGCCATCAAGGCGCTGCTCTGGCCCTGAGCCAGCCGGGAAGGAAAAGGAACCGTCATGGAAGTCCAGCCCAAGAACGCCACCGCCAAGGGGCCGGCCGACTGGTTCACCGGCGACGTGTGGATCGACGCCGTCGCTCAAGGCCACGGCCCCTCACCCATGAGCATCGGGTCGGTGCACTTCGCGCCGGGTGCCCGCACGGCCTGGCACAGCCACTCGATCGGCCAGACGCTGTACGTGACCGAAGGCGAGGGGCGCGTCCAGTCCCGCGGCGAGCCCGTGGTCACCATCCGCCCCGGCGACGTCATCCACATCCCGGGGGGCGAGTGGCACTGGCACGGCGCGGCGCCAGACCACTTCATGACCCACCTGTCGATGAGCGAAGGCGACGCCGAATGGGGCGAGCACGTCGCCGACAGCGAATACCGTGGCCAGGGGTAGCGGGCGCCCGCGCCGTGGGCGAGGTGACGTGGTGGGATCGCGGGGAGGATGTGGAGCTCCCGGGACTCCACAACCACTCCGCGTTTCTCTCCACGCGGAGGCGGACGGGAATCGAACCCGCCAGGGAGCTCGTCGCCCCCTCTACGGTTTTGAAGACCGCGGGGCCCACCAGGAACCCAGACGCCTCCGCCCCCGAGGGTAACGCGCGCCTAGGATGTGGGAACCATGCAAGCGGCCTTCTTCGACCTGGATAAGACGATCATCTCTCGCTCGTCCTCACTTGCGCTCTCCCGCCCGCTCTACCGCGCGGGCATGGTCTCGCGCGGGCAGCTCCTGCGCGGGGCCTATGCGCAGCTCGTGTACCTGCTGGTGGGAGCCGACGAGCAGAAGATGGAGCGGCTGAAGGAGGGCATGCTGCAGCTCACGAAGGGCTGGGACCGTTCACAGCTCGAACGACTGGTCGAGGACGTGATCTTGGCCGTGATCGATCCGTACGTGTACCAGGAAGCCCTCGATCTCATCGCGCTGCACCACAGCGAAGGCCGGCAGATCTACATCGTGTCGTCATCGCCGGAAGAGATCGTTCGGCCGCTCGCGCGGCACTTCGGGGCGGCGGGCGTGATCGCGACGCGCGCCGCGGTCGGCGACGACGGCCGATACACGGGCGTGCTCGAGTTCTACGCGTACGGTGAAGACAAGGCCGTCGCGATCCGCGAACTCGCGGTTCGTCACGGCCTCGACCTCGCCGGTTCCTACGCGTACTCGGATTCCATCACGGATCTCCCGATGCTCGACGCGGTCGGGCACCCCGTCGCGGTCAACCCCGACAAGGTGCTGCGACGCGAGGCCGAAGAACGCGGCTGGGAAACACGCGACTTCCGCAGTCCTGTGCGGTTGCGGAGCCGGATCGCCTCGGCGGTCCCTTCGGCGCGCACGAGCTACGTCGCGGGTGCGGTGGGCGTGGTTGCGGTCGCAGCGGTGCTCGGGTGGGTGGCGCTCCGATCGCGAGATCGTCGCGTCGCCGACTGAGGCCGTCGCACGCCGTCATCGGATGCCAGCCGGCCGGCGTTCCCCGTTGCGGCGTCGATGCGAGCAGGTGTACGGTTAGCCCGGATGCCGAGAGGCACCCGCGAGGGGAGCAGAACCCACGCGCGAGTCATGCCGCGGAGGCATGCCCCAGGACCCGGGACGTGGTTCCCGGCTCCCGGGGCACGTGCGGACAAGCGCCTGATACCTGCTCCCTTCGCTTTGCAACGGAACCATCCCGGGCGATGCCGTCCAGGGCTCAGTCTCGCGCCACCGACAGCGCCCGGAAGCGGAACAGGGCTCCCTGCGGGTACGCGTCGCGTCCGGCCCAGCCGAATCCCCACCGGGCCAGCGCGGCGATGAGCGACCTCGGTTGTTCCGGGGGCGTGCCCGGTGCGTTCGTGCCCCGGTTGAGCTCGATCGCCGCGCCGAACGCCTTCGCGGTGAATGGACCGTCGGGGTCCGACGGGTCGGCGACCGGGTCGTAACAGGTCCCCGCGCTCGTTACGTCGCTCCCGTGCCCCGCCGACTGGAGTTGGGTCATCGCCCGCCGAAGCAGATCGAGCACTTCGGTATCGCAGGTGACCGTGTGCAGGAGCGGAAGGTCCTCCGACGAGACGTGCGCCTGGACCCACGCCGGGTCGATCGTGATCGCAGTCGCCCTCGTCGGATCCGGATGCGCGTCGAATTCGCCGAACCGCTCTTTGAGAACGATCGGTGGCGCCTCCCGATCGTTCGCCCGCAGATACTTCGTCTCGCCCGGGGCCCGTACCTCGACGACCGGATGGGGGACGTCGATCGGGAGATAGGGGATGAACCGCTGGGCGAGCTGTGCGGCCGTCGGGTGCACGTACGACCGGACCTGGAACAGGATGTAGCGATCATGGGTGACGCCGATCGCATCGGCGGTCGCCCGGTCAACGAGGAGCTCGTAGCTCCCCATCAGCACGTCGGGCACCGTGCCGACGATCGTGACGTCGATCCCGGTCGAGAACGTCAGTGTGCTTCCCACGCCGAGATGACGGAGCTTGGCTTCCGACTCCGAGAGGATCCCCTGGTGCGCGTTGAGCCCCGCGACCAGCCGACGTTCGGGTAGGGGGAGGAACGACGCGAACCCGGGTTCGACCCCGGTCGTGTCGATCGGGATCATGTACGGGTCGACCGGTTGGTCGACCGCCCGCCCTCGGGCGTCGGAAGATCCCGTGAGCCATGCGATGTCTGCCGTGGCGGTGGTGGTGTTGGCGATCGCAGGGATCGCCGTGATGCTCGCGCCGAAGCCGTCCGGAAGGCCCCCCGGAACCCACGCCAGCCACGCCTCGGGCGTGCCGGTCGAGGCTTGCTGCGTGGGGGTTGGGCCGACCGGGTTGGTCGGGGACGATCCCGCGGCATCCGACCCGTGCAGACGTGCCGACGTGTAGACCGCGGTCGATCCCACGACGAGGACCACCGCGAAGGCGGTCGCCCCTCGGATGAGAGCCGTACGGGTCAGATCGTCGAAAGTCATCGGGTCGGGGCGAGTGTAAGCCGCGTCCCGGCGCGGACCGGGAGCCCTCAGCCCGATGCAGCGGGGTGCTCGAGGATGCCGGCGAGCCGTTCGGCACGCTCGGCCGCTCGCGCGGGTCGTCCCGCGGAGACCGCGCGCGCGATGGCGACCAGCTCGCGCTGGATCGTGGGACTCAAGCGATCGACCCGAGCGCGCACGAGCGGGTCCAGCCGTTGGACCGCCCGATCCAAGCGCCCGAGCGCCCCGGCCCCCGGTTCCCGGCTGGCCCGATAGTCGCTCAAGGAGACCACATCACCCATGGGAGCACCGTAGCGACGAGGTCTGACACGGAGACGCCGCCGGGGCCTCCGGGCGGGCTCCTACGATGCCCGGACGCTGGTCACCGGTGCGAGTCGAGGGGCCACGCTGGTCCAGGTTCTCCCGGCGTCGGCGCTTCCGAACACCTCGCCGCTGGTAGCCCCGAACCAGAGCCCGAGCTCCGAGCCCTCACCGTCGCACCCGAACGCCTGGCGGAGCACGGTCAGCCACGCGTCGTTCCCGGGCAGGCCATCGCTGCGCGCCACCCAGGATCCGCCCGCGTCGCGCGTCTCGAAGACGCGGACCTTGCCCTCCGGGGTCACGCGGTCGGCATCGGCCGTCAGCGGGATCACGAACGCGCTGTCGGGGTCTGCCGGGTCGATCGCGAGCGGGAAGCCGAACCCGCTGGGCAGCCCTTCGGCGATCTCGTTCCAGGTCGAGCCGGCACCGTCGCTCCGGTAGACACTCCCGTGGAACTGCATGAAGAGTCGCTCGGGTGCCTTCGGCGCTCGATGCATGTTGTGGACGCAGAG
>DASWDB010000161.1:0-2913 GCA_036395715.1 Actinomycetota bacterium | reverse complement strand
CGCCGGTGAGCAGGGAGACGAGAGCCGTCGTCATGGTCACGCCGGCGCTCGGCCCGTCCTTCGGGACCGCGCCCGCCGGAACGTGGACGTGGAACCGGCCGGTGAGCCGACCCGGATCGATCCCCAGCTCCGTCGCGTGGGAGCGGACGAACGACAGCGCGATCTGCGCCGATTCCTTCATCACGTCCCCGAGCTGCCCCGTGAGGGTCAGCCCCTCGCCTTCGTCTTCGCGCGTAGCCTCGATGAACAGGACGTCGCCACCCGTGCCGGTCACGGCGAGTCCCGTCGCGACCCCAGGGACCGAGGTGCGTTCCGCCATCTCTTCGAACGAGAAGCGCTGGCGGCCCAGGTAGCCGCGCACGTCCTCCCGATCGACGACGACCGGAGCGGCGGTCTCGCCGGCGGTGAGCTTGGTCGCCACCTTCCGGAACGTCTTGCCCAGCTCCCGCTCGAGGTTACGCACACCCGCTTCGCGCGTGTAGGACGCCACGATCTCGCGGAGCGCGTCATCGGTGACGGTCACCTCATCCTCGCGGAGCCCGTTGCGCTCGATCTGGCGCGGCATCAGGTGATGCCGCGCGATGGCGACCTTCTCGTCCTCGGTGTACCCGTCGAGCCGGAGCACCTCCATCCGGTCGAGCAGTGGACCGGGGATCGTCTCGGCGACGTTCCCCGTCGCGACGAACAGCACCTCGGACAGGTCGAGATCGACATCGAGATAGTGGTCGCGGAAGGTGTGGTTCTGCGCCGGGTCGAGGACCTCGAGGAGCGCCGACGACGGGTCGCCGCGCCAATCGGCTCCGACCTTGTCGATCTCGTCGAGCATCATCACCGGGTTCTTCGTCCCGGCGTCCTTGAGCGCGCGCACGATCCGTCCCGGCAGCGCCCCGACGTACGTCCGGCGGTGACCGCGGATCTCGGCTTCGTCGTGCACCCCGCCCAAGGACACGCGGACGAACTTCCGCCCGAGCGCGCGCGCCACGGACTCGCCGAGCGAGGTCTTCCCGACACCGGGAGGCCCGATCAGGGTGAGGATCGCTCCGGATCCCCGGCCGCCCTCTTCCGAGAGTCCACGCTCAGCCCTGAGCTTGCGAACCGCGAGGTATTCGACGATCCGGTCCTTCACGTCGCCGAGGCCTTCGTGATCCTCATCGAGGATCCGACGCGCGTCCGTGATGTCCAGATTGTCCTCGGTCCGCACGTTCCACGGCAGCTCGGTCATCCAGTCGAGATACGTCCGGATCCATCCGTACTCGGGCGACTGTTCGGACGTCCGCTCGAGCCGGCCGAGCTCCCGCTCGGCCTGTTCGCGAACGTCGTCGGGCATCCCCGACTCCGTGATCTTGGCGCGGAGCGTCTCGATCACGTCCTCCGAACCGTCTTCGCCGAGTTCCTTACGGATCGCGGCCATCTGCTCGCGGAGGATCGCCTCACGCTGACGCTGTTCGAGGCTCTCCGAAACCTCGTCGCGGATCTTCTCCTTCACCTGCACCTCGGCAAGGGTGTCCTTCGCCCAGTCGAGCACGAGTTCGAGCCTGCGCTCGATGTCGATCGTCTCCAGGACCTCGACCTTCCGCTCGAAGGACAGGTCGGGCGAGTAGCCGGCGGTGTCCGCGATCTGTCCGGGGTCGGACAGTCCCCGGAGGAACTCGGCGATGGCGGGGACCCCTCGGGCTTCGACGATGCTCTCCACCGTCGCCCGGTACTCGCGCGCGAGCGTCTCCGCCCGCTCGGAGGTCGGCTCCTCGGCGACCGGCTCCACCTGGACCCAGGTCGCCTCGCCGGTGCCGGCCACACCGACCCCGATCGACGCCCGGCCGAGACCGCGGATCACGAGCGCCTCCACGCCGCCGCGGAGCCGACCGAGATCCTCGATCTTCGCGATGGTCCCGACCCGTGCGTATCTGCCCTCCAGTCGAGGGACGAGCACGAGCAGACGGTCCTCGTCCGAAGCTGCCGCATCGACGGCCGCCCGAGCCTCCGGCGATTCGAGGGTGAGCGTCACCACCATCCCGGGGAGGACGACCCCGGTCGTGAGTGGCAGGAGCGGGAGAGCGAGTGTGTCGAGATCCGACATCGGGATGATTCCTTTCCGACAGAAGGTTTGCACCTGCGAAAACGCGACCGGGGCGCCGGGCATTCCCGGCAGGAAGCATGATTACGTCGTTACGCACCGCTTGGCATCCTTCACCTTCCATTCGCTTGCACCCCACGGATATCGAATGTCGCTGACGGCGGGACCCCGTATTGTGTTCGGATGGCTGGGGCCATCGTCGCCGAAGGGCTTCGCAAGAACTTCGGCACCGTGGAAGCGTTGCGCGGCATCGATCTCGACGTCGGGTCGGGAACCGTGTTCGGCTTCCTCGGGCCCAATGGCGCGGGGAAGACCACTGCCGTCCGCATCTTCACGACGCTGCTGCTGCCCGACGGCGGGCGGGCGGAGGTGGTCGGGCTCGACGTCGTCCGTGACGCCGAGGCTCTGCGCGCGCGCATCGGGTTGGCCGGGCAGTCCGCCGCCGTCGACGAGAACCTGACGGGGCTCGAGAACATCGAGATGGTGGGGCGCCTGTACCACCTTTCCTCGGCGGAGGCTCGCCGCCGCGCCGGAGAGATCCTCGAGCGGTTCGGGCTGGCGGAGGCCGGGGACCGGCAGGCCAAGACCTACTCCGGCGGCATGCGACGCCGATTGGATGTGGCCGCCAGCCTCGTCGCGCGGCCCGACGTGCTCTTCCTCGACGAGCCCACCACGGGCCTCGACCCCCGGAGCCGGATGGACCTCTGGGCGATGATCCGTGAGCTCGTCCAGGAGGGCAGGACGATCCTGCTCACTACGCAGTACCTGGAGGAGGCCGACAACCTGGCCGATCGGATCGCGCATGAAGCGGAAGAAGTACGTCAGGAGGAGCGTGCGGA
>DASWDB010000160.1:0-8393 GCA_036395715.1 Actinomycetota bacterium | reverse complement strand
CCGATCTCCTCCGTCACGATCGCCTCGAGGTCGTGGTCCGTGAGAGTGATCTTGCGATCCGCGAGGTCCTTGAAGCGCGCGAACGCGCGGTTGAGCTGTGCATCTTCCAGCGTGATCCCGAGCTTCTGGAGGGCGTCGGCGAACGCGTGTCGTCCACTGTGCTTGCCCAGGACGAGTCGGTTCCCCTCCAGGCCGATCTCCAGCGGATCCATGATCTCGTAGGTGGCCCGGTTCGCGAGCATCCCGTGCTGATGGATCCCGCTCTCGTGCGCGAAGGCGCTGGAGCCCACGACCGCCTTGTTCGGCTGGACGCCGTAGCCCGTCGTCATGGACACCAGTCGCGACGTTCGCACGATCTCCTTCAGGTTCAGTCCGTGTCGCACGCCGAGGTGCTCGCCGCGCGTGCGGACGATCATCGCGACCTCTTCGAGCGAGCAGTTCCCCGCGCGCTCGCCGATCCCGTTCACGGCAACCTCGATCTGCCGGGCGCCGTTCTCGATCCCGGCCAGCGCGTTCGCGACCGCCAGACCGAGGTCGTTGTGACAGTGGGTCGAGATCACGACGTCGTCGGGAACGGCCTCGCGGACGGTCCGCACCAGCTCGCCGAACTCGCTGGGCGTCGCGTAGCCCACCGTGTCCGTGATGTTGATCGTGGTGGCCCCGCGCGTGACCGCGACGCGGAAGCACTCCAAGAGGAAGTCGAGCTCGGTCCGGGTCGCATCCTGCGCGGAGAACTCGACATCCTCCGTATAGCTCTTCGATAGGCGGACGTTGTCCTCGATCGCCTGCAGGACCTGCTGCGGGCTCATCCGCAGCATCGATTCGCGCTGGACGTCGGACGTCGAGATGAACGTGTGGATCCGCCACCGCTCCGCGCCCTTGAGGGCCTCGGCGGCGCGCTCGACGTCACCGGTCGCCGTCCTCGCCAGGGCGGCGATCACCGGCCCGCGCACCGAGCTCGCGATCTGGCGGACGGCGTCGAACTCGCCGGGTGACGAGACGGGGAACCCCGCCTCGATGACGTCAACGTTGAGTCGCGCGAGCTGCTCGGCGATCTCGAGCTTCTCGGGTTGGGTGAGCGCGATGCCCGGCGCCTGCTCGCCGTCGCGCAGGGTCGTATCGAAGATCCGTACTACGTCAGGGTCTGCGTCCATCAGCTCGGCACCTTCTTCTTCTCGGACTCCAACCAGGGCATCATCTGGCGCAGCTGCCGTCCCACCTGCTCGAGCTGGGATGTCTGCGCCTGCTGCCGAAGTCGCAGGAATTGCGGGAAGCCGGCGTCGGCTTCGGCGATCCATCGCTTGGCGAACGAACCGTCCTGGATCGCGGCCAGCACCTGCTCCATCGCCTCGCGCGACGGGCCGTCGACCACCTTCGGGCCGCTCTGGTAGTCGCCCCACTCGGCGGTATCCGACACCGAGTAGCGCATCCAGGACAGCCCGCCCTCGTAGATCAGGTCGATGATCAGCTTGAGCTCGTGCAGGCATTCGAAGTACGCGATCTCCGGCTGGTAGCCGGCCGCGACCAGCGTGTCGAAGCCGTTGCGGACGAGCTCCGAGATCCCACCGCAGAGCACGGTCTGCTCGCCGAACAGGTCGGTCTCCGTCTCCTCCTTGAAGGTGGTCTCGATGATGCCGGCGCGCGCGGCGCCGATGGCGGAGCCGTAGGCGAGCGCGCGCGCTCGCGCCTTGCCGGTCGCGTCTTGCTGGACCGCGACCAGCGCCGGCGTCCCGATCCCCTGCTCGTAGGTGCGGCGGACGAGGTGTCCGGGCCCCTTCGGCGCGATCATCGTGACGTCGACCCCGGCGGGGGGAACC
This sequence comes from Actinomycetota bacterium, assembly GCA_036395715.1. Classification (GTDB taxonomy): domain Bacteria; phylum Actinomycetota; class UBA4738; order UBA4738; family HRBIN12; genus AC-51. The sequence goes on along the minus strand of DASWDB010000160.1, from coordinate 6,576 downwards.
ACCGTGCCGAAATGCACGGAGAACCCGTGCGCGAACATGAGCATGTCGCCGTCCTTCAGGTTCGGGGCGATCTCGGACGCGTACACCGCACCGTGCGAGGTGTCCGGCAGGACGACCATCGCGACGTCCGCCTCGCGGACCGCGTCAGCGATCTCCAGGACTCGGAGGCCGGCCTCCTCGGCCCTCGGGCGGCTCGAGGATCCCGCGCGGAGTCCGACGCGCACGTCCAGCCCGCTGTCCCTCAGGTTCTGCGCGTGGGCATGGCCTTGTGAGCCGTACCCCAGCACCGCGATCTTCTGATCCGCCAGTACGCCCGGGTCGGTGTCCTTCTCGTAGTAGATCGTGGCCATCTCGGTTCGCCTTCCCTCAGTCAGTCGTTCGCCGCTCGGAGGACACGCTCACGGATCCCCCGGTCACCGCGCCCGAGCGCGATCCGCCCCGTCCGCGACAGCTCCACGATCCCGAAGTCATCCAGCAGGGACAGGAGCGCCTCGAGCTTGTCGGGCTTCCCGGTCGCCTCCACGGTGAGCGTGGACGCCGTGACGTCGACGATGTTGACCCGGAACACCTCGGCGATCTCCATCACCCGCGCACGATCGTCGCCCGACGCCCGAACCTTGACGAGCATCAGCTCGCGCTCGACCGCCGAACCCGGCTCGTGCTCGAGGATCTTGATCACGTTGATCAGCTTGTTGAGCTGTTTCGTGATCTGTTCGAGCGGCTTCGTGTCCACGTTGATCACGATCGTCATCCGCGACAGCCCCGAGGACTCCGTCGGCCCCACCGCGAGCGAATCGATGTTGAACCCGCGCGCCGAGAAGAGGCCGGCGACGCGGGTGAGCACGCCGGGCTTATCCTCGACGAGGACCGAGATCGTGTGGAGCGTTCCGCCGCCTCGCGCACCGTTGCTCATACGATCGGTGCCTCCGCGGGATCGCTGGTGGGCGTGGCGCCCTCGGGATCCAGGATGATGTCGTCGTTCGACGCGCCGGCCGGGACCATCGGGAAGACCATCTCCCGCGGATCCACTCGGAAGTCGATCACCACGCTGCGGTCTTCCACCGAGAAGGCCTTCTCGATCACCGCGTCGACCTCGCCCGGATGATCCGCGCGGAGCCCGACCGCTCCGTACGCCTCGGCGAGCTTCACGTAGTCCGGAACGTCGGGGTCGAGGTACACCCCCGAGTACCGCTCCGCGAAGAACAGCTCCTGCCATTGGCGGACCATGCCCAGGTAGCCGTTGTTCAGGATCGCGGTGATGAACGGGATCTTCTCGGTGGTGCTCGTGGCGAGCTCCTGCGCGGTCATCTGGAAGCAGCCGTCGCCGTCGATCGCCAGCACGCGCTTGCGCGGTTGCCCGACCTTGGCACCCATCGCCGCCGGGACGGCGAACCCCATCGTCCCGAGTCCGCCCGAATTGATCCAGTGCCGCGGATGCTCGAAGCGCCAGTACTGCGACGCGTACATCTGATGCTGCCCAACGCCGGCGACGACGATCGTGTCGTCGTCGGCGAGCGCGCGGAGTCGCTCGACGCAGTACTGCGGCTTGAGCGGCCCATCGGGTTGCTGGTCGTAGCGGTACGGGAAGCGCCGCTGCCAATCCGCGAGCTGCCCGAGCCAGCCCGAGCGATCCGGTACCCCGCCGGCCTCGTGCTGACGTGCGTCCAACTCGGCGGCGAGCTTCCCGATCACGTCCTTGCAATCGCCCACGATCGGCACGTCGGCCGCGCGGTTCTTCCCGATCTCCGCGGGGTCGATGTCCACGTGGATCACCTTCGCGTCCGGGGCGAACGCCGCAAGCTTCCCCGTCACCCGGTCGTCGAAGCGGGTCCCGAGCGCCACGAGCACGTCCGACTTCTGGATCGCGGTGACGGCCGTGTAGTTGCCGTGCATCCCCGGCATCCCCAGGCACAGCTCGTTCGAGTCGGGGAACGCTCCCCGCGCCATCAGCGTGGTGACGACCGGGAGCCGGCCGACGGTCGCGAGCTTCGCGAGCTCGGCGTGCGCGTCGGCCTTGATCACCCCACCGCCGACGTAGAGCACGGGCTGCTTCGCGGCCATGATCAGCTTGACGGCCTCCACGACCTGCCGTTGGTTGCCCTTCGTCGTGGGCCTGTACCCCGGGAGGTTGATGCGCTCGGGCCAGCTCCAGGTCGTCTCCGAAAGGAGCACGTCCTTCGGGAGATCGATCAGGACGGGGCCCGGGCGGCCGGTCGCGGCGATGTGGAACGCCTCCCGCACGGTCTCGGCGATCAGCGCGGGGTCCTTCACCAGGAAGTTGTGCTTGGTGATCGGCATCGTGATGCCCGTGATGTCCGCCTCCTGGAAGGCGTCGTTGCCGACGACGGGGGTGGGCACCTGACCCGTGATCGCGACGATCGGCACCGAGTCCATCTTCGCGTCGGCGATCGGCGTGACGAGGTTCGTCCCGCCGGGGCCCGACGTCGCCATGCACACCCCGACCCTCCCGGTGGCCCACGCGTAGCCCTCCGCCGCATGGCCCGCGCCCTGTTCGTGGCGACACAGGATGTGCCGGATCGACGAGCCGTCGACCAGCGGGTCGTAGATGGGCATGCTGGCCCCGCCCGGGATGCCGAAGATCACCTCGACCCCCTCGTGTTCGAGCGCCCTGAGGAGGGCCAGGGCACCGGTGACCTTCATCGGGCGGCCGCTTCCCGGTCCTCGACGGGTCCGGTCTCGACCCGACGGACCGTCGCCTGGAGCCGGTGCGCCAGGTTCCTGCACGCGCGCTCGAACTCCCACGGGGTCCAGTCGCGCCGGCGGAGTTGCAGCACGTCCGCCGCCTGCTCTTCGTCGAGACCGAACCCACCGCCCATGTACACGACCTCGGAGGACAGGTAGCGATCGACCACCGTGCGAGTGCTGGAGTCCGCGGTCTCGACCGTGACCTGTCCCGGGCCTTCCCACAGCACGCTCGCGACGACGGTGCCGTTCCGTTCGAATTCGTACCTCATCGTGACTCCTTCCTTCGGCGCCTTCGGCGCTGGCTTTGCCGCTGATCCACCGCTCGGCGTATATCCGAAGCCGGGGTAGAAAAAGCCCCTCGCGTGGCGAGGGGCGTCTGGCGCGGGGGTCTGTCGGGCTATCGCCCGCCCGCGCCTATGCGATAAGTACGAGGCTGCTGCGTCCGGTCACAGCCATGGTTGACATGGTCTATTGAGTGTAGGGGCATCGGAAGTCGTGTCAACCCCGTTCGAAGGCGCGGCGCCCGATCGGGAGGCGATGCGTCCTCTCCCCCCTCGCTGGCTTGACTTCCCGTTCAGCTTGAGCGTACGCTTTGAGCACCTGCTCAAGATGAAGCGAGAGGAAAGGGGCGAACGATGCGGACGAACGGGAACGCCATCGCGGTGTCCGTGATCTACGTGGCGGTCGCGGTCGGGCTGACCGTGTGGCTGGCCAGGACCTTGTTCAACAACGGCGCCGCGTTCCTGCACGACGTGTTCGCCGATAAGCCCGAGCTGGCCGTCGCGGTCAACCGGCTGCTGGTGACCGGTTTCTACATGCTGAGCCTGGGGTACTCGCTGTACATCCTCCGGGCCTCGAGGGTCTACGACGGGTTCGAGGCCGTGACCTTCTTGATCAACCGGCTCGCACTGATGTTGGTGAGCCTCGCGGCGCTGCACTTCGTCAACGTGTTCGTGTTTTGGCGGATCCGCTCGCGCCGGGAGCAGCGCCATCTGCCGACGCCAGTGGCCCCGCAGGTCCACATCCCGCCGTCGCCTGCGAGCGGGTCGTAGCCATGGACCCTTCGGAGGTTCCCGACCGGGGCTCCGTCCCTTCGAACGAGGTGACGAGGCTCACGATCCTGTTCGACGAGAACTGTGCCTTCTGCCTCCGGTGTCGCGATTGGCTCGCGACGCAGCCGTGCCTCGTTGAGGTCGAGCTGATGCCTTCGGGATCGGAGGAGGCGCGCCGGCGCTTCGGTGCCGTCCCGTGGCTCGGCAAGGAGCTCGTCGTGGTCGACGATCGTGGCGAGGCTTGGGTCGGGCCCGCCGCGTTCCTCGTGTGCCTGTGGGCGACCGCGAGGTATCGGCCGTGGTCGTACCTTCTGTCGCGGCCGGGCTTCTCCCGGCACACCGAACGCTTCTTCATGCATGTGTCGAAGCGTCGCGATCGTTGGGCCGCATGGCTCTCGCGCAAGGATCCGAACTGCTCGTACTGCGACGGTGTCCGGATGCGGTGGGATCCGTGAGCGCGGAGCGCTCACGTGGGGCGGGTGGCGGCGCCGCGGAACGCGGCGCCGCCACGCGCGACCGCATCATCGAGGCGGCGCTTGGAACGGTGCGTGAGGAGGGCTTCGCCGAGACAACCGCGCGCGCGATCGCTCGGCGCGGGGGCTTCAACCAGGCGCTGATCTTCTACCACTTCGGTTCGGTCGACGAGCTGTTGCAGCAGGCCTTCGCCGATGCGTCCGAGCGCCAGGTGGCTCGCTACCGCGAGGCGATCGCAGAGGTGTCGTCGCTCCGGGACCTCGTCGCGATCGCGCGACGGCTCCACGACGAGGACATGGAGACCGGAGACGTCACGGCCGTGACCCAGTTGATGGCCGCCGCGACCGATCCCGATCGCGGTGGCGCATTGCTGGACCGCTTCGATCGGTGGATCGGTCTCGTGCAGGACGCCCTCGAACACGTCGGGAAGGCGTATCCGGTCGCGGCCGCTATCCCGACGCGCGAGGCGGCGTACGCGATCGCCTCGATGTTCCTCGGTGTCGAGCTGCTGTCGCGGCTGGATCCAGATCGGTCGGAGGCCGAGCCGGTCTTCGACATGATGGAGACGATCGCCGGGTTGATCGAGCAGCTCGCTCCGGCGCTCGGGGTTGCATGAGAGGATCGGCGTCAAGCCTCAGACGATGATCGACCTTGTCAGACCCCCCTCCTTCGTCGGTAGCATGGGGGACAGCATCCGTTGCCTCAGGAAGCGAGGCCATGAACATCGGCACGCAGCGTCGGACCGTCTTCATCGAGCCGGTCGAGGATCCCGAGTCTTCTCCTGTGAAGGAGCCAGCGCCGGCGATCGAGCCCGAACCTGCCGATCCACATCCGGAGGATCAACCCGAGCCCACTCGGTGAGCGGGCGATGGGCGATCGGTGGAATCGGATCCCGGATGGGATCGAGCCTATCGTCGGGTATCGAGCCTGGTACTACTCGATAGGCAAGCGAGGAGCGCGACTGCATCCCCTTTTCCAGAGCTGGAGCGGCGTACGTTCGAGGGCCAGCGATTGGGAGGGTGCCTCGTGGGGGTGGGTGACGGCGACGTGTTCCCATGATGCCCGGTCGTGGCACGTCGCTCCTGAGGAACAGTGCACATGCGGCTTCTACGCCATGAGCACGCTCCAGCCTGTGGCAGAGCATGTCGCCTGGCTGGACGTGACGAGGCCGTTCGGGCCCGGTTGCACTTCCGGCGTGATCCTGGGACGAGTGGAGCTCGCGGGGAAGATCATCGAGCATGAGTGGGGCTATCGAGCGGAGCGAGCTCGCATCGTCGAGTTCATCCCGCTCGCAGGAACAGAGCGGTCCGTCATGATCCTGGCCGCCCGCTTGGGTGTCCCGATCGCGGAGCCGGTCGACATGCTCTCGGTGCAGGACAGGTTCGGCGCGTTGGCGCGGCATCCGCAGGGGACCCCACCCCGCTTCCGAGATTATGTGAAGGAGCACCGCTGGCTGGCTGCGACCTTCCTGGTGGGACTCGTGGTCGTTGTCATCCAGCCGGCCATGATCACGACCGTGACGCTTTTCGCCCTTCTGTTCGCGGATAGGCTCGATCGGAGTGTCGCCCCCGGGCAAACACCCAAGCCTCCTCCGAACCGCCCGAGTGGCGCTCCACCCCCTCGGCTGCCACGAGGTTCGCCGCCACCGGCGGCGTGATCCGGCAGTGACGACGATCTGCGTCTCAACGCGACACTGCCGAACGAACGAGGGTGATCAGGCGCGCCAGTCGCCGAACGCCGAAACCGCGGCCGAGACGAGCGGACGTACATCGGTCCCATCCAGGATGAAGAGTCCGAGATCCGGCTCGGCGGGGTCGGGCCCGTAGCGACCAACGAGTAGCTCGGACCCATCCGGTGAGTACGCGACCGGAACGGTCTTTCCATCGGATGACAGCTCGCGCCGACGGGATCCGTCGCTGTCGATCAGGCGCGGGTCCTTCTCGCCGATGGTGCTAGCGTGATGCGTCCGTGAGTCGTAGGAATGGCCCCGAACCCATGCGAGTCCACAGAGGATCCTTCGTCGCCACGACTGCGATCTTGCATGACGTGGGGACCCCGAATGGGCTGAACGCGTTCTAACGGGATCGAGCCTCGTGCGTTCTTGGCGGATGATCGCGGCCGGGGTGGTGCTGGTCGCAGCGATCGCCGTGATCGGGTTCATGTTCCGATCCCGGGACGATCGGATCGCCCCCTCGATCATCCAGACTGGTCCGGAACGAACGCCGGCGTTCGCGGTCGGCCGGTCCGGCGCTCTTCCCACAGGCGCGATCAGATCGAGGAGGCCGGTCCGGACCGATCCCCTCCTGCGTCTCCGCGGGTCATCCAGGCTCGCGTCTAAGAGGGC
>DASWDB010000159.1:0-3906 GCA_036395715.1 Actinomycetota bacterium | reverse complement strand
GCAGCGGCAGCCGAAGCCCGACCAAAGCCGCCAGCACCGAGGTGTGTCCCGCGGCCACCAGGGCGGTCCCGTTCGCGCGGATCGTTCCCTGGGTGGTTTCGACGCCTTCCACGCCCCCGTCCGTGCCCCGGACGAATCCGGTCACCTCGGCGTGCTCGACGATGTCGACGCCGAGGTTCGAGGCTGCCGTCGCGTACCCCCATGCCACCTTGTCGTGCCTCGCGACGCCACCGCGTCGTTGCAGGGTCGCCCCGAGCACGGGGTAGCGGACGTCGGGGGAGACGTTCACGATCGGGCAGAAGGCTTGGACGTCTTCGGGCGTGAGCCATTCGGCGTCCACTCCGTTCAGCCGGTTCGCCTCGACCCGCCGCACACTGGAACGAACGTCGCCCAGGTCGTGCGCGAGGTTCAGGACGCCCCGCTGGCTGAACTGCAGGTCGGTGCCCAGCTCGTCCTCTAGGCCTTCCCACAATTTCAGCGAGTGCTCGTAGATCGCGGCCGACTCGTCCCAGAGGTAGTTGGACCGTATGATCGTGGTGTTCCGCGCCATGTTGCCGCCGGCGAGCCACCCCTTCTCGACCACGCAGACGTCTGTGATGCCGTGGTTCTTCGCCAGGTAGTAGGCGGTGGACAGCCCGTGCCCGCCGCCCCCCACGATGACCACGTCGTACGACGGCTTGGGCTCGGCAGGGCGCCAGTACTTGGTTCGTTCGTCCATCGGGTCGATCACCTCTGACTGGAGGCGCCAGTTTCCCGGACGCCAACGGATTCGGTCAACGGGCGGATGCGCGCTGACCGATCGGGGTCTATCCTTCGCACCGATGTCGGATGATGCAACGGCCGTGGAGCGGTCGCGCTCGATCTCCCGCGTCGGTCGGATCCTCGAGATCCTGATCGCCGCGAAGACCGTCGTCGCGTCGCTCGCTCTCTACTGGATGGTCCGCGAGCTGATCGCCCTGGTGCATGTCCGCGGAACGGGAAACACTCAAGCTCCCGAGATCCGCGCGGTGATCGCGGCAGGTCGGTTCGTGTTCGTCGTCAATACCCCGCTGCTGTTCGCGACGATCTTCGTCTGGCTGATCTGGCAATTCTTCGTCCACGATCTGATCGCTCGGACAGCAGGGTCGCCGCCCCTCCGCTTCGGTCGATGGGCGAGCGTCGGTTGGTGGTTCGTCCCGTTCGCGAACCTGGTGATGCCGTACCGCGTGATGCAAGAGTTGTGGAACAGAGCTGATGGTCTGACTTCAGGGTCGGACGACCGGCGACTCCTGAGGTGGTGGGTCCCGTGGGATGCTCAGGTCGTCCTTCTCTACGTGATGCTGTTCCTCGGTAGCTCCGAGCCGTCGATCGACCGTTCCATCGTTCTTCACGTGGTCGCGATCTTCAGCGAGCTCCTCTTCGTCATCTGCACGCTTCCGGCGATCACCGTCGTGCATGCGTTGACGCAGAGTGTGACGATGGCGCTCCCGGTTCCCGCGGCCGAGGTCGTTATCCCTCCGATCCCGATCCGGGTTGATGTGGATGGAGAAGCCATCCCGTAAGTGGGCGCATCGGGGAGGGCTGCGGATCTGCTCCAGAAGCGCTCCCCCCGATAGGACGACGAGCACATAGCATCGGGTCGTGCCGCTACATGGTGACTACGAGCCCAGCACGTCGTCATGGTCGCGCAAGCAGACGGAACTGTATGAGTCGACGAACGGCGAGCAGGGCGGCGACCTTCGGGGCCGGCCGGTGATCGTGTTGACCTCGGTCGGCGCAAGGACCGGGAAACTGCGGAAGACCGCCCTCATGCGCGTGGAACACGACGGCATCTATGCGGTGGTCGCGTCGCTCGGGGGCGCCCCGAAGCATCCCGTCTGGTACTACAACCTCAAGAAGAACCCACACGTGGAGCTGCAGGATCGCGAGACCAAGCGCGACTACGTCGCACGCGAAGTCGTCGACGATGAAAAGGCCGTGTGGTGGGGTCGGGCGGTCGAGGCATGGCCCGACTACGCGTCGTACCAGACGAAGACCGACCGGCAGATCCCGGTGTTCGTGCTCGAGCCCGTGGGGTGAGCCGCTGGGTGGCTGCGACCGGGGCGTGGGCGCCTCGTGAACACGTGAATCGGTTCGACTGTCGTTCGTACCCGAACCGAACCTGTATGGGCCCGTGATTGCGGTCTATCGTGAACCATGGCTTCCGTGACACTCCGGAGCGGCAAGCGGGTACGCCGGTCGTCCGCCTGGGGCGCCATCGGGATGAGTCTCACCGTGACGGTGGCCTGCACCGCTCGAGCCTCGGACAGACCGCCCGATCACCTGGACATCTCCGCCACCCCGACGGTGGCGCCGCTCGTGCCACGGGTCGTGAACGCCAACGCGTTCGCGACGCGGACTCCGATCAGGCACGTGGTGTTCGTCGTCAAGGAGAACCGAACCTTCGACGATCTGTTCGGGACGTTCCCTGGGGCGAACGGCGTCTCGTTCGGGATGGACCATGGCAGACGCCGCCCGCTCATCCGTGGAACGGACGGACGCCTGCCCAGCGACATCCCCCACTGTTACCAGTGCGCGATCCAGGCATGGGACCAGGGGAAGATGGACGGGTTCGACCAGCCGCCGACGGGGAATTGGGCGTACTCGCAGCTCCACCGGAGCCAGTTGCCGAACTACTGGCAGTGGGCGCAGCGGAACGTCCTCTTCGACGACTTCTTCTCCTCGGCGTGGGGCCCCTCGTTCCCGAACCACCTCTACACGATCGCTGCTCAGTCCGGTGGGGCGCGCGATAACCCGCGTCGGCCCCCCAAGTCGATGTCGAACACCTTCGGATGCGACGCGCCCCCCCAGCAGAAGGTCCAGGTGTACGACTCCGAGGGCAACGTCGTGCTCGTGCCTCCGTGCTTCGCCTTCCGGACCGAGGGCGACCTGCTCAACGAAGCGCACGTCCCGTGGGCGTACTACGCGGCCACAGAACGACAGCGCGGCTACATCTGGTCCGCATACTCCGCGATCGACCGGTACCGAGACGATCCGGCGCGGTGGGCGAGGTACATCCGTCCGGTCGACTCGCTGCTCGGCGACATCGCGGCCAACAAGCTCCCTCCGGTCACGTGGGTCACGCCGCGGTTCGAGTTGTCCGATCACCCGGACTACTCGTTCTGCCACGGTGAGAACTGGACCACCCAGGTCGTCGACGCGATCATGCGGTCGAAGATGTGGAAGGACACAGCCATCTTCATCACGTGGGACGATTACGGGGGCTTCTACGACCACGTTCAGCCGCCGGACATCGACAGGATGGGCTTCGGCTTCCGCGTTCCCTTGCTCGTGATCAGCCCCTACGCGATCGCTGGGAAGGTCAGCCACGAGGAAGGAGAGTTCTCGAGCGTGCTCCGCTTCATCGAGGACAACTGGAACCTCCGCCCGTTCCTCACCGACCGCGATCGCCAGGCGACGCCGATGCTGTCGGCCTTCGACTTCTCGCAGACGCCCCGATCGCCGGATGCGCTTCCTCTCCGCCGCGACTGCAAGGGCCCGAAGTTCCCGGCGAACTGATCGCGGCCGACCTAAGATCGGCGGATGTGGATGCAAACAGCCAACTACGCGGAGCCCGATGTGAGCCAATAGCCATCTGCGCGACAGCGATCCGGGATGGCCTCCCCGATCATCGTTTCAGCCTGGTGGACACGCTCAACCCGATGGTGTCGTGCACGACCCGGATGCACATCTGTCGATCCGCAGGAGTTGACCGGTGTCGTGGAAACCGCGACACGCTTGACCGTTGTACTCCGAGATCGACGCCGGCGTCGTGTCCGGAAGCGAAAGCGGACCTCCGCGCTGGGATGCAGACGATGCCGCTCAGCGCGTGAACGCCCGTTGATATCGGTTGGCCTCGCGATCCCGGTCACCGCTGGAGACTATCTC
>DASWDB010000158.1:0-21635 GCA_036395715.1 Actinomycetota bacterium | reverse complement strand
GGATCCGGAGTGCCGCGTCGAGGCCGTCGCTCACGACGACATCGCCGCGCTCCGACCACGATCCGCGATCCGTGCTCTGGCCGCATCACCGATCATCCAGACGTCCCCACACCCCATCGTCACCACCAGGTCACCTTCGCGGACCTCTCGATCCAGGAACGACACGACGTCGGATCGGTGCGGCAGGTACACGGTCCGCAGCCCCGGGGAGGCGAGCTGGACCCCGTCCACGACCAGCTTGCCGGTCACGCCCGGGATCGGGTCCTGCGCCGCGCCGTACACGTCCGTCACGACGACGAGATCCGCGCCGGCGACGCTCGCGCCGAGCTCGCGCCAGAGCGAGCGGACCCTCCAATAGCGATGCGGTTGTACGAGCGCGATCAGGCGTACGGGCTCACGCCGCCGAGCCGTCTCGACGGTCACCTCCATCTCCGTGGGCGTCTGCCCGTAGTCGTCGAAGAACTCGGCACCGCGTGCATCCCCTCGGTGTTCGAACCGTCGGTGGACGCCGTCGAACCCGGCGATCGCCTCCACCGTCGCGGCGCCCGGGATGCCCGCCAGTCGGGCGACGGCGACCGCAGCGGTGGCGTTGAGCAGGTTGTGCTGCCCGTCCACACGAAGCCGGAGCGCGACCTCGTCGCCGTCGACGCGGACCGTGCCTCGAGCTCCCGCCGGGCCCAGCGCGTCCACCCGCAACTGGAGGTCGCACCCGGGCGAGAGGCCGTACGTCGTTGCAGGGACGCCGGCACGCGCGAGCGCACGCGCGAGCGACGGATCGTCGCCGCACGCGACGACGTGGTCGCAACGCGCCGCGAACTCGGCGAACGCGTCTTCGATCTCCGGAAGACCACCCGGGTAGAAGTCGAGGTGGTCGGCGTCGAGGTTCGTGATGACCCCCACCCACGGCGGGATCATCAGGAAGGATCCATCACTCTCGTCGGCCTCGAACACGAACAGGTCGCCGCCGCCGTGCCGGGCACCGCTGCCGCTCTCGTTCAGATCGCCACCGATCAGCTGCGTTGGGTCGAGACCCGCACCCGTCAGGACGGCGGCGACGAGTGAGGTCGTGGTGGTCTTCCCATGGGCGCCCGCGATCGCGACCGTTCGGTGGCCGCGCGCGAGCGCGCCGATCGCCTGCTGCCGTTTCCAGATGGGGATGCCGGACCGGGCGGCCGCCGCGACCTCGGGATCGTCGTCGCGGATCGCGCTGGAGACGACCACGATGTCCGGCGACCCGAGGAGCGCAGGGTCGTGACCGACGTGGATCCGCACGCCGAGCGCTGCGAGCTCGCTCAGGTACGCCGAATCCTTCACGTCCGAACCGGAGACGGCGAGGCCTCGCGCCACGAACAACCGCGCCAGGTTCCGCATGCCGGCCCCACCGATCCCGAGCAGGTGGACCGACCGGATCCCGTCGATCGACGGGATCGGCAACGTCGGGATCGACCCCTCGGGCGGGGTCCAGGATCGCCACCCGGCGGCGGTTCCGCTCATGTCCTGGCACCTCCTGCCGCCTCGGCGACGAGATCGGCGAGGCGAGCGTCGGCATCCGGCCGGGCCCACCGCTTCGCGGCCTCCGCCATCGCCGCCCGTCTCGGTGCATCGTCGACGAGCGCGACGATGCGCCGAGCGAGGCCGTCGGCCGTCAGTTCGTGTTCGGTCGCGACCTCCACCGCGCCGACCCGCTCCACCTCTCGTGCGTTCGCGTCCTGATGATGCTCCGTCGCGTGCTGGTACGGGATGAGGATCGCCGGCACCCCACACGCGGTCAGCTCCGCGATGTGTCCGGCCCCCGCACGGGAGACGGCCACGTCCGCGACCGCGAGCGCGAGCTCCATCCGATCGATCGTTCCGACGACCTGTACGAGCAACGATCCTCCACGGATGTCGGCGAACCTGCCCTGGTGCGCGGCTCCCGTCGCGAGGAGGATCTGGAGGTCGCCGCGATCCGTCAGGATCGCGGCGACCTCCCGCGTGAGCTCGTTCAGGCGGAGCGCGCCCTGGCTCCCGCCCATGACGACGATCGTCCGGCGTCCCTCGTCGAGCCCGAACACGGCGGACGCTTCGCTCGAGAGCTCGGCGCGCCGCTCCGGGACCGATGCGATGGCGGAGCGGATCGGGTTCCCGGTACGTTCGACGCGCGTCCGGGCCGGGAACCACGCTCGCGCCGCGTCGAACGTCACGGCGATCGCCGTGGCCCACCGTGCCGCGATCCGATTGACGGCGCCCGGGACGCTGTTGGGCTCGACGAGCACGAGCGGACGCCGCGCCCGCCGCGCCGCGAGCGCGGCGGGCGCGCTCGCGTACCCGCCGATGCCGACGACGGCGTCGGATCTCGCGATCAGTGGACGGCACGCGCGCGAGGAGCGGAGCGTTTTCCCGAGCGCGCGCAACGAGCGCATCGACACCCGCTTCTGCGCCGAGACGACATCGAGCGCCGTGAACGAGTAGCCCGCGGCCGGGACGAGTTCCGCCTCCGGCCCGTCGAACGAGCCGAGGAACGTCACGATCGCGCCGTGCCGTTCGCGGAGCGCATCCGCCATCGCGAGAGCCGGGAAGACGTGACCGGCGGTCCCGCCCCCCGCAACCACGATGTTCACCGGGCTGCCTTCCCCGGCCGACGGCGGCGCAGACCGCCGCCGTTCGATCGTGCGACGCTCGCGAGGACGCCGATCCCGGCGAGCGTCACGACGAGGGCGGAGCCACCGAAGGACACGAGCGGGAGCGGGACCCCGGTGATCGGCAGCAGGCCCGTCACCGCGCCGAGGTTGATGACCGCCTGGACGCTGATCCATGCGATCACCCCGGCGGCGAGGAGCCGCTCGAACGTGTCGTGGGAGTGGATCGCGATCCGGACGCCCGCCCACACGAGAACCCCGAACGCGATCAGGACGACGAGCGCCCCGAGCAGCCCGAGCTCCTCCCCGATCACCGCGAAGATGAAGTCCGAGTGCGCGTTCGGAAGGAAGTCCCACTTCGCGCGGCTCGTGCCCAGCCCGGTGCCGAACCACCCACCCGACCCGATCGCGATCAGTCCCTGGATCAGCTGGTACCCCGACTTCTTCGGGTCGGCCCACGGGTCGAGCCACGACTCGAAGAACCGTGTCCGGCGATACGCCTCGCCGAAGATCAGGTACGCGACCCCGACCGCGCCGATCGCACCGCCGACGAAGAGGTAGCGCAGCCGGACCCCGGCGATGTACAGCAACACGAAGACGGTGGCGCAGAAGATCATGGTCGTCCCCAGGTCGCGCTGCAGGAGGCCCAGCGCTGCCACGACGACCACGATCGGGCCGAGGGGGATCAGCAGCTGTCCGAGATCGTGCAACTTGCCCCACTTGTTCGACAGGATCGTCGCCGTCGTGGCGACCAGGCCGAGCTTCGCGAGCTCCGACGGCTGAAGCGTCACGGGGCCCAGGTCGATCCACCGCGACGCCCCGTACAGCGCGGTCCCGGACGACGGATGCGCGGCGATCGTCATGAGGACGGCGGCCACCCCGAGGAGAGGGATCCCGAGCATCTTCCAGCGGCGCGGGGGCAACCGAGCGAGGAGGACGGCCACGACCACGCCGACCGCCGCGTAGAGCACCTGGCGTTCGAAGTACCAGAAGCTGTTCCCGCCGTAGCCCTGCGCGGCCGAAACGGATCCCGCGGACAGCACCATCACGAGTCCGACGGCGGTGAGGAATCCCGCCGAGGAGAACAAGAGCGCGAGATCGACCCGCGCGAGCCGAGCCCCTTCCTTGGGGGTGGGACGGCGATCGCTCGGAACGAGGCGCAGGGAGGGGCGAGCCGCCGGGTGATCGCGCGCCGGCTGGCGGGGCTTCATGGCTCCCGATCGACGCTCAGCCATCGAGCCGCACCTCCGGCGCGATCGAGCGTGCCGCGGCGGCGAACCGCTCGCCGCGTTCGCGGTAGTCGCGGAACTGATCCCAACTCGCGCACGCCGGCGCGAGCAGGACCACGCCCGGCCTCGAGGCCAGCTCGAACGCCGTCTCGGTTGCTTCTTCGATCGACGTCGCTCGCCGAACGACCGCGAGACCGTCGAACACCTTGGCGAGGACGTCCGCAGCCTCGCCCACGACGACGACCGCATCGAGTCGGCCCGCCCGCGTCGCGAGCGGCGAGAGATCCTGGCCCTTCGCTCGGCCGCCGGCGATCAGGACCGCGCCGCGAACACCGTCGATCGCGGCGATCGCGGCGTGCACGTTGGTCGCCTTCGAATCGTCGAGGAACCGCACGCCATCGACCTCCGCCACCGACTCACCGCGGTGCCGCTCGGGCGAGAAGCCCGCCAGCCCGTCGCGGACCGCCGTCGATCCCACGCCGTATGCAAGTGCGGCCGCAGCAGCCGCCGCGGCATCGGCGCGGTATCCCGCGCGCTCCCCGTCGATCCGACCGAGCTCCTCCGGCCCATCCAACATCGCGATGAGCGTGCCGTCGCGGTAGCCGACCTCGTTCGGGCCCGGATCGTCCGACCGGAACCAGACCACCCGGCACGGCGCCTCCGCCGACACCCGCGCCGCCGTGACGTCGTCGCGATCACCGACGTGTACGTCGCCGACGGCCGTCTGCCGCGCGAAGATCCGACGCTTCGCCTCCTCGTAGGCTTCGAACGAGCCGTGCCAGTCCAGATGGTCCGGCGCCAGGTTGAGCAGGACCGAGACCCGGGGATGCAGCGACCGCTGGTCCGCGAGCTGGAAGGACGAGGCCTCGACGACCAGCACGTCGTGCCGTTCGAGGGCCGCGGTGGGGAACGGCCGGCCGATGTTGCCGCACGCGACGGCGTCCAGCCCGCCGGCACGCAGGCACGCCGCGAGCATGCCCGAGGTGGTCGTCTTCCCGTTCGTTCCGGTCACGGCGAGGTACGGCACGCGGACGAGTCTGGCCCCCAGCTCGAGCTCGCCCCATACGGGGAGGTCGCGCTCCCGCGCCCACCTCCGCACCTCGGCCGAGGGTGGGATCCCGGGACTGGTCACGACGAGCGTCGCCCCCTCCAGATGGGAGCGGTCGTGACCGCCGGCGCGAACCTCCACGCCGAGCCGCTCGAGCGCATCGAGATCACCGAGCTGCTCGCGGGGACGAGCCTCGGTGATCACCACGGAGGCGCCCTCGTGCGCGAGCGCGTCGGCCGCCGCGACCCCCGCGACGCCCGCGCCGATCACCACCACGCGCTCGTCAGCGAACGTGCCGCTCACGACGGCTCCCCCTCGCTCGGGATGCGCGCCCTCATCCCAAGCCTCCGCGTGCGATGAAGTCGGCGTAGAACAGACCGATCCCGACGGCCGAGCAGAGCCCCGCGACGATCCAGAACCGGACGATCACGGTGAACTCCGGCCAGCCGGCGAGCTCGAAGTGGTGATGGATCGGTGACATCCGGAAGACGCGACGGCCGAACCCTCGGAACGAGATCACCTGTGCGATCACCGAGAGCGTCTCCAGGACGAAGAGCCCGCCGATGATGACCAGGAGGATCGCGGTGTTCGTCACGAGCGCGAGCGCTCCGAAGAGCCCGCCGAGCGCGAGCGAGCCCGTGTCGCCCATGAAGATGCGGGCGGGCGCCGCGTTCCACCAGAGGAACCCGGTCGCGGCGCCCGTCATCGATGCCGCGACGATCGCCGCGTCCTGCAGGTTCACACCGTTCACGGCGTAACACCCCTGCGCGTCTTGCACCAGCACGCACGTATGGCGGAACTGCCAGAACGAGATGAACACGTACGCGCTGCACACCATGATGGACGAACCGGCGGCCAGGCCGTCGAGCCCGTCCGTGAGGTTCACCGCGTTCGACGAACCGGTCAGCACGAGGAACGCCCACAGGTAGAACACGAGGCCGAGCGCGATCGACGACGGCCGGATGAAGGAGAGGTGCGTCGAGACCCCGGGGTTCCCGACGTGGGTGACGAGCACGGCGAACGCGATCGACACGACCGCGGTGCCCCCGAACTTCTGCGCCTTCGTGAGCCCGAGCGAGCGCTGCCGTCGCACCTTCATGAAGTCGTCGAGGAACCCGACGACGCCGAAGCCCACCGTTGCGAACACGAGCGCCACACCGGTGACGGTGAACCGCTGGGCCGTGACCCGCGACGCGAGGTAGCCCAAGCAGAGACCCGCGATGATCACGATCCCCCCCATCGTCGGGGTCCCCATCTTCTCCAGGTGCGTGTGCGGTCCGTCCTCACGGATCCGTTGCCCCCACCCCCACACGCGGAACGCTCGGATCGCGGCGGGTGTCCCGAGCAGCGTCACGGCCAGCGCCACCCCGGCGGCCACGAGGATCGAGATCACCGAAGCGCCTCCGCGAGCATCTCCAGCCCCACGACCCGCGAGCCCTTCACGAGCACCAGATCGCCGGGACGAACGTGCGCACGGACATCCTCGAGCGCGGCATCGACGTCGTCGTACGCGGCGACCGCGTCCGGCTCGAAACCTTCCCGCAGACCGGCGGCCGCGATCGACTTCGCCTCGGTGCCCACCGTGATCAGCCGATCGACGCCGAGCCGCGCAGCGAGCTCGCCGACGCGCTCGTGCTCCTCGGGCGCGATGTCCCCGAGCTCGGCCATCTGCCCGAGCACCGCGAGGACGCGCCGATCGCCCGCCATCACGGTCGCGGCCTTCAACGCCGCGGCCATCGATTCGGGGTTGGCATTGTAGGCGTCGTTGACGACGACGACGCCCTCGGGCGTCTCGAAGGTCTCCATGCGCCAGTGCGAGACCGAGGCCCGCGCCAGCGCCGCGACGCACGCCTCCACCGGAACGCCGAGCTCCACGCCCACCGCGGCGGCCGCGAGCGCGTTGCCGACCATGTGCTCGCCGGGAACCGCGAGCGTGACGCGCTCGCGGTTCCCGGCGGCAACCAGCTCGAGCGTCGCTCGGCCGTCCGGCCCGATCGCAACCCCTTCGGCGCGCACGCTCGCTCCCTGGGCACGCCCGAAGGTCACGACCCGCGCGCGGGTCCGGTCGGCGAACCCGGCGACGACGGGATCGTCCGCGTTCAGCACGAGGACCCCATCGGGATCCATCGCATCGACGGGTTCGGCGGCTGCCCGGACGATCACGTCCCACGAGCCGAAGATCTCCATGTGCGCCACGCCGACGTTCGTGATGACGACGACGTCGGGCTCGGCGATCGGCATCAGTGCCGTCACGTCGCCGGCGCGTCGGGCACCGAGCTCGGCGACGATCACCTGGGCGTCCGGCGCAGCTCCGAGGAGCGTCAGCGGCACACCGACCTCGTTGTTGAACGATCCCGGGCTCGCGTGCACCCGCAGCCGCGTCGACAAGACGGCCTGGGTCATGTCTTTCGTGGACGTCTTCCCGTTCGCGCCCGCGATCGTGACGACCGTGCCGTCGAACCCTCGGCGCTCGTCCGCGGCGAGACGCAGCAGGGCCTCCGAGGTCGAGGCGACCTCCACCTTCGGCGTCGGCGCAACCGCTCCTGCGCGGACGAGGACCGCGACGGCCCCGCCGGCGACCGCTTCGTGCACGAACCGGTGCCCGTCCGTGCGCTCACCCTCGAGCGCAACGAACAACCCTCCTGGGCTCGCCTGGCGCGAGTCGGTCGTCACCGAGGAGATGTCGACGTCGTCTCCGGTGCGCTCACCACCGACAGCGGCCGCGACGCTCGCCAGCGGCCGCCGCTTCACGCCCCCTCCACGAGCGAGGCGAGCTCCTCCCGGGCGACCGACCGGTCGTCGAGCGGCACCACGGTTCCGGCAACCTCTTGGGAGGGCTCGTGCCCCTTGCCGGCGACGATCACGATGTCACCCGGCTTCGCTTCCCGAACGGCCAGACGGATCGCGGCGCGTCGGTCCGGCTCGATGACGTAGTTCCCACCGCCCGCGATCGCCCCCGGGACGATCTCCGCGATGATCGCCAAGGGGTCCTCGGAACGAGGGTTGTCCGTCGTGATCACGGTGAGATCCGCGGACGACGTGGCAGCCTGCCCCATCGGGGCACGCTTCGCGCGGTCGCGGTCGCCGCCACACCCGAACACGACGATGACGCGGCCGGCGGCCAGCGAGCGTGCGCCCCGGAGCACGACCCGGATGCTATCCGGCGTGTGCGCGTAGTCCACCACCACCAGGAACTCTTGTCCTGCATCGATGGCCTCCATCCGACCGGCGACGTCGTGCACCTCCTCGAGCGCTGCCGCGGCCGCCTCGAGACCGATCCCCACCTCCCGTGCGGAGCCCAAAGCGGCCAGACAGTTCCAGACGTTGAAGCCTCCCCGGAGCGTCGATCGAACCTCGACCCCTTCCACCCGGAAGGAGATGCCCCGAGCGTCCACGGCGACATCCGACGCCCGGAGGTCGGCGTCCCGATCGACCCCGTACGTCACGACGGGGATCGTCGCCCGCCGGACGAGCCGGCGTGCGGCAGGATCGTCGGCGTTCAGCACACCCCGCCGGGCGTTGCCCGGCGTGAACAGCGACGCCTTCGCGTCCAGGTACGTCTGCATCGTTCGGTGGTAGTCGAGGTGATCCTGGGAGAGGTTCGTGAAGACCGCGACGTCGAACACCAGCCCGTCGACGCGTTGCTGAGCCAGCGCGTGCGACGACACCTCCATGGCGACCGTCCGGACCCCCGCCGTCCGCATCCGGGCGAGCAACCGGTGCAGGTCCGGCGCCTCGGGGGTCGTGCGCGCGAGTTCGACCGGGACACCATCGATCCGAGCGCCGTTCGTCCCGATGACGCCCGGCGGTGAGCCGACGCTGCGGATGATGGCCTCGAGCAGATACGTGGTCGTCGTCTTGCCGTTCGTTCCGGTGATCCCGATCGTGGTCAGCGCCTCGGCCGGCCGGCCGAAGATCACGGAGGACATCGGACCGATCGCTGCGCGAACCGACGGCACCAACGCTTGCGGGGCGTCCAGCGCGAGCCATCGCTCGACGACGAGCCCGCCGGCTCCTGCCGCAAGCGCCTCGGGCGCGAAACGATGACCATCCACGTGATCGCCGGCGATGCAGAAGAAGAGCGAACGGGGCGCCACCGCCCGGGAGTCGTAGCAAGCGTCGGTGAGGAGACGCCCATCGTCACCTCGTACCTCTGCTCGAACCACGGCCGCCGCGTCGCTGATCGTGACGGCGGGAAGGGGAAGCTCCACCGCCGGCGAGCCTACACGCCGGCCGGCGGGGGTCATGGCACGGGCATCGCGTGAGGAGGAAGCGGCAGGGCGGGCGCGGCCTCGATCCCGAGGCGCTGGATCGCGTACCGCGCAACCTCCTGGAACACCGGCGCCGCCGCGACGCCGCCGTACACGGTCCGTGGCTCGTCGATGATGACGGCCACGACGACCCGCGGCCGTGATGCCGGGAGGAAGCCGATGAACGAGGCGACGTACCGACTGACGTAGTGGCCGTTCGGATCCAGCTTCTTGGCGGTCCCCGTTTTCCCCGCCACCTGGTACCCGGGGATCTGCGCTGACACGCCGGTCCCGTCCTGCACGACGTAGGCAAGCATCTGTGTGAGCGTCCTCGTCGTGGTCGGCCGAAGCACCCGACGGGTCATCGATGGAGGGGCATCGTGACGAACACCGTCGGGGCCGATCGTGGCGTCGATCAGCCGCGGCTGCACCCAGGTTCCGCCGTTCGCGATCGTCGCGTACACGCTCGCCATCTGGAGCGGCGTGACGGCCACGCCTGCGCCGAACGAGACGGTCGCCCGGGTCAGAGCGGACCACTGCCCGGTCGGCATCAGCCCCGCCGCTTCTCCCGGGAATCCGATCCCGGTCGGGGTTCCGTAGCCGAACCGCGCGAAGGTCTGCTCCATGGTTCGTGTCCCGGTCCGATCCGCGACGAGCGACGCACCGACGTTGCTCGAGTGCGCGATGATGTCACCGAGCGTCATCGTCTCGGTGGCATGTGGCTCGGCGTCATGGATCGTGTAGCCCTCGACGCGGCGCGTACCGGGAACCTCGAACCGTTCGGTCGGCGTCACGGCACCCGATTGCAGCGCCGCCGCAGCCGTGATCGTCTTGTTGACGCTCCCGGGTTCCCAAGTGTCCGTGACCGCCCGGTTGACGAAGCGGCTGCTGTCGAACGATGCGAACGAGTTCGGATCGAACCACGGGTACGAGGCCATCGCGTAAACGTCACCGGTGTGCGGATCCAGGACGACGATCGTTCCACCCTTCGCTTGGTTCTGCCGGACGGCCATCCGCAGGTACTCCTGCGCCTGGAACTGGAGATCTCGGTCGATGGTGAGGACGAGGCTGCTTCCCGGTTCGGGATCCTGAAGGACCTGTCTACCCCCGGCGATCTCCTGCCCCTGGGCGGAAAGCTCCACGGTGCGCTCCCCGGGCGAGCCGGCCAAGAGCTGCTCGTACTGGCGCTCGAGCCCCGTGGTCCCGACCCCATCGACGTTCACGAACCCCAGGACCTGCGGTGCCACCGGTCCCGCCGGGTAGTAGCGCTTCGCCACCGGCAGGAGACCGATGCCGGGGAGATGCAGGTCCGCCACGTGCTGCGCGACGTCGATATCGACCTGCCGCTCGATGTAGGCGAAGGTCCCGGGGGACGACAACGCGTCCCGGACCGCTTTCTCCTTGAGCCCGAGGACCGGTGCGATCTGCTCGGCTTCGGTCCTGACGTCGACCACGAGGCTCGGGTTGGCGTAGACGTCACGGGCGTCAAGCGTGAGGGCCATCGGCACGCCGCTGCGGTCGAGCATCTCTCCGCGCAGGGCCGGGAGGGGTTCGGTGTGCACCCGTTGGGTCGACCCGAGCTCCGCGTAGGTCCCCGATTCGCGCACCTGGAGGACCGCGAGCCTGATCACGATCCCGGCCATCGCGAGCATCACGGTCACCAGCAGGACGACCAGCCGATGCACGGGGGGCCGCGTCACGCGCCGAGCCCCGACGGATCCGAGGGGACGCGAAGGATCACGACGCGCTCGGGCATCACCATCCCCTCGTTCCGCGCCCATCGCATCACGCGCGACGGCGCGGACGCCGCGGCCACGTCCTCTCGGAGCGACTGCTGTTGTTGCGTGAGCGAAACGAGCTGCTGGCGAAGGTCATCGGAGCGGAAGCTCGCTTGGACCGCGAGAGCTGACAGCGACACGATCCCGATGACCATCGTGGTCACGATGACCGCCGTCATGACCCAGAACGGGGGGGTCCCGCGGCGCGCCCGCGCCCGGTGGTGCGGGGAAGGAGCGGGGCGCGGACGCGCCGCGGGGGTGCGGGAGGGGTCCGCACGCTTCGGAGCCGGGGAGGGCAGGGTGCGCGCCGGGGCACTCATGCGGCCTCCGGGATGGAGCGCTGGGCCGCACGGAGCTTGGCGCTCCGGGCGCGCGGGTTGCGCGCCCGCTCGCCCGTGCTCGCAACCAGCGGCTTCTTCGTCAAGACCTCGAGGCGACCGTCATCGCGGAACGAACGCTTCACGATCCGATCCTCGAGGGAGTGGTACGAGATGACGACAACGCGGCCACCGGGACCGAGGAGCCCTGCCGCGGGAGGCAGGGCCGCGGTGAGCTCCTCGAGCTCCCGGTTGACCGCGATGCGGAGCGCCTGGAACGTGCGTCGCGCGGGGTGGGGGCCCCCCGGGCGCTTCCCAACGGCGCTCACGATGATGCCGGTGAGCTCATCCGTCGTTCGGATCGGACGCCGGCGGACGATCGCGGCCGCGATCCGCCGCGATCGAGGCTCCTCACCGAACCGGTAGATCAGATCGGCGAGATCGCGCTCGGGAAGGTCGTTGACCAGGTCGGCCGCGCTCGGCCCGGCCGTCCCGCTGCCCTCGCCCATCCGCATGTCGAGCGGCCCGTCGACGCGATAGCCGAACCCGCGCTCCGGACGGTCGAGCTGCATCGAGGACACCCCGAGATCGAAGAGCACGCCGTCGGCCGAACCGCCAACGACGTCCTCGTCGACCTCGGAGAAGCGTGCTCCCACCAGGCGCACCCGATCCCCGAACGGGCTCAGCCGGTGGCTCGCGATCTGCAGCGCCTCGGGATCGCGATCGACGCCCACCAGGCGGGACACGCCGGCCGCCAGGAGCGCGGCGGCGTGGCCACCCGAGCCGACCGTCATGTCGACAACGGTCCGCCGACCGGCGAGGAACTCGATCACCTCGGCCGTCATGACCGCTTCGTGTCCCCCCTCGATCGCCACGTCACCCGACGTGTCCGACGAGGAGGCCGAACGCGATCGACGCGAGCAGCGTCAACGCGGTCATCCCGATCAGCGACAGGCTCTGACGAACCTCGTCGCTCAATCTCCGTGGTTGCTCCATCGGTCCCTGCCTCTCTGATCCGTGGGCGAGCCGGTCAGCTCGTGCCCTTGCCGGGTTCCAACGCCCCCGCCTGGTACGCGCCTGCGTGGGTCGCTTCGTAGCGCTTGTAGCTGGCTCGGTCCCAGATCTCCATCCGGTCCCGCACCCCCAGCACCACGACGTCCTTGCGGATCCCCACACGATCCCGCAGGCGCTGCGGGATCGTGAGTCGACCCTGTCCATCGAGCTTGGCTTCGTCCGACGAGCCGAAGAACAACCGGCCGTACGCACGCCCGGCCGTGTCGGAAAGGGGGAACGCCGCGACCTCCTCGGATCGACGCTGCCACTCGGCGCTGGGGAAGACGAAGAGGCAGCCGTCCTGGCCGATCGTGAGCCATGCGCCGTCGGCGAACGTCTCACGGAACCGAGCCGGCAAGGACACGCGCCCCTTCGGGTCGAGTTGGTAGCTGTGGGTGCCGAGCAGTTCGGCCAACCGTTCTCCCCTTTCCTCCACTTGGGCCCACGTTTATCCCACTGACACTCCACCTCCGTCAACAAGAGTTGCGCCCGAACTGCTGTTCGAGCGCAAGCGATGGAAGAAGCCGAATGCACGAGACGCCTCAGCGTTCAGCGTCTGTCACGCATCTGACGAGGGGGACGATGCTGGATCGGGCCAGACCGCGACGTGTCGGGATCCAGCCGAGGCGATCAGATCAGGTACGGCTCCCAGCCGGGCTCCACCTGGCCGAGGGTCAGGCGGAAACCGTCTGATGGAGCGAAGGGTTGGCGATGCAGATGGAAGCCTGCCTCTTGCGGCGTTCGGTCCATCTTCTTCGCGTTGCACCGCCGGCACGCCGCGACCACGTTCTCCCACACGTGGAGGCCGCCACGGGAACGCGGCAACACGTGGTCCAGGTTCTCGGCCGCGGAACCGCAGTACTGGCACTCCCACCCGTCTCGGGCGAACACCGCGCGCCTGGTGAGCGGCGCGTGGGCACGGAAGGGAACGTGAACGAAGTGACGGAGACGGACGACGGACGGGGCTTCCAACGCGATGCGCTCGCTGTGGAAGATCGCGCCGTTCGACTGCACGACCTCGGCTTTCTCCTTGAGCACGAGCACGACGGCTCGCCTCGCGGGAACGACCGCGAGCGGCAATTCGGTTGCGTTGAGGACGAGCGCCCGTCCCATGGCGGTGAGTGTACGCGCTGCAGGCGGTTCGGCCGGCCCACTCGCCGAGCGAATCACAACGTTGTAATCTTCGCGGCGAGGGGCGGGGTGGCCGCGATGCCTGGAGTTGCGAACAGGGGCCGCGCGGGGCGTCAAGCGGTCCGCTCCGCCCCTCCATCCCTTTCCCTCCCGATCTCGTACACGTTCGCAGCGCGTCGTTGGTTCATGGTTCCGAGCTCCGATGGGCCTGGTCGGCCTATGGAACAGAACCAGTGGGGGGCCGTACGATGAGTGTTCTGCCGAGCGGAGGTGCGGGGTTGGAGCTTCGTGAGCAAACGCGCGAATGGGAGAGCTTCGGTGCCCGCTTCCGCCAGATCGAAGAGAACGTGGAGCGTGTCGTTCGCGGGAAGAACGCGGAGATCCGCCTGGCGCTGGTGGCGCTGGTCGCCGAGGGGCACCTGCTGATCGAGGACGTACCCGGCGTCGGCAAGACGATGCTCGCGAAGTCGATCGCACGCTCGATCGACTGTTCGTTCCGTCGCATCCAGTTCACGCCGGACATGCTCCCGACAGACATCACCGGCGTGAACGTCTTCAACCAGGAGCGAGCCGACTTCGAGTTCCGCCCGGGAGCCGTGTTCGCGAACGTCGTGCTGGGCGACGAGATCAACCGTGCGTCCCCGAAGACGCAGTCCGCACTGCTGGAATGCATGGAAGAGCGACAGGTGACGATCGACGCCGAGACGCACACGCTCGGGACACCGTTCATGGTGATCGCGACGCAGAACCCGGTCGAGCACGAGGGGACCTATCCGCTCCCCGAGGCACAGCTCGATCGGTTCATGATGCGGCTGTCGATCGGATATCCTAGCGTTCAGATCGAGGCGGAGATCCTCGAGACGCACAGCGCGGGCCAACCGCTCGGCGTGATCGGCAGCGTCACGGATGCCCAGGGCATCGCGGAGATGATCGAACAGGCGCGACGGGTGCACGTCGCCCCCGCGATCCGCGACTACATCGTGCGGATCGTGGACGCCACCCGGAACCATCCCGACGTCTACCTCGGGGGAAGCCCACGAGCCTCGATCATGCTCCTGCGCGCGGCGAGGGCCTACGCGGCAGCCGATGAACGCGATTACGTGATCCCGGACGACATCAAATTGCTCTGCGTCCCCGGTCTGGCGCACCGGATCATCGTGACGGCCGACGCCGTGATGACCGGCCGTTCGGCGTCCGTCGTCATCAAGGAGATCCTCGCGCAGGTGGAGGTCCCGGTGGCGGAGCGTTCGTAGATGTTCACGCCGCGCGGAGTGACCGTCTGCGTGGCAGGTGTCGCGATGTGGCTCGTCGCGCGGTTGATCGGTTCGGCGGGTCTCGAGGTCGTCGGGATCGGGTTCGTGTTGCTTCCCGTGGTCGCGGGGTTCTTCCTCCGCTGGACCGAGCGACGCGTGTCGGTCCGTCGGCGACTGTCCGACGTGCGCGTCCGGCCGGGAACCCGGCTGACGGTGCAGCTCGACGTCGAGAACCGTTCGACCGCTCCGAGCTCGTTCCTGATGCTCGAGGACCAACTCCCTCCGACCCTCGGACGGTCCGCCCGATTGGTGGTGGCGAGCGTGCCCGGCCGCCGGGCGCAACGGGTCTCGTACTCGATCCTCCCGCAGGCGCGCGGTCGCTACCGGATCGGGCCATTGACGATCGACATCACCGACGCCTTCGGCCTCCGTCGCAAGCGCCTGATCGTCGAGAACCGGGATGAACTGCTGGTGACCCCCGAGATCGAGGACCTCACCACGCCGCCGGACGCAGCGACGAGCCCCAACGCGGGGGCCGCCCGAGCACGGCAGCTCCTCCGCACGGGCGAGGAGTACTTCACGATGCGCTCGTACCAAGAAGGTGACGATCTCCGGCGGATCCACTGGCCGTCGGTCGCGCGGACGGGCGAGCTCATGATCAGGCAGAACGAGACGAGCAAACGCGCGAACGCGTTGGTCTTCCTCGACAACCGTGAAACGGCCCTCGGTCGGTCCCACGCCGTGGCATTCGAACGAGCGGTGTCCTGCGCTGCGAGCGTGGGTGCGCTCCTCGCTCGGAACGGCTTCGGGTTGCGGTTCGGGACCGCCGACGCTCCCGCGATCGCGTTGTCCGAGGAGCGGTTCCTCGACGCGCTCGCGGGCGTCACCCATGGCAAGGGGCCGTCGCTCTCTACCGCCCTGACCAACCTTCGAGGCGCGGCATCGGCCGATGCGTCACTCGTGCTCATCGCCGCGCCGCCGGCGCCACAAGAGCTGCCGCAACTCGTCCGATCGGGCTCCGGGTTCGGCCCCAAGCTCGCGATCTTGATCCATCCCGTCGAGCCGGCGACCGCCCCGGCCAGCCGCCGCACCCAGCTGGAGGCTCGCGCGACCGAGGCTCGGCTCGCGCTGACCCGGGGGGGTTGGGATTGTCTCGTGTTGACCCCGTCGACGAGGTTGAGGGAACGATGGCACGTACCGCGGGAACGACTGCTCGTATCCAGCGTCTGACGGCGCTCGTTGCGATCCTGCTGGTCGCGCTGGCCGTCGGGTTCGCCTTCGGACGCGTGTTCCTTGGGCACGGCGCGACGTATCGCCTGCTCGCGGTGAGCGTCGCCTCGGCGCTGGTGGCGTGGGCGTTCGAACGCCGCAGCCTCCTGCTCGCAACGGCCGTGAGCGCGGCGCTGTTGGTGGTGGCGATCGGGATCATCGTCTTCCCGGCCACCACGTGGTTCGGCGCACCGACCTTCGAGACCCTGCGCCAGATGGGACACGCAGCCGGACAGGTCGGCGAAGAGGCCCGCATCCAGATATCGCCGGCCCCCGCCAACGATTCCCTCATGCTTGCTGCCATCACCGCCGTGTGGGCCGCCGTATTCTCCTGTTTCGCTCTCGCGTTCCGCGCAGGCAGTCCCCTGCTCTCGCTCGTGCCCCCGGTCGCGCTGGTCGCGTTCGCCGACAGCGTGCTCGACGGCGTCATCAAGCCGATCTACGGGGTGCTCTTCCTGATCGCGGCGCTCGCCATCGTGTTCGCAGACTCGCTCCGGCGGATCCACGGCTGGGGGCCGGTCTGGAGTCCCCCCGGTGCGAGGAACCGACTGCTGCCTTCCGCCGGACGGGGGGCTCGCAGGATCGGTGCCGGCGCCGTCGTGCTCGCCGCGCTTGCACCGATCTTCGTCCCGGGCTTCGGTGGGAAAGCCGTCATCGACCTGTCGTCGATCAACGCCGACAGCCGAGTCCATGTCAGTCCGCTTGTCAACATCGGCGCGATCCTCAACCAGGGCGACCCCGTCGAGGTCTTCCAGGTGCAGTCTGACCAACCCGCGTACTGGCGGATGGTCGGCCTCGACACGCTCGATGACAAGGGGCAGTGGTCGCCGGCTTCCGAACCGGGAACCTCGATCGAGGAGGGACAGCAATTCGCAACCGGCCTGCAGGGAACGACGATCGAGGAAACGTTCACGGTGACCAACGATCTGGGCTACACGTGGCTCCCGGTCGCGTACGAGCCCAGCGCGTTGGAGCAGGCGGGCGACTCGGTGACCTGGTTCGCGGGGTCGCAGACCCTGACCGTCGCCGAGCCGCCGAATCGCGGGGCGACGTATGCCGTGCAGTCCGTGTATCCGACACCGAGCGCGCTCGACCTCGAGGTGGCCGCGCCCGGGTCAGCGGCGCAGTATCCCGGTGAGACGAAGCTCCCGGCCGACGTTCCACGGGTGGTCACGGATCTCGCCGAGCAGTGGACACGGAACGACACGACGGTCTTCCAACGGGTGATGTCGATCCAACGGCACTTGACGGACCCGGCGCTCTACCGCTACGACCAGACCGTCAAGTACCCGTCGACGATGCAAGGACTCGCCGACTTCCTCACGAAGGGGAGGAACGGTTTCTGTCAGCAGTTCGCGGCCGCGATGGCCGTGATGTTGCGTTCGCTCGGCATCCCGGCTCGCGTCGCCATGGGATATGCGTCCGGCGACAAGATCGCAGACAACACCTGGAGCGTCATGACCACCGACCTCCACGCTTGGGTCGAGGTGCCGTTCGAAGGCTACGGTTGGCTACCATTCGAACCGACCCCCGGCAAGACGAACCCCGCGATGGTGACCTACATGGGTGGGTCGTCGATCGGGCCGGTCTGTGACCCGTCGACCGGGAACTGTCAGGTGGGGGGCGCACACCATACGAAGACCCAACCGAACGCTCACCCGGCGGTCCCGGCGGGAAGGGAGCACTTCTACCACGATCCCGGTGGGCAACCCGACGCCACCTCGCCCGATCAACGGACCAGGCCCAGCACCATCCCGTTCCGGATGGTCCTCGTGTGGCTGACACTCGCGTCCGTGGTGCTGTTGGCAGGCATCCCGTTGGTCCGTTGGTTCCACCGGCGCCGCAAGCTCCGCGTTGCCGCCCGCGAACCACGCGCGCTGATCCTCGCGACGTACGACGTGTTCTCCGAGCGCGCCGCCGACCTCGGGTTCGGTCGTGGGCCCGGTGAGACGCCACTCGAGTACCGCCGGCGTGTCGAGGCGACCGACCTCCTCGTTGACGGGCATCTCGAGCGCTTGACCGGAGCAGTGGTGCGTGCCGCGTACGCTTCGCAGGCTCCGAGCAACGACGAGGCGGTCGACGCCGCCGCCGACGCCGACCAGATCATCCGCGACCTGCGACACTCGACGCCGCTGCGACGCAGGGTGTTCGGTGTCTATCGACGCGACTGAGCGATCAGGACCCCGTCGCCGTATGGGCCGCAGCCTCGCGCAGGCCACGAACGAACCGCTCCCGATCCTCTTCGAAGGAATGGACGTTGGTGTGCACCGACGTCGCGATGTCGTCGATCGCGACGAAGAACGCCATCTGTCCTTCCCGCAGGGCATCCATCACCTCGCCGTCGTGACGGCAGATCTTGAAGATGGACTGTCCGTCGGTGACGAGGCGGACCTCCGAGAGATGGTGGTCCAGACCGGCCTTCTTGTTGAGGAACTCCCACGACCGTCGCACCCGTTGCAACGACATGCCGCCGTCGATGAGCGACCGCACGACGCGGAGTGCCACGAGGTCGCGGAACGAGTACAGGCGCGGCACGCCCGGACGACCGCCGGTGCCTTGCACGGACGGTTCGACCAGTCCGATCTGGTCCCAATAGCGGAGCTGGCGTGACGAGCATCCGGTGAACTTGCACGCTTGATGAGCGGTGAACCCCTCCATGCAGACGTACGCCCCTTCGGTTCCTCTCTCCGACCCGACCACCGAAACATGGGCGGGCCGTCGGATCGGAAGGGGAAGTATCTGCGTTCCGGCCTGACGGTCAGCGCCCGAGGAAGAGCGCTCGTTGTACACCTCGACGCGTGAGTGTGGCAACCGTCGAGCTAGTGACACGTGAGAAATCATCCGCTCGGGCTAGATCGTCGCGGCCCGAAACGCGACGAGTCAGGGGCGTCGGAACCGAGCCGCGATCCGTCCGATGAGCCCGGTCATCGAGAAGGCGCCTTCCTCCTGCATCGCGCGGATCTGGTCGCGCCCGAGTTGCCCGAGGTAGCGATAGATGAGCAGCGCAGCGGACACCATCACGGCGAAGCCGATGAGCGCGATCCAGATGGACACCCCGATCAACAGCAGCAGCGCACATCCCAGCAGGAAACCCACGGCCGCGAGGCGGATCCCACGGGTGTGATGCGTGTAGAGATCCGTCCGACCGACCTGCTCGACGAAGTTCGGGTCGTCTTCAGCGAGACGTCGCTCGATCTCGTCGAGGATGCGTTGTTCGTGATCGTTGAGTGGCATCCCGTGACCTCCGGTCGTGGGGATCCGACCGCCATCACCGATTATAGGGAGGCTCCCCGGAAGCGCGGAACCCTGGTTCGAGGGCGGGATCGGAAGCAGCCGCGGGGGACCGTGGCCGCCCGCGATCCCGGTCGAGCAAGGTCGCGTGGGTCGCCGAGCCTCGGCCGAACCGCCGCTCGATCCGATCGAGCGTCCGCTCCACGTCGTCCCAGCGGCCGGCGCGGAGCAGCGCGAGCTGCTCCGCGCCGGCCCGGACGAGCCCGCTGGCCTGCACGCCGAGCAGGCGGATGCGCCGTCCAGTTCCGGGGAGCGCACGATAGAGCTCACCGACCGCGTGGTACAGATCGGCGCCGACATCCGTCGGGTCTCGGACGGTACGGGACCGCGTGAGCGTCGTGAAGTTGGCCAGCCGCGCCTTCAGCGTCACTGTCCGCGCGCGGTACCCGTCCTCGCGGAGCCGCGCGGCGACCCGTCCGGAGAGATGCAGGAGCTCGCGCAGGATCTCCCCGTCGTCGTCCAGATCGCGATCGAAGGTCTCCTCGTGACCGATCGACTTGGGCGCTTCGTAGGGGATCACCTCGCGCTCGTCCATGCCGTGGGCGAGCTGGGTGAGGTGCCGGGCCGCGGCCTCCCCGACCAGGCGCTGGAGCACCTGTTCGGGGGTCCGCGCAAGGTCACCGATCGTCCTGATCGCGAGGCGTGCCAGCAGGTCGGCTGTCTTCTCCCCCACACCCCACAACCGGCCGACCGGAAGGGGTTCGAGGAAGCCGATGGTCTGGGCCGCAGGCACGTGCAGGAGTCCGTCGGGCTTGCAGTGGGCAGAGGCGAGTTTCGCGACGAACTTCGTCGATGCGACGCCCGCCGAGCAGGTGACCCCGACCCCGTCCAGGACCGCACCGCGGATCTTCCCGGCGATCTCCGGCGGGCCCCCGAAGAGCATGGTCGCCCCCCCGACGTCCAGGAATGCCTCGTCGAGTGAGATGGGCTCCACGAGCGGGGTGAACGACAACATGACCTCGCGGAAGCGGTTGGAATGGACGCGGTACGCCTCGAAGTCCGGTGGAAGGAAGACGCCCTCAGGGCACAACCTCCTCGCGCGGACCGAGGGCATGGCCGAGCGCACACCGGAACGTCGCGCTTCGTACGACGCGCTCGTGACCACGCCTCGGGAGCCGGTCCCGCCGACGATCACCGGCTTCCCGCGGAGCGTCGGATCCTTCAACACCTCGACGCTCGCGTAGAAGGCGTCGAGGTCGACGTGCAGGATCGGCTCGGACGGCCTGGCCATGGTGGTCCACGCTACCCCCGGGCCGATCATCCGGCGGATCCCGGGCTCGCGTGCCACAGCCGGCGGGCCGGCGCGTGAACCGCGGTCGGTCCGGCCATCGCCTCGCGCAACCGCCCGTCGCCTCGAGCCCGATGGAGCTCCGTGAGATCCCAGACATCCTCCGCGGTGACGCTCATCCCTTTCACACCGGTGCGCCGCAGCTGGCCCCACACCGCGAGCGCGTACGCATGGAACACGGTCTTCGCGACCTTGGGCTGGACCGACTCGAAGACCGTCACCTCGATCGGCCCGGTGGCGTCATCGAGCGACACGAAGATGATCCGCTGACCGCTCCGGACCGCCGGCGTCTGCGAAGCGATCTTGACCCCCGCGACCATCACCCAGGCATCCTGACGGCACCGGTGCAGATCCTTCGCCCGCGTCACCCCGAGATCGGTGAGGAGCGGTTCGAAGAAGCTCACGAGGTGTCGAGTGACATCGAGGCCGAGCACCT
Source organism: Actinomycetota bacterium (assembly GCA_036395715.1). Taxonomy (GTDB): domain Bacteria; phylum Actinomycetota; class UBA4738; order UBA4738; family HRBIN12; genus AC-51. The sequence goes on along the minus strand of DASWDB010000158.1, from coordinate 674 downwards.
CCAGCTCGGCCCTCACCACCTCCGCATCTGTGTACTCGGGGAACCGATGCGCCGGCGCCCCGGCATCGGCGAGCGTGAGCTGGTCGCCCTCCCGCGGCGCATCCACGGTGATCGCGTCGTACAGGTGCCCGCGGCGGTTCGTCCCCGATCCGGTGAGCGCATCGAACCCGCCGGCGTGCGCGAGCGCCTCCGCGACCGGGCGCGTCACGGTGGTGCGACGCAGGAAGTCCCCGACGTCGCGGAACGGGCGCTCCGCGCGTGCCGCAAGGATCGACCGGATCTCGGCGTCGCTGATCCCGTGGACGTCCTGGAGGGCGAGGCGGATGCCGAACCTTTGGGGCGCTGAGTTCGGGTCGTGGTCGCGCTGCGCCGTCGGCGCGGTCGAGACATCGATGAGGGAGGGTCGTGGGTCTCGCGTCGACGACGCGGCGCGTGCGAGGTCACGCGTTCCATCTGAGGGCTGTCCTTCGCGCCGACGGCGCAGCGAGACCTGCGACCCGACCTCTACCTCTTCGACCACGTACTCGGGCTCGCTGCGGTTCACGTCGAGGTGCAGGATCGGGATGCCGTGGCGCCGGACGTCGTCCAAGATCAAACGTCGCGGATACATCCCCGGATCGTGCGTTAGCACGCCGGCCAGGAGATGTGCGGGGTAGTTCGCCTTCAGCCACGCC
>DASWDB010000157.1:0-7535 GCA_036395715.1 Actinomycetota bacterium | reverse complement strand
CAGGAGCCGGTCTGCAGCACACGCGATACGGGTCGGGTGCTACCTTCGGTCGTCGTGGATGTGGGCGAGCGGCCGCGGGGACCTGCAACGAAAGGCGTGCGCGCCCCCCTGTTCGCCGGCTTGAGCATCCTGTTCATGGCGATCGTGGCGACCACGCCGGGCTCCCCGTACCAGCCGCTGTTGACGCCGCGTGGCCAACCCGGCGGGGTCCTTCGCGACGTTGCTGTCGCGTTCCACCTCGATCGTCTCCAGGGCGATCCGCTCCTTGCGATCGGCGTCCTCGCGGCCGTGCTCGCGACCGCAGCCTTCCTCCTGTTGCTGCGGGAGGCGTTCCGGGGGTCGGTCTCGGTGGGTGCGGTCGCGGTCGGCGTGGTGGGGGCACACGCGCTGCTCCTGTTGGTGCCTCTGTTGTTCTCGCGTGACGTGTACTCGTACGCGTTCTACGGCCGTATCGCCGGGATCTACGGCGGCAACCCCTACGTCCAAACGCCGCTCGATCACTCGAGCGACATCTTGTGGAACTTCGTCGGTCCTCAGTGGGTCGACACCCCGGCCTACTACGGACCCGCATGGACGTCGTTCTCGGCGCTGTTGTCGAGGATCCTGCCGAGGCCGATCGACGCCGTCGAGGCGTATCGGTTCATCTCGATCGCGGCGAGCCTCTCGACCTGCGGCGTGATCGTCTGGGTCGTACGGCGGCTCTGGCCGGAGCGGACGGCCTTCGCGCTGGCGGCGTTCGGCGCCAATCCCGTCGTGCTGTTCCACGCGGCCGCGAGTGGCCATAACGACCTGCTCGTCGCGCTCGCGATCGTGAGCGCGTACGCGTTGCTCGTGTCCAAGCGCGAGTCGGCGGCGGTCGCCGTCCTCACGCTCGCCGCGCTCATCAAGGTGACCGCGCTGTTGCCACTCATCATGCTGCTGGTCTGGTGCGTGGCGCGCCGCCCGCCCGAGGAGCGGCGCGTCGCGTTCGTCTCTCGGGTCGGGCTCGCCGCCGGGATCGGCTTGTTCTTCGCCGTGCCGTACGTCCAACTGCGTGATCCGACGCTCGGGATGCTCGGGTTGGCGGGCCAATCGGGCTGGTTCGCGCCGTCCAGGGTGGTCGCACGCGCGGTCGACGTCGTGACCTTCCATTCCTTGGGGCGCGTGGTGAGGCTCGGCGCGCTCGGCCTCCTGGCCTGGGGCGGCTGGTCGATGGCCCGAGCCGTGTGGCGCCGCGCGTCGACCGTGGGCTTGTCGGGACAGGAGCAGGCGGCGGTGTGGGGGTGGTCGCTCGTGCTCCTCCTGCTCCTCGGCCCGATCCTCCTCCCGTGGTACGTCGTGTGGGGGTTGCCCTTGGTGTGGGCGCTCCCGCGAGTGCCGAGGACGGCTCTGCTCGCGGCGAGCTCGATGCTCGGCGTCACGCTCTGGTCGGCCGAGGCGCTGCGCTACCCGGGCGCGTTCAACGTCAACCTGCTGGTCGGCTATCTCGTCGTGGTCCCGGTGCTCCTGGTGATGCTGCTCCTGCTCGTCCGCGACCTCCACTCACGGATCGAGCACGGTCGCCTGTTCGAGGACGAGATCTGGGCGCCCACGCCGACGATGCTCGCCGACGAGACGGAAGGCGAGGAGCGCGTAGCCGACGCCGCCGGCGACGGCGCACGCCGAGCTGGCGACCCCTACCCGACCGAGATCCGCGCCGAGGAGCTCTAGCCCGAGCGCGACGAGCGTCAGGATCGCCGATCCGAACGCGGGCGAGACGGCGAGCGCCGCCGCCGCGTCGCGGGAGGATCCACCGAACGCCCACCACGCCCACCCCGCGCCGATCACGATCAGCAGGAGGAAGGTCCGGATCGTCGAGTGTGCGATCGTCGACGGATCCGACGCCAGAAGCTCACCGGGGCCGGCGCGCAGGGGCCCGTTCACCGGCACGTTCGTCGCGATCGCGCCGTTCAGCGTCGTGAGGCCGGGAGTCATCATCGCGCCCGGGTCGCGATCGAGCTCGCGCACGACGAAGACCGCGTGGGGACCGTCCGGGATCTGCGCGAGGGAGTCGGCCGAGGCCCGGTCGTACACGGGATCGGCGCGCTGGGTCGGCCGCCCCGCCAGCAGATCCTCCGGGCGCCCGAGGAAGATCGAGACATCCGCCGCGCGATCCGGGGGAAGAGCCGCCCGGACCGTGTTGAGACCATGCGAGAGGCGGAACAGGGCGTAGTCGGTGCCGGGGTCATCGGCGACGAACACGAGCGGGGTCCCGGGTGCGGTGGTCGCCGCGATCCGACCGGCGATCGTCAGGTCGGTGAGTTCGTCCGCGGACACGTAGGTCAGCTGCGCACGCCAGTCCCGCATCGCCGGCAACACGATGAGCGTCACCAAGACGATCCCGATCGACCAGGCGGCCCACGGACGATGGATCCGGTCACCGATCCACACGAGACCGAAGCCGGCGAGGATCGGGAGGCAGAACGCGAACGTGAGGATCCTGTCAGGCGGATACAGGCCGGTCAGTACGCCGACAGGAAGCGCGAGCGCGGTGACGATGGCCCATGCGACGAGCAACCGCCGCGCGAATCCGCGAGCGCGGAAGCTTCCGGTGACGGCAAGCGAGGTGGTCATGATCGGGGCGTATCGCCTCCAGTTCTCGACCAGGCGATCGACGTACACGCGACGGAGCTCCGCCCACTGTCCGGTGCGTCGGAGCATCGCGTCGAGGGAGGTGTCGCCCCCGAGCCGATCGGGTCCGATGAGGCACGCGAGGATCCCGCCGACGACGAGCGCGGCCGCGGCGCCGAGCGCGGCCAGGACGCGTCCCGCATCCCCCCTCGCGGCAGCGGTGGCCCTCCCGCCCCACCACGACCAAGCCGCGGTGGTCAACAGGACGGCGACCGAGACCAGGAAGAACTCCGGATGGGCGAGGCCGCCGCCGGCCAGGAGCAACGCCGCCGCAACGGTTCCCCGGCGTGTGCGGCCGGCGAGGGCTGCGGCTGCCGCAAGGAAGGCCGCGACGAGCGCGAGGTTCGCCAGGTAGCCCCCGCCGAGGAACGTGGTCCACGCTCCGGCAAGGACCGCGCCGGCGAGCCATGCGAGCCTGGGCGTCTCGCCGCGGCCGCGCGCGAGCGCGGCCGCGGCAAGCGCGCTGGCCGGCATCAGCGAGTACTGCACCGCGGCGACGGCCGGCACCAGCCCGATGCCGAGCGCGCTGGCGACGGTCGGGATCAACGCCGGCGTGCCGGGCCGCTCGCCGACGAGGGAGATCCCCTGGGTCATGCCGACCCGCGACCACCAGAGATAGACCGGCATGTCCGGGCCGACCGCGAACTGGTAGTGGTGCACGAGCGTCGGCCACACGGCGACGCGGAGGAACACGGCTCCGAGCACGGCGACGAGCAGCAGGTCGATCGCCGTGCGGGCGGAGCCGATCCGGCTCTCGTGGGTCGACTCGGTCGTCGCCGTGTCGGTCATCGTCACGTCGCCGGCCGACCGTATCACCCCGGCTTAGTAGCATCGCCGTGATGCTCGACCGCGCGCTCGTCGCCCAAGTGCTGGTCGCCGCGCGCCGCAAGGGTGGCGACTTCGCGGAGGTCTTCGTCGAGGAGCGCTCGTCGACCTCGGTACGTCTGGACGACGGGCGGGTCGAGGAGCTGACCACCGGCCTCGATCGCGGGGCGGGGGTGCGCGTGGCGCAGGGGACGAGCTACGGGTACGCGTACTCGAACAAGCTCGATCGAGACGCGCTGCTGGAAGCCGCCGCCGCGGCGAGCGCGGCGCTCCGCGGCGACGCCCCGGGCAACGTCGTGGACCTGACCGATCGGTTCGGGCCGGGGACCAACCACGCGGATCGCGGAGCCGGCAGCGTCGCCGCCGCGGACAAGGTGGGTTGGCTCCGCGAGGTCGACGAGGTTGCTCGCGGACACAGTCCCGAGGTGACGCAGGTCACCGGGATCTACTTCGACTCGCTCCAGCGACGACTGATCGCGGCATCGGATGGCCGGTGGATCGACGAGGAACGGCCGCGGATCCGGCTGGTCGCCCAGGTCGTCGCGAAGCGCGGCGACGTGATCCAGACGGGATGGGACGGACCGGCCGCGTGTGCGGGCGTCGAGTTCCTCGACGCTCATCCGCCGCGCGTCACGGCCGAGCGGGCGGCCGCGCGCGCCGTCACGATGCTCGACTCGGTCCCCGCGCCGGCCGGCGAGATGGCGGTCGTCGTCGCGAACGGCTGTGGTGGGGTCCTCTTCCATGAAGCGGTCGGGCACCCGCTCGAGGCCGACGCCGTCGACAAGGAAGCTTCCGTGTATCGCGCGCTCGTCGGTGAACGGTGCGCGAGCGACTTGATCGACGGGGTGGACGACGCGACGATCCCGAACGGCTGGGGCTCGTACGATTTCGACGACGAGGGCGAGCCCGCCCAACGGACCGAGCTGTTCCGTGCCGGCGTGCTGCAGGGATTCCTCCAGGACCGGCTGCGCGCCGCCAAGATGGGCGTACAACCCACCGGGAACGGCCGTCGCGAGTCGTACGCGTTCCCGCCCATCGTACGGATGACCAACACCAACATCCTTCCCGGGACAGAGGATCCGGACGGGATCCTCGGCTCGACGGCGCACGGGATCTACGTTCGCGGTCTCGGTGGCGGCCAGGTCAACCCCGCGACCGGTGACTTCGTGTTCGGCGTCTCCGAGGGGTACATGATCGAGGGCGGTCACGTCACCACGCCCGTGCGTGGCGCCAACCTGATCGGTCGCGCCATCGAGATCATGAGCGCCGTCGACGTCGTCGGGAGCGATTTCGAGACGTGGGAGGGCGTGTGCGGCAAGGACGGCCAGGGGGCGCCCGTCGGGAGCGGATCGCCCACGCTCCGGATCTCCAAGATCACGGTCGGAGGGACCGGTGCCTGAGCTCGGAGCGCTCGTCCATGCCGCGGTCGAGGCCGCGGACGAGGACGAGCAGGTCGAGGCCTACGCAGAGGAAGGGCGGCAGACGGAGGTGAGCGCCCTCCGCAGCGAGGTCGAGGGCATGACCTTCGCGGAGTCGCGAGGCCTGGGCGTCCGCGTGATCCGCGACGGACGGCTCGGCTACGCGTGGGCGGCCGACCCCTCGGCGGACGAGGCGCGCGAGACGATGTGGCGAGCGCGCGAGAACTCCGCGCTCTCCGAGCCGGACGAGCACAACGGGCTCCCCGAACCACAGACATTCGAAGCCATGCCGGAGATCTTCCGCGAGCGAAGCGTCACCTTCGGTGCCGACGACAAGGTGCGGATGGCGCTGGACCTCGAGGCGTACACGGTCTCGCGTGATCCGCGTGTCTCGAAGGTCGACCTGGCGCAGGTGGGGGACGCGGTCTCACGCGTGGCGATCGCCTCGACGACCGGGGTCGACGTCGAGTACGCGAGGACCGACGCGTGGGCGGTCGTCGTCACGCTCGCGGTCGACGGTGACGAGACGCAGACGGGGTTCTCCTACAAGATCGCGCGCGGGCTCGACGCGCTCACGTGGGAGCCGGTTGCCGACGAAGCCGTCGAACGTGCGGTGAAGATGCTCGGCGCCGTCAAGCCGCCGACGGCCCGGGTGCCGGTGGTGCTCGACCCGTTCGCGGCCTCGAGCTTCCTCGGTGTGCTCGCCGCGGCGCTCAACGCCGAGAACGTGTTGAAGGGAAGGTCGCCCTTCGCCGACATGGTCGGTCGAGCCGTCGGGTCCGATGTGTTCACGCTCGTCGACGATGGACGCCGGCTCGACGGGCCTGGAGCTTGCCCGTTCGACGCAGAGGGTGTTCCGAGCGGTCGGACCGAACTGTTCAGCGGAGGAACGCTGAACGGGTTCCTCCATGACACGTACACGGCGCGCCGTGCCGGCGGTGACCAACGATCGACCGGGAACGCCAAGCGAGGTGGCTACCGGTCCACGCCGGGCGTCGGGACCTCCAACTTCTTCCTGGATCCCGGCCATCGCTCGTTCGATCAGCTCCTGGCGGAGGCCGAGGGGGGCGTGCTGATCATGGACGTCTCCGGGGTGCACTCGGGCGCGAACCCGATCAGCGGCGAGTTCAGTGTCGGGGCGACCGGATTGCGGGTCCAGGGCGGGACCACGGGCGAGCCGCTCCGCGAGATGACCATCGCGTCGACCTTTCCGGCGATGCTCGAGGGGATCGCCGGGGTCGGCGGTGACCTCCGGTTCTTCTCGAGCGTCGGAACGCCGTCGATCTCGATCGGCGAGATGACCCTCGCGGGCGTCTGACGGTCAGAACGTGTGACCGGTCAGTGCGAACCCCACCGTGCAGACCGCGCCCTCCACCAGGCAGAAGATGGCGAAGGGCGTGAGCGTCCGCGTCTCGAAGTACCGCATAAGGAAGCGGACGGCGACGTACGCGGCGATGCCCGCCGCGACGCTTCCAACCAGGACCTGCATCCGGATCCCGTTGCCAAGCGGACCGAACAGGTCGGGAAGCTTGTAGATGCCGGCCGCGAGGATGATGGGTGTGGCCAGCAGGAACGAGAACCGTGCGGCGTCTTCGTGTGAGAGCCCTCGCACCAGACCGACGACCATCGTGATCCCCGAGCGGCTGATGCCCGCGATCAGAGCGAACACCTGGGCCACTCCGATGATGACCGCTTCGCTGAACTGGAGGGTCTCGAGACGTCGGTCGTCGGTCCCGGCGTACGTGCCATGGTCGGCTGCGACCGCCTTGACCTCCGCTCGACGACGGAACCGCTCGCCGACCAACAGGATCATCCCATTCACCATCAGGAACACGGCTGCGTACAAGGGTTTCGCGAACGTCACACGGAACACATGCTCGAACGCGACCCCCATGAGCCCGGCGGGGATCGTCGCGACGACGAGCAACCACGCCATCCTCTCATCGACGCTCCGGATCACGGACCAGGGCATCTTCCTCTCCTGCGCGCCGTGGCCGATCGTTCGGAAGAAGCCGGCGATGATGCCTTGCCAATCGCTCCAGAAGTAGATCAGCAGGGCGGTCGCTGTCGCGACATGCATGCCGACGATGAACGCGAGGTAGAACGACTCCGGCTGTGATTGAGCTTGCGCCAGCGTGTCCCAGCCGAAGACCGTCGGCAGGATGACCGCTTGGCCCAGGCTCGAGATCGGGAACAGCTCGGTCACGCCCTGGACGAGGCCCAGCACGATCGCCTGGAGATACGTGATCACGTGCGAGCCTCCGTTCGGGACACCGGCGCGGTTCCTGTTGACAGATCGCGTCCTCCCGGTGGGAGGCGCGCCGAGTCTATCCGTGGATGGGTTCCGTTCCGGGTGACGCCGATGGAGATGGTGTAGCGGCGGCCTCTGGACCGCGCGCGACCAGCGCGAGCGTTCCCGTCGCGTCCGCCTGGAGCAGCTGCCGCGCGGTCGCGGCGTCGACGTCGAGGGTGACCATGGTCCCCGCGTCGCCCAAGGCGTTCGTGGTGGGGTCGATGCGCAGCACGCGAAGGTCTTCGCCGACGAGCTCGGTGAACGGTCGCGCGCCGCCGAACGTTGCGAACACGTCCACACGGTCTGCGGTCGTGAGCCCTTCGGGGACCGACGAGAACCCCGCGGTCACG
>DASWDB010000156.1:0-8838 GCA_036395715.1 Actinomycetota bacterium | reverse complement strand
GGCAGTTCCGCGCTGCCTACCAGTCGAGGCCGGTTACGTGCCTCGTCAGGAGATGCCGATGGCTGCCGTCGGCGCGCATGACCCAGAGCTCACCTCCCGAGCCGCGTAAAGCCATGAACGCGATCCGGGAACCGCTGGGCGACCACCGAGGCCGGCGGAAGGCGTAGTACGGAGCCGCCGGGCTAGCCAGCACCGCCTGGTGAGTGCCGTCCCTTCGCATCGTCCAGATCTCGCCGCAAGCGTGGCACACGTTTCGCCAGTCCTCGAAGACGATACGCCGCCCGGTCGGAGACCAGTTCGGGTTCCGGCCGGCCGCAGCGTGGAGCGTGTGCAGTCCGGTGCCGTCCGGGTGCAACTTCCACAGTCCGGTGCGTGCCCCTGCCCGGCATGGCAGGGTTGTGCTGAACTGCTCGAAGGCGGGCGTGAGCCACAGTCCATGCGGGCTCCAGTCCAGACCGTTCACCGAGAGCTGCCCGCTGAGCACGCGGTGCGCGGCCGATCCATCCGATCGCAGCATCCAGATCAAGCCGCAGAGGCGGAAGGCGGGTGCCGTGCCACGCTCTCGGATCATGCCGAGCGCGAGTCGCCTGCCCAAGGGCGACCACGCTATGTCCGCGAGGCTCAGGCTCGGATCGAAAAGCCGCAGGATGCGGTGGCTGTGGCTGCCGTCGGCGTGCATGACCCAGAGCTCTCGGTCGCCCACGGTGAAGGCGATCCTGCCGTGGCCTGGGCCCCAAACGGGGATCCCCTCCCGCCGAGGCGTTCGGGTGAGCTGGCGGACGCCCGACCCGTCGGGACGAACACTGAAAAGGTCCCCGTGACGCACGAACGCGATCCTGGGCCCGGTCGGCGCCGCCGTTGCGGAACGTGCCATCGAGACAGCCAGGATCGAACAGAGGGCGACCACCGCGAGGACACGCGTCGTTCTCCGCTTGCCCACTCGCCTCACCTCCGATGCGGGCGCGAGACCACACCTTACGCGCCGTAGTGCACTGGTCAAGGTGACGTTCGGAACGACGCAGCCACGGCTCCCGATGCGCGGTTCGGGCACGGAACAGGTGGATCGGGTCGGACCGCGCTCGGCGATCCAGATCGTTGAACGTCGTTGGCGAGCCACAGCACGACATGGCATCCCCACAGATTCCGCTACGTCGCAGTTGCGATTCCCGCGCGTATCGCATATCCTTTCCGAGACGTTCCCGGATCGGAACCTGCGAAGGAGGCCCACATATGGAAAACGCCGAAGGCTACGAGCGGAGATGGTGGATCCTCGGGGTCCTGTGTCTTTCGCTCCTCGTGATCGGACTCGACAACACGATCCTCAACGTCGCGCTCCCCACGCTCGTCCGAGACCTGGGCGCCTCGACCAGCCAGCTCCAATGGATCGTGGACGCCTATACGCTCGTGTTCGCCGGCCTCCTCCTCACGGCCGGCAGCCTGTCGGACCGTTACGGGCGCCGAACGGCACTCGCGGTCGGGCTCGTCATCTTCGGCGTGGGATCGCTCGCCTCAGCGTTCGCGGGATCGGCGAGCACGTTGATCTTCACCCGCGCGCTCATGGGGGTGGGCGGCGCGTTCATCATGCCTTCCACACTGTCGATCCTCACGAACGTCTTCCCGGCGGAGGAGCGCGGACGCGCTATCGGCATCTGGGCCGGCGTGTCCGGACTCGGCATCGGGATCGGGCCGGTGGTCGGTGGCTGGCTGTTGACCCATTTCTGGTGGGGTTCCGTCTTCCTGGTCAACGTCCCGGTCGTGATCTTCGCGCTCATCGCGGGCCGGTTGATCGTTCCCAACTCGAAGGACCCCTCGGCACCGCGGCTCGACCCTGTGGGCGCCGTCCTGTCGATCGTCGGGCTGATCTCGCTGGTCTTCGGGATCATCGAGGCGCCGTCGCACGGCTGGGCCGACCCGTTGATCCTGACGGCTTTCGGGATCGCCGCGATCGCGCTGACCACCTTCATCGCGTGGGAACGCCGGAGCGACCACCCCATGCTCAACCTCGAGTTCTTCAAGAACCCCCGCTTCACCGCCGCGAACATCTCGGTGACGCTCGTGTTCTTCGCACTCTTCGGATCTCTGTTCTTCCTCACGCAGTACCTTCAGTTCGTGCTGGGCTACTCACCGCTCCAGGCCGGCTATCGCGTGGCGCCGATCGCCCTCGTGCTGATCGTGGTCTCCCCGATCACGGGACGGCTGGTGAACCGGCTGGGCAACAAGGTCCTGGTCGCTGCCGGGATGGGTGTGGTCGCCATGGGGCTGTGGTACCTGTCGACCCTGACGATCGCGTCCGGCTACGGCCACGTGCTGATCTCGCTCATGATCCTCGGCACCGGGATCGCGCTCGCGATGACGCCGGCCACCGAATCGATCATGGGCTCGCTGCCGCTGGCGAAGGCGGGCGTCGGATCGGCGATGAACGACACCACGCGACAGATCGGCGGCGCCCTCGGCGTGGCGATCCTCGGGAGCGTGTTCGCGTCGGCGTACACGGCCACGCTCGGGCCCTGGCTCACGGGCCTGCCGGCGAGCGCCGCGACAGCAGCCCAGAGCTCGGTCGGAGCCGCGATCGCGGTCGGCAACCAGGTGGGGGGCGCGGCCGGGATCGCGCTCGTGACGGCGGCGAAGTCAGCGTTCATCCACGCGATGGACCGGGGGCTCGCCGTCGGGACGGCGGTAACCCTGGTCGGTGGGGTCGTCGCGCTACTGTGGTTGCCGAAGCGGGCGCAGGACGTAGAGGCGATCGAGGTCCACGTCGATCGCCACGAGGGCGCGCCGTTGTTCGCCGTCGAGGAGGTGGAGGCGTGACCGCGTCTGCACAGCCGAACGTAGACGCCCCGGCCAAAGGGCCGGGGCGTCCACGCGACCCGGAGGCGGACCGTGCGATCCTTCAAGCGACGATCGAGCTCCTCGGCGAAGAGGGATACGAGGGGCTCTCGATCGAAGGGGTGGCTGCACGCGCCGGCGTCGGCAAGACCACCGTGTACCGACGCTGGCCTTCGAAGGAGCCGCTCGTCGTCGACGCGATCGGGCGCTGCAAGTCGCCGGAGGATCCGGCGCCCCCCCGGGCAGATGAGTCGACGCGCGACGCACTCGTCCGGGTCCTGAACCATTTCACTCGAGCGATGGAGCTTTCGGAATCGGGTCGGATGATGGCCGGGCTCATCGTGGAGATGTCACACAACCCCGAGCTCGCGGAGGCGGTGCGCACCGGGATATTGGAGCACCGTCGCTCGTTCGTCTTCGCGATCCTGAAGCGCGGGATCGAGCTGGGAGAGATCCGCCAGGACGTCGACGTGGAGGTCGTCGCCGACATGCTGTCGGGTCCCGTGGTCATGCGCGTGCTCCTGACGGGTGGGCCCATCACGCCGCGGCTCGTCCGCAAGGTCGTCCACACGATGCTTGACGGGATCGCGTTGCGCTCGTAGGCCTCCGCAGAAGCTCTTCGAGTCTGAGATGTCAGGGACTCCCTGACCTGCCCCGGCGCTAGTGAGCGCTGGCGCTTCGACGGTCGTCCCTGCGCGGGCCCACGAGGTACCAGGTCTCCAACTGGCCCTTGCCCTTGATCGGGATCGTTCCGCGAAGCGTGCAGGCGAATTCGTCCTTCAACAGCTCGTACGTCGTGCCCGTCATCTGGATCTCGCCGGGCGTGCCGTGCGATTCCATCCGACTCGCCGTGTTCACGGCGTCGCCCCAGAGGTCGTATAGGAAGCGTTTCGTGCCGATCACCCCGCCGACGACCGGTCCGGAGTTGATCCCGATCCTCACCTCGAGGCCCGGCCACGCGGTGACCGCCGAGGCGGCAACCACGTCTCGCATGTCCAGCGCCGCAACGCAGCCATCCGCGCATGGTCGGGGCGAGGGTTCGGCACGGCTGCGGCGGCCATGTAGCAATCGCCCACCGTCTTGACCTTCTCCAGCCCGTGCCGCTCGACGAGCGCGTCGAAACGTGAGAAGAGCTGGTCGAGCATGCCGACGACCTCGGCCGGCGGGAGCCGTTCGGAGAGCGGAGTGAAGTCCACGACGTCGGCGAAGAGGATGGTCGTCGCATCGAAGTGGTCAGCGATCATCTGGGTGGTCGCCTTGAGCCGCTCAGCGATAGCGCTCGGCAGGATGTTCAGAAGGAGGGTTTCAGACTTCTCCTGCTCGGCTCGGAGTGCCGTGAGGGCAGCATTGCGCTGTTGAGCGAAGGAGGCGAGCAGAGCGAAAGCGACGGAACCGGCACCGATGATGTTCAACACCAGCATCGTGCTGGTGAACCACGTCGGGAGGTCTGCGTCCGGAAACAGCATCTCGCCTCGAGGCCCGTGACCACGAAGATCACGACGAACGCAGCGAACCAACGGATAGCCCGGCGCACATCGAGGATGACCAGAGCTCCAAGCGGAGCGAGGATGCCCCATAGTCCGACACCGCCAGAAGGAAGGAACCCGCCGACGAGCATCTGCCCGGCCGTCGTCGTCAACATGATGTCGAGGAGTTGCGTGTTGAGGAGGAGGTCGAAGTTTCGGTTCCGCGCGAAGACCACTAAAGAGCCGAGAGATACGGCGAAATACACGAACGGAACGACGCCCACCGGCGAGCCGAGGCCGAGGTAAAGGCTCCCCCATACGACGGAAACGGGCAGGATCAGGACGGCAAGGAGGACCAGGAGCGCCTTCTTCTGGCGCAGGTCTTCATCGTCCTCGGGATCCGCCCCTATCCGGCCGAGCCAGTCCACCGTCTTGGCGATCCAACCGAGACGATGTCTGGCGCTCGACCCTGATGAAGCCGTGGCATCCTCGGTCATGGGGGAGGGAGATGACCAGCGCCATCATCGTTTCGTGCGTCGGTCTCTGGCGTATCGCCGACCGCGGTCTTCGGGCGCTCGTCTCTGTACCTCAAGCGGGCGCATCTTGACCTGTTCGCACTGGAACGACAAGCGGTCCCACGTCCACGACTTGAAGCCTGGTCGGCCACGAGCCGGAAGTCGGCTGATTCATTGGTTGGTCGTGAGTCGGTCGGTTGGTGGGGCGTTCTCAGAATTCCTTGACCACACGGAATGGGCCCTGCTTCTGTACCCCTTCGTTCGTCCTGCTCGGTAGCACGGTCCGGCGTCACCAGTAGCCGCCGTCCGCGTCAGGTCGGCCGAGCCGAACCCTGGGGCGGCTCTCCGGGCGAGCGCCCGGCTTCGAACGCGTGCAACTGCTTCGTCAGGTCGAGGATCTGCCGCGAGAGGTCGAGCAGCTCTTGGTTCTGCTTATCTTCGTCCTGCACGGTCGCCCACTGCTGATCGGCGACGATCTGTCGCTTCGCGTCCGCTCGGTTCTGGCTGATCATCACGAAGGTCGACAGGAAGATCGCCTCGAGCGACACGATCATCGTCAACAGGCCGTACGGGTAATGCTCGACGCCGAACCCGATCCAGCAGCCGAACCAGATGATGTGGATGTAGACAAAGGTCATCGAGCCGGCGAACACGGTGATCCTGTCGGCGATCCGGTTCTGGGCACTCTCGGCACGCACGCGGGCGTGTTCTGCCAACGCCGGGTTCGGGAGCATGTCCAGCCAGTTGCGCGCAGCGGAAGGCCTTCCAGCCGCGACGGCCATGCTTCGAGATCCGGAACTGCCTGTCTCAGCCATCTCGCCTCCGCTCGGTCGGACGGATCGGTCGATCTCTCTGAAACATATCCTTCACCCAACCCCGCGCACGCGGAAGGTGATGGGAGTGAAGCGATGTCCGCCGCAGCCGGTCTCGAGCGGCGATGCTTTGGGCTCCCGCGTTCGGAAGAGCGAGAGCACGCGATGCTCGTGGAACGTTGGGTCCATGACACAGATATCGATCTCCCCCGCTGGAGCATGCTGAACCGGATCGGCGCCAGATCAGGGGGCCCCGCGCTGCCAGACTGCACGGATGACCGACCCGCGGGAAGAACCGCCCGAGCGGTCATCAGGGCCGCCTTCTATGCCCCCGGCGACCCATCGGCAGTACGTCAAGTCAGTCGTGCTCCTCGCCGTAACAGCGGTGTCGCTCTACCTGCTCCTTCCCGGCCTGATCTCGGTCTTCTCCTCCTGGCGTTCGCTCGAGCATCTCGACTGGCCCTTCGCGGTACTCGTGCTTCTCTTCGAGGTAGGGAGCTCTTTCTGCTTATGGGAGGTCGACCGGATCGCGTTGGCCACGAACGGGTGGTTCCCGATCGCGTGCGCCCAATTGGCTGGCAACGCGCTCGGCCGGATCGTCCCCGGCTCGGCGACCCCGTTCACGGTGGTGATGCTGCAGAAGACGGGACTGGACGCTGGGGACGCGGCCGCCGCCTTGACCGCGTCGACCGGGCTGCAGATCTCGACCGCCTTGGCGCTTCCCGTGCTCGCGATCCCGGCGATGATCAGTGGTGCACCGGTCGACCGGGGGCTCGCGAACGCTGCATACCTGGGCGTGGCAGTCGTCGTGTTGCTCCTCGGAGCAGGCGCCGTCCTTTTGCAGACCGACGCTCCGCTCGAATGGATCGGGCGCGGCATCCAACGACTCCTGAACACCACGGTTCGGCGCCGACGCCCCGTGACCGGGCTCGCGGACGAGTTGCTCTCCGATCGGAACTTCATCCGTAACACGCTCGACCGACGATGGAAGGCCGCGGTCCTCGCGGCGGTGGGGAACACCGGCTTCGATTACCTGGCGTTGCTCTGCGCCTTGCGGGCGGTCGGAGCCGACCCCCGACCCTCGCTCGTCGTGCTCGCTTACGCCTCCGCCGAGCTGCTCGCGCAGATCCCCTTCACGCCCGGTGGGCTGGGCTTCGTCGAAGCGGGTCTGGTCGGCACGCTCACCTTGGCGGGCGTCCCGGGGGCCGCCGCGCTCGCGGCGACGCTCCTCTACCGACTCGTGTCGTATTGGCTACCGATCCCGGTCGGTGGCGTTGCCTATCTCCTCTTCCGTCACCGTTACCCGTCAGGTCAGCGAGATCGGCATCGTCTCAAGGCTGACGGCGGTGTGGACTGATCCCGGTCTAGGATTCGAGGGCACGTCAAGCTCGGGCGCGAAGTGGGAGGGGCTCAGCCAGAGATGCCCGATGATCACTTTCCCGGGATGAGCTACTGGGCGCGGGCGACCTTGACCGTCGCAGGCGTTCTCGTGCTTCTCGCAGCAGCCTGGTCGGTCCGGAACATCCTGCTGCTCGTGCTCGTCGCCGCGGTGCTCGCCGTAGGCCTGGACCCGCAGGTCCGCCGGCTCCAGCGTCGGCGCCTGTCTCGCGCTTGGGCGGTGACGATCATCCTTCTGTTGAGCGTCGGATTCCTCGCCCTCTTCGCCTGGCTCGTGATCCCGCAAGCCGTCCGCCAGGTCCACGAGTTGGCGAGGACCGACTACCTCGATCGGCTTCAGCATGCGACGGGGTTCCTCGGGACCATGGAGGCGAAGTACGACCTCGCGGAGCGGCTGAGGGAAGCGTCCGCGAAGCTCCCTGATCTGGCCATCGGGAAGATCCCAAGCATCACCGCGGGCGCCGGGAGCGTCGTCTTCAACCTCCTGACCGTCACGGTTCTCGCGGTCTACTTCCTTCTCGGGTTGGAGCGCGGCCACGAGGCTGCCAAGGCCCTGGTGTCAGGGCCTCATGCGGACCGGGACATCCGGATCTTGGACGAGTCGGTCGAACGGATCGGCGGCTACGTCTCCGGCAACATCTTCATCTCGGTCATCGCGGGAACGCTGGCGTTCGTCGTTCTGGAGATCCTGCGAGTCCCCTTCGCCGCTGCGCTCGGTGTCTGGGTGGCGATCGCAGACCTCATCCCGGGCGTCGGCGCGATGCTCGGTGCCGTCGTGTGCGTGTTCGTTGCGCTATTTTCTTCGGTCGGCGACGGCATCGCGGTGGCTGTGTATTTCATCGTGTACCAGCGGATCGAGAACTACTTCATCTTGCCGAGGGTGATGGGAAAGGCGATCGACCTGTCGGCCCCGACCGTGATCATCACCCTGCTGATCGGATCGAGCCTTGCGGGGCTCGAGGGCGCCCTGATCGCGCTGCCGATCGTCGCCGTCCTCAAGGTGGCGATCCGAGAACTTCGGCTGGGTCCAGGGGTCGATCCCCCGGCCGCATCACGACCTGTCGAGTCCGATGACGCTCAGCCTTCGACCCAAGACCACGTGCCGCCGTCAACGGCCGCCTCGTCTTGACATCGAGCTGACGACCATCCCAGGCCGGTTCACGATAGAGCCCCAGGAGCTCCCCCTGAGCGACGGACAGGACCGAGCCGGCGACCTCTCGACAGAGACGGCGATGGTCGTCATGATTCACGGCACGTCACGTCCAGCCACACGCCGGGGAGGGTGACGATGACTGTGCAACGTGCTTCCATCAGCAGGGTGTCGGACGCCTTGCCGGCGCTCCGAGATGATCTCGTCCGTGACTACGGCACCATCGTGCCGACAGGGACCATCGAGCAAGTCGCCAGGCAGGCCCTCGCGGAGTTCGACGATGTTCCGATCCGCGAATTCGTCCCGGTTCTCGCGTGGCGGCGCGCTCGCTCGCGCCTGCGCCGAACTCTTTGACGTCCCTCCGGAGAGTTCGGCCGAAGCGACGATCGACAGCGTGGCGAGGCCCATCGCTACCCATCGGAATGGTTGGTTGGTCGTGGGTTAGTCGGTGGGTCGTTGGCTGGTTGGTTCGTTCGCATCGTTCGTTGGTCGGTCGGTGCTTGGGTCGGTTTGGACGGTTCGTGGGTTGGTGGTCTGATCGATCGGTGGGCGGGGGAGTCTGCGAGTTCACCGGATAGTGGACAGATGTGTCGGAGCATCGTGGACACCGACGACGGGGGTCTGCGATGGATCTGGCTCGCTACGTGGTGGATGCCGTGGTGCTCGAGGGC
>DASWDB010000155.1:0-7217 GCA_036395715.1 Actinomycetota bacterium | reverse complement strand
GGACGTGCAGACCGACTACGTCCACGTGGATGCCGCGTGCATCTACTTCCTGGACCAGCCGAGCCGGTTCGACGTGATCGTCACCGACAACATGTTCGGCGACATCATCACGGACCTCGGGGCCATGATCCAGGGCGGGATAGGCGTTGCGGCCGGGGCGAACATCGCGCCGGACGGCGTGTCGATGTTCGAACCGATCGGCGGCACGGCGCCGGATCACGCCGGCAAGGGAACGATCAACCCGCTGGCTGCGATCGCCGCCGTGCAGATGTTGCTTGCGTCCCTCGATGAAGAGAAGGCGGCCGACCGCGTGCACGAAGGGATCGGCTACGCGACCCAGCGGATGAAGAGCATGCGCGCGGGCGAGATGGGCTACGCGACCTCGGAGGTCGGGGACCTCGTCGTCGAGGGTGCCACATCATGAGCGACGCGAAGCGGGCCGTCGAGCTCTACGACACGACCCTCCGTGACGGTGCCCAGCGCGCCGACCTGAGCTATTCGATCGACGATCGCCTCCGCATCCTGCACAAGCTCGACCAGGTCGGCTTCCCCTTCGTCGAGGGAGGCTGGCCCGGCGCGAACCCGCGCGACACCGAGTTCTTCTCGCTCGCTTCGAAGGAGATCCTCAAGCACGCACAGCTCACGGCCTTCGGGATGACCCGCAAGGCGGGGGAGGAAGTGACCACGTCGCGGGCGCTGCGCGACCTGCTCGGCGCCGGTACGGAAGTCGTGTGCCTTGTCGGCAAGGCCTGGGACCTCCATGTGACCCAGGCGCTCAGGACCGATCTGGACGAGGGTGTCGCGATGGTCCGCGACTCCGTTGCGTTCCTGCGGGACCAGGGCCGGCGCGTGTTCTTCGACGCGGAGCACTTCTTCGATGGATACGTGACGGACCCCGCGTTCGCGATGCGGGTGCTCGCCGCCGCGGAGGAAGCCGGAGCCGAGCGCCTGGTCCTGTGCGACACGAACGGCGGGATGCTGCCGTTCGACGTTGCCCGGATCGTCACGGCGGTCGCCGAACGAACGAACGTGCCGCTGGGGATCCACGTCCACAACGACGCGGGCTGTGCGGTCGCCAACTCGCTGATCGCTGTCGATGCCGGGGTCTTCCAGGTGCAGGGCACGATCAACGGGTACGGCGAACGGACCGGCAACGCCGACCTGATCCCGATCACGGCGGACCTCGTGCTGAAGATGGGCGTGGCCGACGCCCTCCCGGCCGGCGCGGTGGAGCATCTCACCGAGCTGGCGCACTACGTCGCCGAGGTCGCCAACGTCGCTCCGGACTCGCATCAGCCGTACGCCGGCCGGCACGCGTTCACCCACAAGGCCGGCCTGCACACCAGCGGGGTCGCGCGTTTGTCCCGCGCCTATGAACACATCGATCCTGAAGTGGTGGGGAACCGTCGAGGCGTGGTCGCCTCGGACTACGGCGGCGGGTCGACGGTCCGCATGAAGGCCGATGAGCTCGGTGTCCGGCTCGACGACGCCTCGATCCCGATGGCCGTCGATGAGATCAAGCGGCGCGAGGCCGCGGGATACACGTTCGACATCGCGGAGGCGTCGCTCGACCTCCTGATGCGTCGGGCGGCAGGTTGGTCGCAGCCGTTCTTCGAGATCGAGAGCTACCGGGTGCACGTGGAGGAGCGCGTCGCCGACGACGAGCCGCCGCTCGCCGAGGCGACCGTGAAGGTCCGAACCAAGGGCACCAGGCACATCGAGTCCGCAGAAGGGCAGGGCCCGGTCGGTGCGCTGGACAACGCGCTCCGGAAGGCGCTCGTGAACGACTACCCGGAGCTCGACACGATGGAGCTCGAGGACTTCCGTGTCCGAGTACTCGACGAGAGCGTCGGGACCGGAGCCGTCGTTCGCGTCCTGATCGACATGTCGGACGGTGAGCAGGCGTGGACCACGGTCGGCGTCTCGGAGAACATCATCGAGGCCTCGTGGGAGGCGCTCACCGACGGGTATCTGTACGGCCTGCTGCACCCTCGCTCGCCCGAGAGTGACCGCGGGTGAGCGTGATCATCCGCGACGCGACCGCGGGCGACGCTCGTTCGATCGGCGAGGTTCGTGTGGCGTCATGGCGCTGGGCCTACCGCGGCCAGCTCCCCGACGAGATCCTCGATGGGCTTTCCGCCGCCGAGGATGAGGCAAGACTGACGGCGTGGTTCCAGAACCCCGAGGCGAGGGCGGCCATCCTCGTCGCATGCGGCGAGGATGGCCGCATCCTCGGGTTCGCGAACGCGGGTCCGTCGCGCGACGAGGGGGCGACGCCCGAGACCGGCGAGCTCCGCGCCATCTACGTGCTGAAGGATGTCCAGGGGAGCGGCGTCGGCCGCGCGCTGCTGGACCCAGCGCTCGACCGCCTCCGCGCCGTGGACTTCGAGCGGGCCACGCTCTGGGTGCTCGAGTCGAACGACCTCGGCCGTCGGTTCTACGAGAAAGCCGGTTGGGTCTGGGACAGCAGCATCTCGACGCACCAGATCGAGTGCGCGAACCTGCCGATCGTGCGTTACGCTCGCGACCTCTGAGACATCGAGTCACGCGTGGAGGTGCGCATGGGGGTCCTGCTGTGGGTAGCCGGTGTGGTCGTCGTCATCATCGACATCGCGGCGATCGTCGACGTGATCAGACGGCCCGATCTAGCTGGGGGCGCGAGGATCCTGTGGGTCCTGCTGATCCTCGTCCTCCCGCTGATCGGGGCGATCGCGTATCTGATAGCCCGTCCGAGGATCGTGGACTACGGCGATCATCCGGATGCGGCGAAGCGGGCGGTCTCCGAGCTCCGACAGGAACAGTCTCGCGACAGCACGAGGGACACCGGTCTCGACGAGCGTTGATCCCGGCTCGCTCAGTGCGTTGGGTCGGTCGCACCTGCGCTGACGATGCGCACGATGCGGTCTTCGATCGTCTTCGCGGTCCACTCGTTGAAGCCGCTCGACAGGATCGAGAACTCGGCCCATCCTCCCGTGCGCTGCAGCCATACCCAACCCGAGAGCGCCGAGGTGTCGTCGAGCGTTCCCGTCTTCGCACGGATCCGAACGTTCGTGAGTCGGTCCTTGAGGGTTCCCTGCCCCCCGGCGGGGAGCGACGAACGCAGGACGCCGCCCCAGGCTTCGCCGTCGGCATCCCACAACAACTGGAGGATCCCCGGGGTCGTCGTCCGGTTGGCGTAGCTGAGCCCTGAGGAGTCGTGCAACGTGAAGTCCTGGCCCCGCGAGTCGGTGAACCGATCGATCGCCCGGGCGCCGGCCGCGATCGTGCCTCGCCCCCATTCGTCGGCACCCAGGTACTTGCCCAACACCTCGGCCCAGAAGTTCCGTGATCGCAGGTCCATCCGTCGGATGATGGTCCGCAGCGGCGACGAAACGGTCTGCGCGACCGGCTTGAGACCGGGAGGCGCGTGGCCCATCCCCGGTTTGCCGCGCACCGCGACCCCGCGCTTCTCGAGTGCTGCGGTCAGCTTCTTCGCCGCTCGACGTTCCGGGTCGGTTACGTGAACGCCGTGCGTGTCCGTGTTCTGCCGGAACGTCAGGGCGGTGGGCAGCGGGATGTAGTACTTAGGGAAGTAGTCCTTCCATCCGGGGGCGAACCAGTCCCGCGCGAACGGACCGGTGTCGCCCATCACGGAGCCGCGGACGGCACGCACGCCGGCGGCGGAAACGACGCGGGCCAGTGCTGCGATCCGCCCGTCATCGATCTCCGGATCACCATGCCCTTTGATCCAGAGATCCCCGTGCACGATCCCGTGCGCGTCCGGCCCCGAGCTGGCCTTGACGTCCGTGTGGATCGTCTTCTCCGGAGCGAACCGATCGAACAGGGCCATCGAGAGCAGGAGTTTCTCGTTCGATGCCGGTGGACGGCGGACCCAGCCGAGGTGGCGGAACCAGAACACCCCATCCTTCCCGATGGCGACCGATACCGGGCGATCCCCGATCGCAGCTCGGATGTCGCGGATCCATGCCGGTGGAGTGGCGAGTGGTCGTGCGGTCGTGTGGGCCTGTGCGGTCGTGTGGGCCTGTGCGGGGCTCGCCAGCCCTGTTATCGCGACGCACGCCGAAAGGAGGGAACACGCGAGCCGGCGGGCGCGGGCCATCGCGCGATGGTACCGCCGAATAGACTTCGCGCAGCCGGTTGAGGAGGACCGAATGACGACGATCGACCGAACACGGCTCCACGAACTGATGGAGCGCGAGCGAGGCCTGTTCCGCGAGCGCCACCCCCGATCCAGAGAGCTCGCGGAGGATGCGCGCTCGTCGCTGCTCTTCGGGGTGCCGATGAACTGGATGACGCGCTGGCCCGGTGACCATCCCGTCTTCGTCGATCGAGCCGAGGGCGCGCGGTTCTGGGATGTGGATGGGAACGCGTTCGTGGACTTCTGTCTGGGAGACACGGGCGGCATGGCCGGACACGCGCCGAAGGTGTCACTCGATGCCATCGCGGAGCAAGCGGCGCGAGGGATCACCCTGATGTTGCCGACCGAAGACGCTGCGTGGGTCGGCCGGGAGATGGCCCGACGGTTCGGCGTCCCGTACTGGCAGTTCTGCCTGACCGCCACGGACGCCAATCGGTTCGCGATCCGGTGGGCACGCCAGATCACCGATCGCTCCAAGATCGTCGTCCACAACTGGAACTACCACGGCTCGGTCGACGAGACCTTTGCGACGCTCGATGCCGCCGGCAACGTCGTCACGCGCGAGGGGAACCTTGGCAAGCCCGTGCCGCTCACCGAGACCACCCGGGTGGTCGAGCTCAACGATCTCGAAGGTCTCGAGCGAGCGCTCGCCGAACGCGACGTCGCCGTTTGCCTGTTCGAGCCGGCCCTCACGAACATCGGGATCGTGCTGCCGGACCCCGGGTACCACGAGGCGGTCCGCGAGCTCTGCACCAAGTACGAGACCCTGCTGCTGATCGACGAGACCCACACGATCAGCGCCGGACCCGGCGGATGCACCAAGGCGTGGAATCTCAAGCCCGACATCGTGACGATCGGCAAAACGCTCGGCGCCGGCATCCCCAGCGCCGCCTACGGCCTCACCGAGGCGGTCTCGCAGCGGATCTACGAGCACACCGACTGGAAGAACGCCGACGTCGGCGGGATCGGTGGAACCCTCGCAGGCAACGCCCTGTCGCTGGCCGCGATGCGGGCGACCTTGGGCGAGGTCCTGACCGACGAAGCCTTCGACCGGATGATCTCGCTCGGGGAGCGCTTCGAGCAAGGCGTCCAAGAGGTCATCACGGCTCGAGGACTTCCGTGGCACGCGGTTCGGCTCGGATGCCGGGTGGAGTACCTGTTCCGGCCGGAGCGCGCCCGGAACGGGACCGAGGCCGCCGCGGGGCAGGACGACGAGGTCGATCCGTTCATCCACCTCTACCTGTTGAACCGCGGCGTCCTGATGACGCCGTTCCACAACATGGCGTTGATGTCTCCCGCCACGACCGGCGAGGATGTCGACCGTCACACGGAGGTGTTCGCTCAGATGGCGGAAGAGCTCGGCGGCGGGACCTGGGTTGCCGCCTGAGATACCTGCGATCGCGAGGTTCGTCAGCTCCTCGTAGGTCGCCCCTCGGTCTCGGCGTCACCCGCGCGCTCCCGGAACTCGCGCATGAACGCGGCGAGCGCTTCGACCCCTTCGCGGGGCATCGCGTTGTAGATCGAGGCCCGGATCCCACCGACACTGCGGTGACCCTTCAGCTCGACGAGGCCCTCCTCCGCAGCCTCGGCGACGAATCTCGCCTCAAGGTCCTCGGACGGCAGACGGAAGGTCACGTTCATCAGCGACCGTGCATCGGTCTGCGCATGGCCGCGGAAGAAGGCCGGCGACTCGTCCAGGATGTCGTAGAGGAGCTTCGCTTTGTCGCGGTTGCGCGCGTGCATCGCCTGGATACCGCCGACGTCATCGCGGAGCCACCGGGTGACGAGCAGCACGATGTAGATCGCGAAGACGGGCGGCGTGTTGTAGCGCGAACCGTGCTCGATGTACGTCCGGTAATCGAGGGTCGCCGGGAGACCGTCCGGGATGCGGTCCAGCTGATCGTCTCGGACGATGACCACGGTGACGCCGGCCGGCCCGGCGTTCTTCTGGGCGCCCGCGTACAGCAGCCCGTAGCGTCCGATGTCGATCGGTCGGGAGAGGAAGTCGGACGAGACGTCGGCGACGAGCGAAGCGTTGTCGGGGACGATGGGCGTGGTGGGGAACTCGACGCCCTGGATGGTCTCGTTGCTGGTCACGTGGATGTACGCGGCCGTGCTCCCGATCGATCCCAACAGCTCATCAGGCCCGGGGACGCGGATGAACCCCTCATCAGCGCCCGTCCATGCGACCCGGACGGCCCCCTCCTTCCGGGCTTCCGCGATCGCCTTCGAGCCCCACGATCCGGTGATCACGTAGTCGGCAGCCGCCCCGGTCCCCCGGAGCAGGTTCATCGCGACCATCGAGAACTGCATCGACGCTCCGCCCTGGCAGAACAGCACGTGGTAGCCCCCCGGGATCGCGAGCAGCTGGCGGAGGTTGGAATCCGCCTCCTCGATCACCGAGGTGAACCAGGCACTCCTATGACCGACCTCCAATGCGGAGGCGCCGATACCCGGGAGGGACACGAGATCGCGCCGCGCTTCTTCCAGGACCGGGAGCGGCAAGATCCCGGGACCGGGGGCGAAGTTGAAGGCACGATCAGCCATGGGTAACCCAGGCTACCGGAGGTATGGCGGGCGCCTATCCGCGCTCGAGCGGGCGGGTGAGGCAGGTTGGTCCGCCTCTCCGTTCAGGCTGACGTGCTCACCCGGATACACGAACGCAGACTCGGCGCAGCGGGCGCGTACCCGTCGATCGGACGATCCCCGGACCGGGGGGAGCGGCGCACCCTAGTGGTGTGTCGCTTAAATAGTGGTCTGTCGTGGTGTGCGTGGGATGGTGGCTGCAGCTGGGGCTTTGGAGATGACGGTGGGCAGCGGGTTGAGCTGGGGCTCCATGATGCGGCCGGCTCGGGCTAGCAAGCCCGATGGCTACCTTCTCGGCTCGTATCGCATCGCCTCTGCCCCCGAGCCGAACTCCAGCCGGCTCACGAGCTTCCAAGTCGACATGCTTCGATAGCCCCGCGAACAACGTCGGCCCGTGGCCCGCGAGCCTGGGATGCACCACGAACTCGTACTCATCGATCAATCCCAGCTCCGTCAACGCCAGTGGGAGCTTCACACCTCCCACGAACAGTCC
>DASWDB010000154.1:0-5152 GCA_036395715.1 Actinomycetota bacterium | reverse complement strand
AGGATCTACTACCGGGATACCCCGAACCCCAACGTGAAGGTCACGCCTTTCCCGCCCGATTTCCGCATGATCGCGGGCGGCATGGCGAGCGCCGGTGTGCTCTCGGGGTGGAACTGTGACGGGACGACGCTCGCTCCCTCGGCGCTCATCGATTGCTCGGGAGGTACACCGGGCCACACCTACGTGCGAGGAACGATCATCTTCCCGATGTGCGGTCAGGTGGACGCTGCGGGGAACGTCATCAAGGACTCCGTAGACCATCGGAGCCACGTTGCCTACGGGACACGGAAGACGTGTCCCGCCGACCACCCGGTCCAGCTGCCGGCGATCAAGGTGAACATCCGCTACGCCGTCTCGAACTGCATCGCTGAACGATGCCACCTATCGTCGGACATGCCGGGAGATGACCCGGGCAGCACGCTCCACGCGGACTTCTGGAACACGTGGGACCAAGCGGTACTCGAGCAGCTGGTGAACACGCAGCTCAACACCTGACCGGCTAGCAGGCATATCCGTGGTCGTCGTCGCATCTTTCACGCGATCTCTACGCGACGTCCGAACGCCGCAGATCCGATCGAGGGTGGCCTCCGATGACGCCTGCCGAGCTTCAACTCTGCGCCGTGCTCCGTCATGCCCGATGACGCCGAAAGGAACGGCTCGATCATGGCATCTCGAAGCCATCCGGCGGCGGTCGCACGTCGATGTCCACCGAAGCCGACGAACCGTCCGATAGGGTGCTGCGGTCGTGGTGCCCGGCGGTGCGGGACGGGCCGTGAGCCGAGAGAAAGGAGCCCATGCGAACCTCATCGCTGGTCATCACCTTGCTGACGGCGTCGCTGATCGTTGGGGCGGCAACGCCCGCCCATGCGGAGCAGCAGTTCATCGTTGATTGCCTCTTCGCCCATCGAGCGAAAGACGACCCGATCGTCTACCCCCGGCAACCCGGGGCGTCTCACATGCACGATTTCTTCGGGAACAAGAGCACGAACGCGTTCTCAACGTATCGGTCGATGCTCCGAGCGAAGACGAACTGCGTGATGGCAGGAGAGTCCGCTGCGTACTGGGCGCCGACCCTGGTCCGCGGCAACGGGACGGTCGTCACGCCGCGACGGATCAAGATCTACTATCGGGCGGGTCTGTTGCCCGGACGGCGAACGAACCCCTTCCCCAAGAACTTCCGGATGATCGCGGGAGGCGTCAAGACGATCGGGAGGTATTCGGGCTGGAACTGCGACGGGAACGCGCTGGCCAAGACGGCGCGGATCGACTGCTCCGGACGGTCGCCCGGGCACACGTTCGT
This sequence comes from Actinomycetota bacterium, assembly GCA_036395715.1. Lineage (GTDB taxonomy): Bacteria > Actinomycetota > UBA4738 > UBA4738 > HRBIN12 > AC-51. The sequence goes on along the minus strand of DASWDB010000154.1, from coordinate 3,852 downwards.
GCGGGGCCAGATCATCTTCCCGATGTGCGGGAAGATGAAGGCAGGGAAGATCGTCACGGACTCGGTCAATCACCGGAGTCACGTCGTCTACGGGAGTCACAGGACCGGCTGCCCCAGGACCCACCCGGTGCAGCTGCCGGCCATCAAGGTGAACATCCGGTACGGCATCTCGAACTGTAAGGCAGCGAGGTGCCATCTGGTTTCCGACATGATGATGCACGCGAGAGCCCCCGGCGGCTCGCTCCACGCGGACTTCTGGAACACGTGGCATCAACTCCTCCTCAAAAGGCTGGTGGCCGCGAAGCTCAATTGAGCGATCGAGCTCGGTGGGGCGCCGGCCATCCTGAGGTCTCCGTGGCTTGCCAGGCCCGGCCCGCCCGACCGGGACATCTACGCCGTTCGGCTGATGGTGGGGGGCCTCCGACAACATATGGTTCCTACCTCGCGACAACGAGGTGACCGATGAAGAAAGTGCTGCGTACCGTCCTGTACGTGTCCGTCGTCTGTTCGCTGCTGCCCGGGACGCAGCCTGCCGCGGCAGCCACGAACGCTGCTCTCGTCAGGGTGACGCTCACCTCGAACTGGCCCACCCACAGTCCCGATCCGATGGGTCTGACCTACAACCCCAAGACGAGGAAGCTGCTGATCTCGGACTCGGAGGTCGATGAGATCCCTGCCCTGTGGAAGGGCAAGAACTTCTTCGTCGCGAAGCGGGGCGGAAGGCTCTTGGCGACGGGAACGTTCAAGAAGTTCACGCTCGAGCCCGAGGATCTCGCCTGGGACGGAAAAGACAAGGCCCTCTTCGTCACGGACGACGATCTCGATCGGGTCTTCCGGGTCGGGCGCGGGAAGGACAAGAGGTTCGGCACCCGCGACGATGCGGTGATCACGGTCCTGCACACGCACCGCTTCGGCTCCTTCGACCCGGAAGGTCTCGCGTGGCGGGGTGGTCGCGTGCCCATGCTGATCGTGTCGGATTCGACCAACCGGCGCGTGTACAAGATCCGCCGCGGCAAGGACAGGAGGTTCGGCACCCGAGACGACATCGTGCAGAGCTTCGGGACCCACAAGTACGGGTTCACGACGGCCGAGGACGTTGCCATCAGGGGCAAGCACCTGTTCATCATCAGCAGCCGTCAGGAGTACATCCTCGAGACCACGATGAAGGGCGGGTTGGTCCAGAAGATCGATATCTCGGGCCTCGGGATCAGATCGGCCTCGGGCATCGCGTTCGCGCCCGGTACGGACGGTGGAAGGAGCCGCCTGTACCTCACGGCAAGTGGGGTCGACAACAACGTGAATCCGAACGAGAACGACGGCCGATTGTTCGAGCTCAGATTCGTCAAGACCCCGTAGCGGCGGTCAGCGCCCGTATGGCCTCTGTCCTCGTCACGGGAAGCGCGGGATTCATCGGATCCCACCTGTGCGATCACCTGCTCGCCGAGGGACACCGGGTGATCGGGGTCGACAACATGGCCACCGGCAGGAGACACAACCTCGCCGCGGCGGAGGCCCAGGAGCGCGCGTTCACCTTCGTCGGGATGGACATCCGCGACGATGCGCTCCTCGAGTTGTTCGAGCGTCAGCGGCCGGACGTGGTGATGCATCTGGCCGCGCAATCAGGGGTGCGTCCATCGCTCGAAGACCCCGATCACGACGCGAGCATCAACATCTCGGGGTCGCTGAACGTGCTGCGATGCGCAGCCGCGGCCGAAGCTCGGAAGGTCGTCTATGCGGCGTCCGGCGGGACACTCTATGGGGAGCCGGCGGATCTGCCCGTCGACGAATCGCGTGCGAACGGGTCTCACCCGCGGTCTCCCTACGGCATCAGCAAGAAGACCGTCCTCGAGTACCTGGATCTCTACTCCGTCCAGCGATCGCTGGACTTCACCGCCCTCGCCCTCGGCAACGTCTACGGGCCCCGACAGGACCCCGACGGCGAGGCAGGCGTGATCTCGATCTTCGCCTCGGCGATGCTGGCGGGCAGGGAGCCGATCGTGTTCGGAGACGGCGAGCAGACCCGTGATTACGTGTACGTCCACGACACCGTTCGGGCGTTCGTCCTCGCCATCGAACGGGCGTCTGGCTCGCTGGTGAACATCGGGACAGGCGTTGAGACCTCGGTGAATCAGGTCCGCGAGATGCTCGCGGGGATCATCGGTATCAGCCCTGGCGCGCGGTCCGGTCCGCAGCCGACGGGAGAGCTCCGACGTATCGCCCTCGACAACACGCTCGCTCGCTCGACGCTCGGCTGGCGCCCGACGACAGGTCTCGACGAGGGGTTGAGGGAGACCGTTGCATACCTCAGCGCACTCTACGAACATCGTTCGGTCTGAGGTCCCCTCGAGGGCGACGGACCGTCCCGAGGATCTCTCTGAGCTCGTCCGGCCGCCTGCCCGCTGCCGAAGCGAGCACCTCGATGTCGCTCACGCGAAGGGTGATGGTGTCGACATCGCCTGAGCGACGGAGCGACGCGACCTGCTGGACGAAGCCAGACAGGAGCTCACCCTCCGCGGGCCCGAGTCGTTCGAGGTGCGTGAGGTCGATCATGAGCTCCGGATCCGCCTGCGTGGCCCGTAGGACCTCGCCGAGGAGTCGGTCGGGGGGGACGCCGAACATCCGGCACAATTCGCAGAACCGGATCACCGAGATGCTGCGCTCCCCACGCTCGTATCCCGCGACGGACGTCGCCTTGAAACGGCCGGCCGACGCGACCGCGAGTTGCTTGAGGGTTAATCCTCGTGCGAGCCGTGCACGCCTGAGCGCTCGCCCGATCTCCAGGGCCATGGATGCCATGTGTCCCGTCTTCGTCGTCGCAACAAACTCGGTCCTGGGAAGTGTCCGCACTGTAGAACAGCTACGCCAAGGCTGCTATGCGGTGTGGGGTGAGCCGGGAACGTATCTTTCCTGGCCAGCAGAGATGATTGCGCGCCAGGGCATCAGTTGTGGACGCGCTCCGCGGTCTTCCTTGTCGCGTAACCGCCCGAGGGTGGGTGTCCCACACGATGGGAGTCACCGGATCGATATCTTTCGGACGCATTGCGATAACCCTCTTGCGGGAACGCGATACGCGTTGTAGTCTCGTCACTACGCTGAATGGATTAGCCTGATTAACCGATATGGCTCCCCCGACCGGGGTAACCATCTGGCGGATATTTCGTTCCGATCGGGGAAAGTTACGGTGTGGTTTCCATGCCGGGTTTTTAGCTCGGTTCCCCTGGCCGAGGGAGGGACATGCGGAGGGGCATATCTCATGCAACGATCGGTGAACAACGGTCGGAGGAGCTCGTAGCGTCGGACGGGTCGGCGATCCAGGACGACGCGGCTCAGGCTGCTTCCTGGACGGCAAGGCTCATCCGAGAGGTGACCGGCGAGCAACCCACGGTCCACCTCGTGATGCCGGACGCGCGCGGCAGGTTGCGCGTCATCTGGCGCCAAGGTGAACGTCTGCAGATCGGGCCAGAGGCGACCGCGATACGTCGGACGTCGTTCGATGCCATGACCTTCTCCTGCCTCGAACCGTCGTCCGGCCGGACGGAGGATCACCGAGCGTCGTGGGGGTTCTTCCCACTCCATCGCGGGGAGCGGTCGCTCGGCGTCCTCGAGGTCGTCGTTCCGATGGACGTCCTTCGGAACCACCGGGAGGGCCTGGCGGCTTTAGCAGATCACTTGGCGCTCCGGCTGGAGGACCTCGCCGAGCGGGACCAACTCCGTCGGGCGATCGTGTCGCTCGAGGAGGACGTGGAACTGCGGCGGGAGCTCCTCCGGGCGGAGGGCCCGAAGGCGGCCCTCCAGATCGCCGGAGATTCGATCCGACGAGGATCCGGGATTCCGGTCTGTTTCTGGTGGGGT
>DASWDB010000153.1:0-3554 GCA_036395715.1 Actinomycetota bacterium | reverse complement strand
TCGATGCCGCGACGCCCGCGTCCAGGGCCTCGATCGTGACCACGTCCTTGCCGAGGAGTCGGCGGTCGGGATCGCGCCGGAGGTTCTGGTGAACGAGGCCGTCGATCAGCTCCGTGATCCCGCCGGGTTCCGCGACCGAAGCGGATCCGGTGCTCACGGCGCGAGCAGGACCTTCGTCGCGAGCCGCCGGTCGAAGAGCTCGTAGCCCCGGGGCGCCTCCTCCAACGACAGCCGGTGGCTCACGATCGGCGATGGGTCGAGGCGGCCCTCGGCCAGGAGGGCCATCGTGCGCTCCCAGTACGCATGGGTGGGGCACAGTCCTGCGAAGCGGACGTCCAGCCCCCTGGTCCAATAGACACCGAGCTGGAGCTCGGTGACCTCGCCCGCGTACATCCCGACGACGACGACTCGGCCCCCGCGACGCACGATGTCGACCGAGGTCTCGTAGGCGGACGGAGCGCCGACCGCCTCGATCACGATGTCGGCTCCCCGGTCCTGCGTGGCGCGTGCCACGACCATCGGGGGGTTGACGCGATCCGCGTCGATGGGGATCGCCCCCGCAGCCTCGGCCAGCGCACGACGGGCGGGGTCGAGGTCGACGCCGAACACGGTCCCGGCTCCGAGCGCCAGCAGGGCTTGCACCGTACAGTATCCGACGGGACCCAGCCCCACGACGGCCACGATCTCCGCGGCCGTCGGCCCGGCCAGGCATGCCGCGTACACCCCGGTCGTCAGGACGTCGCCGACGAAGAGCGCGCGTTCGTCATCCACCGCAGGCGGGATGGGGAGCAGGTTGATATCCGCGAAGGGCACGCGGACGCGTTCGGCCTGTGCGCCGGGAAGGTCCCCGCCGAACGGGCCGGCGCCCAAGATCGCATGCTCCTCGCAGAGGGACGTTTCCCCTCGTCGGCAGAACCAGCAGGACCCGCACGCGATGTGGAAGGACACCACGACGCGGTCGCCGGGCCGAACGCCGGTCACGTCGTCGCCGACCGATTCCACGACCCCGACGGCCTCGTGGCCGAGGACCGCGCCCGGTTCGATCGGCGCCTTGCCGTGGAGGAAGTGGAGGTCCGTTCCGCAGATCGCCGTCCTCGTCACGCGAACGATCGCGTCGGTCGGACGTTCGACGATCGGCTCCGGGACGTCCGCGACCCGAACCCGACCTCCGTCGGCGAACACGACCGCCCGCACGCTAGCCCTCGTCCGGGAACACGGTGTCCACGTCACCGGTGAGTCGCACGAGCTCGTTCGCGGCTCGGACGTATCGCACGATCGTGGGAAGGTCCCCGCGGACCTTCAGTTTGCCCTGCATCATCCCCTTGATCGGGTCGAGCTCACCGAGCAGGATGCTCTTCCATCGCGTGTAGGGGGCGCTGAGGAGATACGCGGCCCGCTCGCCCGCGCTCCGGTCCACTACCCCGCCGCCGCGGCACCTGCCATGCCACAGGTCGAGGTATCCCCACACGTCATCTGGGACATGCACGTCCGGCTCGGCTTGGACGAGGAACGCGATGTCGCCCTCCCAATCCGCGGCGGCGGTCCGGTATTCCTCCGACCCGTTGATCGATGTGATGAAGGCTTGGAACCACTCGTCGGTCGGGAACGTTGGCACGTTCAGCACTCCAGGTCGCGAGCTCACAGGATAGGGGCATTTCAGTGCGTGCCGAAGATGATCACGATGCCGATCACGTTGAATGCCATGTGCGCCGCGATATCCGCAACGAGGTTCGCCCGACGCTCGTAGATCAGCGCCAGGCCGACGCCCGTGAACACCATCAGCGTCTGGAGGAACACGACGTCGCGCCACGGAGCGGAGACGACGTGCGAGGCCCCGAACAACAGGGACGAGACCGCGGCGCCGACGAGGACCCCGTGCCGGTCGCGGAGGCTCCGGTAGAAGATCCCCCGATAGAACAGCTCCTCGGTGACGGGGGCGAGCACCAGGGCCAGGAACGCCGTGATGATCTTCGCGTTGATCGAGAGGCTGCCGGGGATCTGCTCCGGTGGCGAAACGCCGGCACCGAACAGCCGCCGGAAGACGGAGAGCAGCGGGACGGCGACGACGACCGCGACGACGAAGTACAGCAGTGCTCCGAGGCCGAACCCCACCGCGGCGTCGCGCGCGGCCGTGGCGCCGAAGGTGAGGCCCACCCGTCGGCGCCAGTCCCTGGCCCTCCAGGTGAGCCACAGGAGCATCGCTCCGAGGAAGGCGAGGTCGGCGGCGACCGTTGCCATGATCTGCGGCAGCCCCTCGATGGGCTCGCCCGATCCCACGCCCATCAACGCGAGGACGACGCTCCCGACGACCACCTGCGCGATCACGATGTTGCCCAGGAAGAAGACGGTGATGGCCTCCCACGGACCCCACCGGACCGCCGGGAGATCCCGGGGTCCGTGATGAGCAGGCGCTCCCGGTGGCGGCGGGAGCTCGGGGATCACCGCAGTTCCGCCGGGTCCGGGATCACGACCGGATCGCCGCCGCGACGGATCTCGGCGCCGAGCGACACCAGCTTGTGCTCGAAGTCCTCGTATCCGCGATCGATGTGGTACACGTCCGCGACCTCGGTGACGCCGTCGGCGACGAGTGCGGCCATCACGAGGGCCGCGCCGGCGCGGATGTCCGGCGCCCGGACCGGGGCCGCAGACAGCCGGGGCACGCCCCTGATCACCGCGTGATGCCCCTCCGGGCTGATGTCCGCGCCCATCCGCTGGAGCTCTCCGATGTAGGTGAATCGACCCTCGAAGACGTTCTCCGTCGCGATGCTCGTGCCCTCGGCAACCGCGAGCATCGCGAGGAGGATCGGCTGGAAATCCGTCGCGATCCCCGGGTACGGGAGCGTCACGAAATCGAGTGCACGGGGCTGCCCACGCTGTTGGACGCGGAGCCCCGCGCCTTCACTGCGGGCGACCTGGGCACCCGCGTCCTCCAGCTTCGTCAGGAACAGGTCCAAGTGCTCCGGGCGTGCGTTCTCGATCGTCACGTCTCCCTGCGTCGCGACGGCCGCGGCCGCCCACGTCCCCGCTTCGATCCGATCGGGGACGGCATCGTGATCGGCCGGACGAAGTTCGTCCACGCCGTCGATCGAGATCGTGCTGCTACCTGCTCCGTGCACGATCGCGCCCATCGACACCAGGAAGTCGGCGAGATCGGCGATCTCCGGCTCCCGCGCCGCGTTATCGATCACGGTCGCGCCGCGCGCGAGCACCCCCGCGAGCAGGAGGTTCTCGGTGGCGGTGACGCTCGGATAGTCGAGCGTGATCGAAGCGCCGTGGAGCGACCGCGCCTCGGCCACCAGGAAGCCATGCTCCGAACGAACGGTCGCTCCCATCCGCTCGAGCCCACGGACATGGAGCTCGACCGGCCGCGCGCCGATCTCGTCCCCGCCGGGGAGCGAGACCCGAGCCCTCCCGGTCCTGGCGAGCAGCGGCCCGAGGACCACGATCGATGCCCGCATCTGCCCCACCAGATCGTGCGGTGCCTCGAACGCGGACACCTCGGTGGCATCGAGGATGGCGGTGTCGCCGCGGAGATCGACCCCAACGCCGAAGTG
>DASWDB010000152.1:0-11207 GCA_036395715.1 Actinomycetota bacterium | reverse complement strand
GGCCGATCCGGGAGGGGATCGGCTCCTCAGCTTGCGGCTCGATTGACGCGGGCCACATCTCGATCTTGCAGCGGTCTTGGAGGAGCAGGGCACGTCCACGAGACGCCCACGCCCGAGGGAGCGCCCCACCCAGCGAACGTTGAGTCACCCACGTGGCGATGTCTGTACCGATTCAGCTCTGTCCAACCTTCGACGCTCTCGCAGGACGGCGAATGGGACGATGGCAAGGCCGGCGATGAGGGACGCGATGTAGAACCAGCTCCAGAGGCTCGGCCGGATCACCGTCGTCGCGATGACCCAGGCGCCCAGGAGTGCAAGCGTGAACACACCTTGCACGATGCGCCATCGATTCTGCCTGCGCCTGCGGGCTATCAGTCCTTAGAGGAAAGGCTCTAGGGCTGGGTCATCGAGGCGAGAACCGTCCTTGATTGCGGATGTGACCTGCCGCCTGGAATCGGCATCGAGCCGCTCCTCCCAGGCTCCCCGCCACTGCGGGTCACGTCCGGCGAATACGGCGGGGTCGACGGGTTCCATCGAACGATTCTGACAGCTGAGTGACTTCGCCTCCGAGACGCTGATTCAGGAGCAGATGTCCACGAAACGCCCACGCCCGAGGGAGCGCCCCAAGCGACATCGGAAAGAGTTCAGGTGAGCGAGTCTCGCCGGGAGTGAGTTCCTCGTCGCAACGTTTCAGGGCGGTGACAGCGCTACCAGATGAGCGAGCGGACCGCCAGCCATCAACACGGTGCTCCGGTCGACCGTTATCGATGAAGCCAACCTCTTGTGTCCAGATTGTTGCCGGAGATGACGGGTTCGAGGGGTTGATTTTCGCGAGGGTCCCACCCGTGAAGCCGACCAAGATCGCACCATCATCGTATGCGACGGATTCGGGCCGACCGCCGACCTGGCCAACCGGCATCCGAGTAGGGGGCGATCCCAGATCCTCGGAGATCCGCTGGATCCCGTTCGTTGAGGCGTCCGTCACCCATAGGTACCCGCCCCCGACCGCCATCCCGTGAAGATCGCCCGAGGCCAGGAAGGATGGACCCAACTGGCCCTTCGAGGGATCGACTCGTGCGATCTTGCCGTCGAGCGTGTCGAGCACCCAGACGCTCCCATCCCCGAACACCAACACGTCTGCGCTCTGACGCAGCGGGAACTTCTGCACGTCCGTTGTCGTGGGGTCGACCCGGAAGACCATGTCGGTAGTTGCGCTCGCGACCCAGAGATACCCGGCACCGGAGACGAACGCCGCAACATCGCTCAGCTTCTATCGACAAACGATGACCTCATGATCAGACTCGTCCCTGAGGCTTCGGCCTTGCACGGAGATCCCCGGGGCTATGCCCAGATCGGGTGAAACCTCTCCCGTCGTGATCGGGTACCAGAGCCGACCTCTGGCCGCAGCGAGACACAGGCACGCATCCCGTGTAGCGAGGAACTCGTCGATGCCCACGCCACTCGTCCGATTGATCTGCGACACGCTCGGGCCGGCCAGGCCTCCGTTCCCAACCGCAGAGGCCACTCATGCGAATGCCGTGGGCGCAGCGTCGGTGAGTACGATCGGACCGCCGCCACCTCCCCCGAGGAGTGGAACACGGAAAGCCTCGTCACCTGATCCATCGTTGAAGCCAACAAGTGCCGTCGGTAGGGGGCCTGCGGTAGGCGGAGGGGCGATCGAGTGCGACTTGTCTCTAGACACCAGAACAACGACGGCCGAAACAGCAACCAGCGCTACGGCGAGCCCCGCAAGGAGCAATCGCGGAGGCCGTCCCTTCGGTGTCTCCGGACGGCTCGAACGATCCCGGGCTTCGGCGGCCTCGTCCGGTTCGAGCGATGGCCCGATCGGCTCGCCGTCGACGGCATCGAGACTGAATAGCTCCCATCGCCCGGGGACACCCTTGAGCTCGCGGGGCCGAGGCCCGTGAACTCGAACCCGGAGCCGGTCACCATGTGGAGGATCGTGTCGGTGGCAAGCACCTGACCCGGGCCGGCAGCTGCGGACACGCGAGCGGCCGTCGTGACGGCGATCCCGCCGACCTTCTCCCCCGTTAGTTGCACCTCGCCGATGTGGAGCCCTGCCCGCACGTCCAGGCCGAGCTCCCGGACCTCTCTTACGATCGCGAACGCGCATCGGACCCCGCGGGCCGGGCTCGAGAGGGTGATGAAGAACCCATCTCCGGCCGTATCGACCTCGTGGCCCCCGTGCAGCTTGAGCTGCTTCCGGACAGTGGCGTGGTGGGACCGTCAACTGGTCATGTTTCGGCGGGAGGTGATGCGGTTGCTGGGCGCACCCCGGGCGAGATTCCCCTGGTGAACCCGCATCTCGGATCGCCGGGGTCGTGCCGCCCGGATCCGCGCTTCATCCGGCCCGCGGCCGTTCGAGTCGCTCGAGTCGGCAAGGGTCTGGAAGGGGGCGAAAGGGCCTCTGACCTGGGGAAATGGCTCGCGACCAGCGCGTGGCTGGTTAGCCGATATAGCGGCCCATGACCGGCACCGAAAGTCGAGCTATCGCGGCACGAAAGCCATGGCGGAGACCGTTTTCAAGACCGTCGCCTTCGTCCGCTCGGCCAGCCTCCCAGGGAGGAGCCTACCGAGTGCCGACGGGTGCGCGTGCTCGCCGCGCGAAGATGATCATCGACAGGAAGACGAAGCTGGCTGCGATCCCCACGGCGACCTCGGTTCTCCACGCGACCTGTGAGCCGTTGAGTCCGCCGAAGTAGCGATCGCCGACGATGCGGCGCACGAGCGGCTCGAAGCAGAGCGCACACGTGACCAGCAACGCGCCGATCCACGATCGGGCGACGCGCCAACGATGTCCGAAGTAGGCATACAGCGGCGCGGTGATCGCACCGCCGGCGATCCACAGTAGGTTCCCGCCGCTCCGCACGATCGAGACCGTCCGAGGCCAGAAACGGTCGATCGGGACGCCTTCGAACACGCTGTTCGACATCGCGAAGTAGCCAAGCAATGCCGACATCGTCAGGATCAGCCCGAGCGCCACTGCCCTGCGAGCACGATCCTGCGTCGTGCCCACGAGGAAGGGCACGATCAGCCACGGCGCCGACATGCCGCTCACCGTGATGGTCCACCAGCCCAGCCTCGAGGTGACATGCACCGTCCCGAGGTACTGGTCGCTGGCACCGAAGACGAGGCCGATCGCGATCGCCACGAAATATGCCATCGCGTGAGCATACGGGCAAGGTCAGTCGCCATCTCACACGCGCGTTTGTCCTATCTCCGGACCAGACCTAGGGTGGGGCGGACGAGGTGGGTCTGGCCGTCTGGGATCGCAGGAGGGGACGACATGAAGACGAAGGAAAGCGCGCCGATCACCAAGCTCGAGGCCAAGCAGGTGGAACGGGCGAACACCGCCGGGAGTGTCCCCGTCGTGTTCGTGCATGGGCTGTGGCTGCTGCCCACGAGCTGGGACCGGTGGGCGAAGCTCTTCGAGAAGAACGGCTACGCCTCGTTGACGCCGGGCTGGCCCGATGATCCCGACACGGTCGCCGAGGCCAAGGCGCATCCCGAGGTGTTCGCCAACAAGTCCGTGGGTGATGTCGCGGATCACTTCGAGGACGTCATCCGCGGGCTGAAGAAGAAGCCGGCCATCATCGGTCATTCCTTCGGCGGGCTCCTAACCCAGATCCTCGCGGGTCGTGGGTTGGCCGCCGTATCGGTGGCGATCGATCCGGCGCCGTTCCGGGGTGTGCTCCCGCTGCCGATCTCATCGCTGAGGTCCGCGTCGCCGGTCCTGAAGAATCCCGCGAACTACCGTCGTGCGGTGCCACTCACGTACGAGCAGTTCCGCTATTCCTTCGCCAACGCGGTCAGCGAGGACGAGGCGAAGGAGCTGTACCAAACCTTTGCGGTACCGACCTCCGGTGAGCCGCTCTTCCAGGCCGCGGCGGCCAACCTCAACCCGTGGACCGAGGCGAAGGTCGACACGAAGAACCCGGATCGGGGACCCCTGCTCATCCTGGATGGCGAGAAGGACAACGTGGTTCCGTGGGCGATCGCCAACGCGTCCTACAAGCGGCAGGCCAAGAACGAGGGCGTGACCGAGATCGTCAAGGTCCCGGACCGGGGCCACGCGCTCACGATCGACAATGGGTGGCGAGAGGTCGCCGACACGGCCCTCGCGTTCGTCCAGAAGTACGCGAAGGCGTAGCCGCTACGAGGGCGAGCGAACCGCTGAGGAAGTCCGCTACGCTGCAAGCGTGACCAGCGACGTCTCATGGATCCCGCGCGGATCCGACCCCGAAACCGACATGCGGTCGATCGTGGAGCATCTCCCGGCCGTCCTGTACATCGATTCCGACGAGCCGCTCCCCGACACCCTGTACATCAGTCCGAACGTCGAAACGATCCTCGGATACCCGCCAGCGTTCTTCGAAGAGGCCGGCCCCGATTGGGTCCGGGTGATCCATCCCGACGACGTGGCCGGCGTCCTCGAGGCGTGGAAGGTTGCCGTGGCTCAAGGGGCGCCTTTCGACCTAGAATTCCGGCATGTTCGCCCCGACGGGACCCAAGTCTGGGTGCACGATCACGCCGTCTTGATCCGCGACGCCGAGGGCAACCGGCTCCACTGGCGTGGCGTCCTCGTCGACATCACGGACCGGGTCCACGTCGAACGCGAGCTGGCGACCAGCGAAGCACGCTACCGGGCGCTCGTCGAGGGCATCCCCGCGGTCGTCTACGAGATGGGGCTCGACGACGAACGTCGCACGCTGTACGCGAGCCCCCACATCGAGGCGTTGTTCGGTTACACCCGGGATGAGTGGCTCGATCAACAGGACATCTGGGCGGAGCTCCTCCATCCGGATGACCGCGAGATCGAGCTCGCCGCGCATGACCTGCACAGCGCGACCGGCGATCCGTGGTCACGCGAGTATCGGTTGATCGCCGCCGATGGACACGTGGTCTGGGTCCGAGACCAGGCGGTGCTCCTCCGAGACGTCGAGGGCCGGCCGCTCACCTGGCAGGGCGTGATGGTGGACATCACGGCGCAGAAGGAAGCGGAGGATCGGCTTCGGACCTCGAACGACGAGCTCGAGTTCCGTGTGCTCGCCCGGACCGCGCAGCTGGAAGAGGCCAACGAGCTGATGACGCTCGAGATCGGCGAGCGGCGCAGGGTCGAACGGGAGCTCCGGTTCGCGGAGGATCGCTTCCGACACCTCGTCGAGGACCTCCCGGCGGTCGTCTATCGACGGCAGGTGGCCGCGGCCGACGACGACCGCGACCACTCCTACGCCAGTCCCCGGATCGAGGAGCTCCTCGGATTCACGACGATCGAATGGCGGGACGAACGGACAAGGATGAGCAGGGTCCACCCGCATGATCACGATCCGGTCGCGGCGGCATGGGAACGCAGCCGCAGGACTGGTGAAGCCTTCGAGATGCAGTACCGCTACTTCGACAAGAGCGGAAGGATCGTGCAGGTGCTCGACCGTGCCACGATGCTTTCGCGGAACGCGGCTGGCGAGCCGTTCCTGTTCCAAGGGGTGCTGATCGACCTGACCGCTCGCCTGGAGGCGGAGCGGAAGGCAGCCGAGGCGGAGAGGCGGTTCCGTGAGCTCGCGGAGCTCGGACCGATGGTCCCATACAGCTTCCACGTCGAGCATGGGGATCAGCTGCGGATCGAGCTGCGCTACATGGGACCACTGATGTCGGAGATCCTCGGAGCGCCCCGCGAAGCCTGGATCGATCCCGCGCAGTGGTTCGAACTGATGCATCCGGACGATCGCGATCAGGTCGTGGCGCAGACGCGTGCCAACGCCGAGCGCGGAGAGCCGTGGGACATCGACTATCGGATGATCGCGGCCGACGGCCGGATCGTGTGGCTGAACGACCGTGGACGCTGCATCGAACGCGACGAGATCGGCCGCCCGATCCGGTTCCAAGGCGTGATGCTGGACGTGACGACCCGCCGCACGGCCGAAGACGCGCTTGCTGCTGAGCACGCGATCCTGCGCGAGCTGGTTGACGGCATGCCCGCGATCCCATGGACCCACACGGTCGACGAGGGCACCGGGTGGACCCGGTACGTCTTCATGGGCGCCCAGGCGTACGAGCTCCTTGGCTACACGTCGGAAGAGCTGGTTGCGGAGCCGTACCACTTCCCGCGTCTGGTCCATCCGGACGATCGCGAGCGCGTCGTACGGGCGAACGAGGCATCCGATCGGACCGGCGTGTGGGACGACGAGTTCCGCGTCATCCATCGCGACGGGTCCATCCGGTGGATCCACGGCGTGGGCCGCCGGGTCACGCCTCCCCAGTGGGAACCGGCCACCTGGCAAGGCGTCACGGTTGATGTCACCTCACGGCACGCGCCGGAGAAGCCGATTCAGGCTCCGATCGAAGATCAAGCTCGACAGCAGGGCTGAGAAGCCCACACGTTTCCAGCATGACTGTCGAGGGGCGCAGACGCCCCTCGGCAGTAGCCCACTCAGACCCCAACTAGCAGCCGATGCAGATGTCGACCCCGCCGAAGTTCGAACGGAGCATGTCGGCGAAGCCCAGATCATCCGTGGTCAGCACCCGGCCCCCTACTGTGCCGCTCGCCACCGCCTTCCGAGACATCCCCTGGAAGTGGTCGCTGAACGTGAATCCATCGCTGTGGAACTGGTCGTGGAAGGTTCCCCTGCCGATGGGACCGTAACCGGTCCAAGTCACAGAGACATCCACGGCGGTCCCGGTGCAACCGATGAGATCGAAGTTCGCATCGTAGGAGCAGGTGGTGCCGGGGACGTGGCTTCCGCTCACGCTCGCGGCCGAGAGCTTGCCCGCGTCGGTCGTGAACGAAAACCCGTTCGGTACGTCCACGAACGTATCGGTGTCGCCGATGAAGTTCCCGCCGTTGTCGAAGTACTCCGTGTCCTGATCCACGAACAGTTCCTGGTCCGTCCTGGTCTTCATCGCGTTCACGTACGTGAAGGTGAACGACGTATCGGTGCGGCTGAGCCACGCGCCTTCGGCGACCGAGCCTCGGAACGCGAAGTGGTGTACATCCGCAGGAGCCGCGAACGCGGCTGCTCTCGGGATGAGACCAAGGATCGATGCGGTCAGGAAGAGCATCTTGATCGCTCGCACAGCGATCCCTCCCTCCATGCAACTAGATGAAACTCGCTGGAGGATCGACCGCGTCGGCATCGGACCGCAACATCACCTCCTCGATCCACGAAGGCACACGTCATCCCAACACGCCGGTCCGCCTGCATGTTCGATACCCCGATCCGCCATCCACGAACCGGACGAGAGACCGTCGTCAGCCGCCAACCTGCGACCGTCGGCGTGAAGCGCGCCGAGGCTCGCATCTACGATGCGGCTCGGTGCGCGAAACGGTCACGTTCCTCGAGATGATGCCTCCGGACCAGCTGGCTCCTGTGCATCGGACTTCTCGAGCTGATCAGTCCAGCGCGAACGATCCGGTGACGATCTCGCCTGCCGGCACGTACGTACCGATCACTACTCCGGTCGTGGAAACGTTGCTGTCGACGAGCTTCAGCCCTGCGGGGATCGTGCCGTCCGAGAACAAGCGCTTCCCCGATCCGATGACGAGGGGGAAGACCCACAGGCGGTACAGGTCGATGAGGTTGTGGCGCAAGAGCGTCTGGATCAGGTTCCCGCTGCCGTGCACCTGCAGCTCCGGTCCGTCTTCCTTCTTGAGCGCCGCGATGCCTTCGGCCGCGTCTCCCTCGATCAGGACCGACGGGCCCCACTCCAGCGTCGGATGACTCCGCGACGCGACGAACTTGGTGGCGTCGTTCAACGGCTTGGCGCCGGGTTCCTCTGTCGCGTGCGGCCAATACGCGGAGAAGATGTCGTAGGTCTTGCGTCCGAGGAGGAGATCGAACGGCGCGCTCATCGCGTCGCCCATGAGCTGACCCATCATGTCGTCCCAGTAGTTCACCGACCAGCCACCCAGCGTGAAGCCGCCGCTGTCGTCCTCGCCGGGGCCGCCCGGGGCCTGCATGACCCCGTCGAGGGTCACGAAGGTATTCACGATCAGCTTCCTCATGTCTCCGATCCTTTCTCTCGGACCCCCGCCCAGTCGTGGTCACCGAAGCACCTACGGACGGGGCGTCAGCACCCTCGCCCGCTCCGGCAGGTACTGCCACAGATGCTCGGGCACGAGGACCGAGCCGTCGGCTTGCTGGTGGTTCTCCAAGATCGCGATCAGGGTCCGCCCGATCGCCGTGGCGGTCCCGTTCAACGTGTGGAGCGTTTCGAGCGTTCCGTCGCTCCGGCGCACCCGCGTCTGCATCCGGCGCGCCTGGTAGTCCGTCGTGTTCGAACAGCTCGTCAGCTCGCGATACCGCTGCTGACCGGGGAGCCACACCTCGATGTCGTACTTCTTCGCCGCGGCCCCGCCCAGGTCGCCCGCGGCGATGTTGACGACGCGATACGGGATCTCGAGCTTGCCGAGCACTTCCTCCTCGACGCTGACGAGGTACTCGTGCTCGTCCCAGCTGGTCTCCGGCGTCGTGAATGAGAACATCTCCACCTTGTCGAACTGGTGGACGCGGAACATCCCGCCCGTGTCTTTCCCGTAGGTGCCGGCCTCGCGCCGGAAGCACGTCGAGTAGCCCGCGTACCGGACCGGCAGGTCCGCCTCGTCCAAGACCTCGCCCAGGTGGAGGGCCGCGAGCGGAACCTCCGCGGTCCCGACCAGGTACAGGTCGTCCTCCGCGGTCCGGTAGATGTTGACGGCGTCGGTCGGGAGGAAGCCGGTCCCGTACATCGCTTCATCCCGAACGAGGACCGGCGGGATCACCGGCAGGAACCCTTTCTCGGCGAGGATGTCCATCGCGCTCCGCATCAGCGCGAACTGGACGAAGACGAGGTCGCCCAGCAGGTAGACGAACCGCGAGCCGCTCGTCCGCGCCCCGCGTTCGACGTCCAGCACGCCGAGGGCAGCGCCCAGGTCGGCGTGATCCTTCGGTTCGAAGTCGAACGTGGGCGGCGCCTCGTGGTTGCGCCTGACCTCGACGGCGTCCTCCTCGGTGAACCCATCGGGCGAGCTGGGATGGGGGAGGTTCGGGGTCGCGGCCAGGAGCAGGCTGAGCGCGGTCTCGGCTTCGGCCAGCTGCGGCTCCAGCTCCTTCAGCTCCGCGCTCACCTTGGCGACCTCCTGGATGAGCCGCTGCTTCTCATCGCCCTGCGCGCCACCGATCGCCTTCGACGCACGGTTCTGTTCCGCTCTGAGCTCCTCGACGCGCTTCGTCAGCTCGCGGCGCCGTTCGTCCGCCTCCAAGAGCTCGTCGACGCGCTTCGCCAGATCCCTCCGGGCGAGCGCCTTGCGGAACGGCTCCGGGTCCTCCCGGATCAGCTTGATGTCGAGCATGGAGGCATCACACCTTCACTTGGTCGGGCTTCTTCTCCTCTCCCTCCTTCGGGGCCGCGCCGGCAGACTGCTGCGCGGCCGGCGTCGACTGCGAGCCCGACCCGGCTCCGGCGTCCATGTTGCTCTGTCCGTGGAAGATGCCGCCTTCCTCGACGACCAGCGTCTTCGACGTGATGTTCCCGTCGATCCGCCCGCCGCGCGCGAGGTGCGCCTTGCCCTTCACGAGGATGTTGCCTTTGAACCGGCCGGCGACGCTGACGTTCTGCGAGCGGATGTCGGCCTCGACCTGCGACTGCGGCGACAGAACGACGTCGCCGTCCGCATTGATCTGACCCTTCACCTGGCCATCGATCCGCAGGTTACCCGCGGAAACCACGTTGCCCTCCAGACGCGCACCCGTTCCGACGATCGTGACCTCGCCGTTCTCGGCCATGTCCTTGTCCTTTCGTTCCGGGGGAGCCGGCACACGCGGCGCTTCCGCGTGTTCGGGCTCCGCATCCTCGCGCCGCCAGATCATCGTGCTTCGGCCGTCTCGTGATCTTCCGTCATCGCCTGCCTGATCGCCTCTTCCTCTTCGGCCGACAGGTTGTACGTGCTCGTCCCCGCGGTAACGGGCTTGGCGTACACGCGTGTCTCCTGTCGTCCATTGATCGACGTCAGGACCACGCCCGTTCCGTGCTCGTCGAGCATCGCGCAGGAGAAGGAGAGCCTGCCACCGACATCCTCGAACGCGTCGTACCGCAGGAGCGCGACCCGGCGAACGCTGCCCTCGATCTGGAACTGCTGACGACGGTCGGTGCCGTTCAACGCCCGGACCGCCTGCTCGAGACGCTCGATCTTCCCGATGAGCGCACCGACGGCATCGTCGCCCGTCAGGACGTTCGACGGCTCCCGGCCTCCCTGTCCGCCGGCGAACACGACGAAGCCGATCGCCAGCAGCGACAACCCGATCGCGATCAGCGCGACCAGCGTCAACGTATGGGCGGAAAGCGTCATCCGCTCGGCCTCCGGATGTTCTCGACGGCGCGGAACCGCACGTCAGAGGCGGTTTCGTGAGGGACCGAAGTATACGGCGGTCAGTTCACGTCGCGCGCCCGGAACACGAGGAGCGCCAGGACCGTCAGCACGACGAGGTACGTAGCCACGACGACCCACGCCTCGGTGAGCCCGAGGAGGACCTTCGGGAGTTGGTTGGAGAAGCCCGAGCTGAAGGACGCGTTCTGGTCGTAGATCGGTTGCTGGGAGACGACTACACCGGCCGCTCGGACCAGCAACCGATCCTGGATGCTGGGACGGAAGCCGGCGATCACGCCTTCGAACAGCACCAGATAACCGAACAAAACCCCGACAGCAGCGACTGTCGAACGACCGACCGTGGCGACCGCCATCGCGACAAGACCGAAGGCGACCGCCACCGCCGAGACTCGGAGGACGCTCTGGACGACGTCGCCGAAGAGTCCGGGGGGGGAGCCCAGGGTGGTGCCCCGGAGGGCGACCGCCAGCCTGAACCCGCCCAACAGCAACGCCTGGAGTACCAGCGTGATCACCGCGACGACGATCGCCACGACGAGCGCGCGGGTGAGGAACACGCGGATCCGTCGGGGCTCCCACGTGAGGAGCGTGGTCATCGTGCCCGCCCCCCAGTCGGCTCCCATCAACGAAGCCCCGAGCACGACCCCCAGCAGCACCGTGAACGTCCCGGTGTGCTGGATAACGTCTGCGGCATCTCCGAGCTTCAGGCCGGTTTCCGGCGTAGGAGACGTGGTCACGGCCCGACAGAACTCGTCGAGCGTGGTGTAGGGGGGTGGGGCCTGTTCGCCGGGCCCCAGATATCCCCCCGTTATGCAATCGGCGAACTGCT
>DASWDB010000151.1:0-15969 GCA_036395715.1 Actinomycetota bacterium | reverse complement strand
TCCACCACCCTCGGCCGCGGCCGCGGCGGGCAAGGCCCGGATGGGCTCGCGGTGATCGCGCACAGCTGCATGCTGGCCGACGCGACCGCGGCAGGGGTCCAGGCATGTCTGCCCAAGCCGGACGGCTTCGGGATGGCCCTGCACTACCTCCAGCGGGTCCCGGGCGTTCGCGGAGGGGTGGTGGTGGTCGGGGAGCGGATCGGGGTCGCCG
Organism: Actinomycetota bacterium; assembly: GCA_036395715.1. Classification (GTDB taxonomy): domain Bacteria; phylum Actinomycetota; class UBA4738; order UBA4738; family HRBIN12; genus AC-51. The sequence continues at coordinate 15,758 of DASWDB010000151.1, read as the reverse complement.
GCGCCGTGGAGATCGCCGGGTGAAGACGGCGTCCGACGAACGGGACCGCGCCGAGGCCAAGCTCCGCGTCGAGGAGCTCCGGTCCGAGATCGAGCACCATCGCTACCGGTATCACGTTCTCGACGATCCCGAGGTGGCCGACGCCGAGTACGACGACCTGATGCGCGAGCTGCGGGGGCTCGAGGACCGGTTCCCCGAGCTGCAGACGCCCGATTCGCCGACGCAGACGGTCGGCGGCGCGCCTGCGGCGCTCTTCGCGCCCGTCGAGCACCGTGCACCGATGCTGTCGCTCGACAACGCGTTCACGTTCGAGGAACTGGACGCGTGGGGGGCGCGGGTCCGGCGCGCCGTCGGGGAGACCGCGCGATTCGCGTGTGAGCTCAAGATCGACGGCGTCGCCTGCGCGCTCACCTATGAACGCGGGATCCTCGTCAAGGCAGCGACACGCGGCGACGGGCGGATAGGCGAGGACATCACGGGCAACGTGCGAACGGTCCACGGAGTCCCCCGCAAGTTCGACGCGGACGATCCACCGGCCGTCATCGAGGTGCGCGGCGAGGTCTTCTTGCCGGTCAAGGCGTTCGAAGAGTTGAACGACCGGTTGCGGGAGGCTGAGCAACGCGTGTTCGCCAACCCCCGCAACGCCGCCGCAGGGTCGCTGCGTCAGAAGGACCCGAAGGTGACCGCGTCGCGACCCTTGCGGATGTGGGTGCACTCGTTCGGCGCGGCCGAAGGGATCTCGTTCGAGTCGCACCTCGGCTTCCTCGATTGGGCGGCGAAGTCGGGGTTGCCCGTCCCGCCCACGACCGAAGGCCGGGAGTCGCTGGACGGGGTGAAGGAGTTCCTCGAGTACTGGGAGGAGCACCGGCATTCCGTCGACTGGGAGATCGACGGGACCGTGATCAAGGTCGATCAGACGGATCTGCAGCGTGAGCTCGGCTCCACCTCACACGCGCCCCGCTGGGCGATCGCGTACAAGTTCCCGCCGGAGGAACGGACCGCGCTGCTGCGCGCAATCAATGTCCACACCGGGCGGACGGGGAAGGTCACACCGTTCGCCGTGCTCGAGCCCGTGTTCGTCGGCGGCGTGACGATCACGTACGCGACGCTGCACAACGAGGACGAGGTCCGGCGCAAGGACGTCCGACCGGGGGACACGGTGATCGTGCGACGGGCGGGCGACGTGATCCCCGAGATCGTCGGGCCGGTGCCGTCCCGTCGGAAGAAGGGGGCGCGGCGCTGGAAGATGCCGGCCACGTGCAACGCGTGCGGGACCCCGCTCGTCCGCCGCGAGGGGGAGGCCGATTACCGATGTCCGAACAAGCGCGGCTGTCCGTCGCAGGGGCTCGAATGGCTCTTCCACTTCGCCGGGCGTGGAGCCATGGATATCGAACACCTGGGATACATGACGGTGATGCGCCTGCTCGAGAAGGGGCTGATCGAGGACCCTGCCGACATCTACTCGTTGGATGCCGAGAAGCTCTCGCAGCTCCCCGGCTTCAAGGACCGATCGATCACGAACGTGCTCGAGCAGATCGAAGCGTCGAAGGACCGTCCGATCTGGCGACTCCTCGTCGGTCTCAACATCCGTCACGTGGGAGGACACGTCGCGCAGGTGTTGGCCCGTGCGTTCGGGTCGATCGACGCCATCGCCGCGGCCAGCGAAGACGAGATCGACGCGGTACCGGGGATCGGTCCGGAGATCGCGGCGTCGGTCCGAGAGTGGTTCGACGAGGATGAGAACCGCCAGTTGATCGAGAAGCTGCGTGCGGCGGGGGTCCGCCTGGCCGACGAGCGAACGGCAGCCACCGGTCCCCGTCCGCTCGACGGGAACAGCATCGTCCTCACCGGCGGGTTGGAAACGCTCTCTCGTGAGGAGGCCACGGCGGCTGCGGAAGATGCCGGTGCTCGCGTGACGTCGAGCGTCTCGAAGAAGACCAGCTTCGTGGTCGCCGGGGAGGATCCCGGAACGAAGCTCGACAAGGCCGAGGAGCTCGGCGTCGACGTGATCGACGAGCAGGAGTTCCTTCGGAAGCTCGGACGGACCCGGTGACCGCGACGGTCATCGACGGGGCTGCCATCGCCGAGGAGCTGCGAGCCCGGGTCGACGATGAGCTCCACGAGTTGCGTCGCTCGGAGGTGCGTCCCGGCCTCGGCACGGTCCTGGCCGGCGAAGATCCGGGCGCGCTTGCCTACGAACGTCACGTGCGCCGGCTCGCGGAGGGGTTGGAGTACCACTACGTGCACGAACGTCTCAGCGCCGACGTCGAGGCGGCCGACCTCTTCGCGACGATCGGCAAGCTCAACGCCGATCCGCGCGTGACCGGCGTCCTCGTGCTGCGGCCGTTGCCGGGACACCTCCCCGAGGCGGACGTGAACGCGATCGTCGATCCGCGGAAGGACATCGAGGGTCAGCACCCGGAGAACGCCGGCTTGTTGGCGCTCGGGCGTCCGCGGTTCGTCCCGTCGACACCCGCCTCGTGCTTCTACCTCCTCGATTCCTACCTCCGCTCGATCGGTGAAGATCCCGGCGCGTACTACGCGGGCAGGACCATCGTCGTCGTGGGACGGTCGGCGAGCGTCGGGAAGCCCGCGCAGTGGCTCGGGCTCGAGCGCGGCGCGACCGTGATCGCGTGCCACAGTCGAACGGCGGCCGCAGGGCGGTTGGGCGAGTTCACCCGGATGGCCGACGTGCTGATCGTCGCCGCCGGCGTGCGAGGCTTGGTGACCGGCGACATGGTCCGCGAGGGCGTCATCGCCGTCGACGTGGGCTTCCACGTCCTGAAGGACGAGGTGACCGGCAGAACGGTGATGGTCGGCGACCTCGATTTCGAAGGGGTTGCCGCCAAGGCGGCCGCGATCACCCCCGTGCCGGGCGGGGTCGGACCGGTCACCGACGTCTGGCTCATCGGGAACTCTCTCGTCGCCGCCGCGCTCGCCGCTCGGATCGAGCCTCGGTTCGGCACGAGCGGATGAACCCCGTCTAGACTTCCCCGCCATGCCGGTCGACATCGACATCGAACACGTTGCCCGTCTGGCGCGCCTCGAGCTGACGGACGACGAGAAGGCGCGACTGAAGGAACAGCTCGGCGTGATCCTCGAGCACGCCGCCAGGGTCGGCGAGGTCGCCGCGGACGACATCCCACCAACGGCCTACGCGATCCCGCGAGCGAACGTCGAGCGGGAAGACGTGCCGGAGCCCTCGCTCCCCGTGGAGGAGGCGCTGCGCAACGCACCCGATCGCGAGGGGGACCGCGTCAAGGTTCCGCGCATCACGGAGATCGGATCGTGACCGAGCTCTGCGATCTCACCGGCGAAGCGCTCTCCGCGAAGCTCGCGAACGGCGACGTTTCTGCCGTCGAGATCCTGGAGTCATCGTTGGCGCGTGCCGACGCGATCGACGATCGCGTCGGCGCCTTCCTGACACGGACCCCCGAGCTCGCGCACGAGCGTGCCGAGGAGCTCGACGTCTACCGAGCGACGGGCGCACCGATGTCGCCGGTCGCCGGCATCCCAACGGCGCTGAAGGACGTCTTCACCACGAACGGCGTTCGCACGACGTGCGCCTCGCGCATCCTCGAGAACTACGTCCCTCCGTACGACAGCACGGCCTGGGCCCGGTTGTCCGGTGACGGTGCCGTCCTCGTCGGCAAGACGAACTGCGACGAGTTCGCGATGGGCTCGTCCAACGAGAACTCCGCGTTCGGTGCCGTCCGCAACCCGTGGGACCCCACGCGTGTCCCCGGCGGTTCCAGCGGCGGCAGCGCCGCCGCGGTCGCGGCCGGGGAAGCCGTGTGGGCACTCGGCACCGATACCGGGGGGAGCGTCCGTCAGCCCGCGTCGTTGTGCGGCGTGGTCGGCCTGAAGCCGACGTACGGCCTGATCAGCCGGTACGGGCTGATCGCGTTCGCATCCTCGCTGGACACGGTCGGCACCCTGACGCGGAGCGTGCGGGACGCCGCGACGCTGCTCTCCGCGCTCGGCGGGAAGGATCCGCGCGACGCCACGAGCCTGGACGGCGACCGACTCGACTACACCAAGGGCCTGGACGACGGTGTGTCCGGCCTTCGGATCGGCGTCGTCGCCGAGGCGTCGGGTGAGGGCGTCGAACCGGGCGTTCGCAGGGCCGTCGAGGCAGCCGTCGGGCGCCTGGCAACCCTCGGGGCGGAGGTCGGTGAGGCGCATCTCCCGCACGCGGAGTACGCCTTGTCCGCGTACTACCTGATCGCTCCGAGCGAGTGCTCGTCGAACCTGGCGCGCTACGACGGCGTCCGGTACGGGTTCCGGGCCGGGGGCACGCACGCCGACAGCATCGCGATGATGGCCGAGACGCGCGGCCAAGGCTTCGGCGCCGAGGTGAAGCGCCGGGTGATGCTCGGCACCTACGCGTTGTCGGCCGGGTACTACGAGGCGTACTACGGGCAGGCGCAGAAGGTCCGAACGCTCATCATCCGCGACTACGAGGCCGCCTTCGAGGGCTTCGACGCGCTCGTGTCGCCGACGTCGCCGACGACCGCCTTCCCGATCGGGGCCAAGGTCGACGACCCGATGGCGATGTACCTGAACGATATCTTCACGATCCCGGCCAACCTCTCCGGGATGCCGGCGGTCAGCGTCCCGTGCGGCACCGATGCCGATGGGCTCCCGGTGGGATTGCAACTGACCGCTCCGGTGCTGGGCGAGCGGACGTTGTTGCGGGCGGCCTCAGCCCTCGAAGCCGAACTCGGGCTCGATCTTCGCCCGCCGATCCTCGCCTGAAGGTCCGGCCCGAGCCGCGCCGGCCGCCGAGACGATCAGGGCGACGCTCGCGAGGATCGCCGCCGCGGCGACCCAGGACCTGCGCCGTGATCGGCTCGTCGAGGATGAGCCATCCGAGGAACACGGCGACCACCGGGTTCACGTATGCGTACGTGCTCACGAGCGATGTCCGCGCGACCCGGAGCAGCCACAGGTAGCACGACATGGTCAGCAGCGATCCGAAGACGATCAGGTAGAGCAACGCCAGCGCGGACCCGCGCGACACCTCCGAGGGGTGCAGATCCCCCAGCTGGCCGGCGAGGAGCGCCGCCAACCAGATCGCGATGCCACCCGCGAGCTGCTGCATCCCGCTCGATCGCAGCGGATCGTCGGCGATCGGCGCGTTCCGCTGATAGAGCGAGCCACAGGCCCACGATAGCGACGCGACGACGGCGACCAGCAACCCCAGCACGGTGACGTGTTCCGCGACCTGCCCACCCACGAGCACCGCGGCGCCACCGAACCCACCGATAAGCCCGACGGCGACCCGCGCACCGAGGGGAGCGCTCCGCAGGAGGACGCCGGTCGATCGCCAAGTACGTGGTGCCCCAGAAGAAGTACACGATCCCGAGCCCGGTCCAGATCCGTGCCGCGCTGGGTGGGCCCGGCCCGGACATCCGCCCAGGATACGGGTGGAAGACCGTTCGGTAGGCTGTCCCGGCCATGGCTTCGTGGGAGACGGTGATCGGGCTCGAATGTCACGTCGAGCTCGACACCAAGACCAAGATGTTCTGCGGATGCCGCAACGTCTTCGGCGCCGAGCCCAACACGAACACCTGCCCGGTCTGCATGGGTCATCCCGGCTCCCTGCCGGTCCCGAACGCCGAAGCGATCCGTCGCATCGTGAAGATCGGGCTCGCGCTCGACTCCGCGATCGCGCCCCACTCGTTGTTCCACCGGAAGAACTACTTCTATCCGGATATGCCGAAGAACTATCAGATCAGCCAGTACGACCTGCCGATCTGCGTCGGTGGGCATCTCGACATCGACCTCGCCGACGGGTCGACGAAACGCGTCGGGATCACCCGTGTGCACATGGAGGAGGACACCGGTAAGACGACCCACGGGTCGGAGTCCGGGCGCATCCACGAGGCCCAGCACGCACTGATCGACTACAACCGCGCCGGCGTGCCGTTGGTCGAATGCGTGAGCGAGCCGGACATGCGTGCGCCGGAGGAGGCGGCGGCGTACCTCCGCGAGCTGCGTGCGACGCTCGAGGCGCTCGACGTCTCCGACGTCAAGATGGAGGAGGGGTCCCTGCGCTGCGACGCCAACATCAGCATCCGGATGCGTGGGTCCGAGGGCCTCGGAACGAAGGTCGAGATCAAGAACATGAACTCGATCCGATCCCTCGAGCGCGCGTTGGTCTACGAGACGCAACGACAGGTCCGGGCGGTGGAAGCGGGCGAGCGGCTGGTGCAAGAGACGCGGCACTGGGACGAGGGCTCCGGCATGACGACCTCGATGCGCTCCAAGGAGGAGGCCTTCGACTACCGGTACTTCCCCGAACCCGACATCCCCCCGCTGGAGCCCTCGGACGGATGGATCGACGAGATCCGAGCGACCCTCCCCGAGCTTCCGCGCGCCCGACGCGCCCGCTACGAGGCGCTGGGCGTCCGGTCCGGGGTCGTTCGGGTGCTGGTCGCCGACCGCATCTCGGTCGCCCTCTTCGAGGGAGCGGTGGGCGCGGGCGCGGATCCGGCGCCGGCGGCGACCTGGATCACGCAGGACGTCGCGGCGCTCCGGAACGCGGCCGGATCGGACGGGGCGATCACGGCCCGGCACGTCGCCGACATCGTCCGTTTGGTCGCCGACGGCACCGTCTCCGGTGCCGGTGCGAAGCAGGCGCTCGAGGCGGCCTTCGCATCGGGTGCGGGGATCCCGGAGATCGTCGAGCGGCTGCAGCTGCGGCAGCTCTCCGATGCGAGCGCGCTCGGAGCCTTCGCCGACGAGGTCATCGACGAGCATCCGGACGTCGTCGAGAAGTTCCGAGCCGGCAAGGACGGCGTCATCGGCTTCCTCGTGAGCCAGCTGATGCAGAAAACCGGTGGCGCCGCGAACCCGAAGGTAGCGCAGGAGCTCCTGCGGGAGCGCCTGCAGGGGTAGTCCTTCGGTGGGGACGACCCCGCGGAAGCCCGGGCGCCTCCCGTTGTGGCAGCTGGCGCTGCTCGGTGCGGTGCGCGCCGTCCAGGGCCTCATCGTGTACCCGCTGCAGCGGATGTGGCGTTCACCGGAACCGATCGATGCCTACGGCCTCAACCACCTGACGAGCGTCGCGGGCGACGCCTTGCTCGCGATCTCGCTCGCGGACTCGATCTTCTTCCACGTGCCGGTCGCGGATTCGCGCCTTCGCGTCGCGCTATTCCTGGGCCTAACCGTGCTCCCGCTCGCCTTGGCCGGCCCGCTGATCGTTCCGATCCTCGATCGTGCCGGCCCACGCCGCTCGGTCACCTTCGCCGCGGCCGCCGGCCGGTGCCTCCTGGCGCTGTTCCTGGCGCCGCAGCTCGACTCGAACCTCCTGTTCCCGATCGTGTTGTTGATGCTGGTGCTGTCGAAGATCCACGGGATCGTGAAGAACGGGCTCACGATGGCGTACGCCTCGAGGCGGGAGGGGCTGATGCGCGCCAACGCACGCCTCGGCAGGATCGCCGTCGCGGGCGCGATCGGGGCTGCCCCCGTCGGCTTCGTGACCCTGAAGGCCTTCGGTGGCGCAGGGCCGATCTACACGGCCGCGCTCGTCTACGGGACGTCGGCGCTCTGCACGCTCCGTTTGCCGCATCCCGGAAGGCTCGCGGAACCACCGCGATCTGGGCGCAGCGTTGCGGCGCGTGGCCGGGTCCCCCAGCTCGCGCAGCCGGCGACGGGGGCGATCGGGATCCGCGCGGCAGGGGGCTTCCTGTTATTCCTGATGGCGTTCGCGCTCCGCGACGCCGAGGTTGCCCCATGGGTGTTCGCGCTGATCGCAGGTGCGGGCATCGCCGGAACGTTCCTGGCCGACATCGTCGCGCCGACCCTTCGAACGCGCACCCGCGAGGAGGCGGTCGTGATCGCGTGCGTGTGCTCCGCAGGCATAGGCGCGCTCGTGGCGTCGGAGCTCTTCCGGATCCCCCTGCTCGCGATCTACGCGCTCACGGCCGGTGCGGCCTCGGAGTTCGCGCGTCTCGCGTTCGCGAGTCTGATGCAGCGATACGCGCCCGAGGGAGCCCTCGGCCGCGTGTTCGTTCGGTACGAGGTGCTCTTCCAAGGGGCGTGGGTCGCAGGAGCGTTCGTGCCGGTACTGCTCCCGATCTCGTTCCGCCAAGGCATGGTCGCGCTCACCGTGTTCTACGGGGCCCTGGCGGGGACCTACGTGTGGCGCGTCCGCGCGAGGAGGCGCGCCGTTCGACCGGGCGCCGACGGACCCGACCCCGACCCCGAGGCGGGACCGCCCTCGACCGCTCCCGCGTAGGCTTCGGGAGACGACGACCAGGAGGGAAACGATGGCGGGATTCATCACGGTGGCGACGACCGCCGACGTCGAGGAGGGCGCGGCGAAGGCGTTCGAGGTGAAGGGTGCCGAAGTTGCGGTGGCTCGCTCCGGCGCGTCGCTGTACGCGTTCAGCGACATCTGCACGCACCGTCATTGCAACCTGTCGATGGGCGGCGAGATCGACGGGACGACGATCCAGTGCGAATGCCACGGGAGCGTGTTCTCGATGGAGACGGGCCAGGTGATCGAGGGTCCTGCCACGGAGCCCATCCAGACCTACGGTGTGCGCGAGCAGGACGGTCAGATCCAGGTCGAGGCCTGAGACCTCGTGACCGACCGGACCTTCGTGATCGTCGGCGCGTCGCTCACGGGCGCCACGGCGGCGGCCACCCTTCGTGGGTCGGGGTACGACGGCCGTCTGATCATGATCGGAGACGAACCGCATCTGCCCTACGAGCGTCCGGGGTTGTCCAAGGCGTACCTCCGTGGAGAAGAACCCGCAGAGGAGCTCTTCGTGCGGTCGTCCGCGTGGTGGGATGAGCAGGGGATCGAGATCCGGCTGGAGGCGTCCGTGCAGCGGCTCGACCCTCGGAGCGGGACGGTCACCTTCCGCGACGGCGAGGCCCTCGCGTTCGATGCGGCCCTCGTCGCGACCGGCGTGCGGAACCGCGCGCTCGACGTGCCGGGAGCCGATCTCGACGGGGTGCTGCAGCTCCGAAGGATCCCGGACGCCGACGCGATCCGCGATCGAGCTCGTGGCGCGAGCCGGGCCGTGGTCGTGGGGATGGGCTTCATCGGAGCGGAGGTCGCGGCCTCGCTCCGCCAGCTGGGTGTCGAGGTCACGATCGTCGAGGTGTTCGAGACCGCGCTCTTCCGGGTCCTCGGCGGACGGATCGGCAAGGTGCTGGAACACATCCACCGTGATCATGGCGTGGAGTCATTCTTCGAGGACGACGTTGAGCGGTTCGAGGGCTCGGGTCGCGTGGAACGGGTGATCACGCGGCGCGGCCGATCGATCGAGTGCGACCTCGTCGTGGTTGGGATCGGAACCGAACCGAACGTCGAGGTGATGGCCGGGGAGGGACTCGATGAGCACGGCGGCATCCAGGTGGATGCAGCGCTCCGAACGGAGTTCCCGAACGTGTTCGCGGCCGGCGATGTGGCGGCTCACGACCACCCGATCTTCGGGAACATCCGCGTGGAGCATTTCGACAACGCGATCAAGATGGGCGAACACGTGGCCAACGCGATGCTCGGCTCCGATGTCGCGTTCGACGACCCGCACTGGTTCTGGTCGGATCAGTACGACTCCGAGATCCAGATGGGCGGGGTCCGGCTCACGGACGACATGGTGCTCCGAGGGTCGCTCGAGGAGCGCCGGTTCTGCGCCTTCTTCCTGGATCCCGCCGGGGTGTTGCGCTCGTGTGTGAGCATCGACTGGCCCCGCGACGTCCGGAGATCCCTTCCGCTGATCCGCCGGGCGGCGGTGCCGGATCGAGCGGCGCTGATCGACCCCGAGATCGATCTGCGGAAGCTCGATCCGGCGCGCGCCTGACGGCTCCGCTCGGTCGCGGACGGACCGTGGTGTTGGACACGCGGTCGCCGTCGTCGGCAGGAAATCGGCTGCTAGGCTGGCGCGGCCCAGCCGCCCGATCGATCGAGGAGCGGATTCCGTGAACAGGCCCGAGATCATCCTTGCGCCGGGACCGACTCCGATCCCACCCGAGGTCTTGCTCGCGCAGGGGAGCCCGCTCGTCTACCACCGAGGCCCCGGGTTCGGAGCGCTGATGCGGGACGTCACGGCTCGGTTGCGGACGCTGTACCGCGCCGAACGTGCGCGGATCCTGCTCTTGACCTCCAGCGGCACGGGTGGACTCGAATCCGCGGTCCAGAACTGCTTCTCGCCCGGCGACGAGGTCTTCGTCCCGCTCGCGGGCTTCTTCTCGGAGCGATGGCGACGGCTCGCCGACGCCTTCGGCCTCACCGTGCACGCCCTCGACGAAGCGTGGGGGACGCGACTCGACCCGGCGAAGGTCGCCGACACGCTCGCCCGCCACCCCGGGATCAAAGGGGTGCTCCTCACGCATTCGGAGACGTCGACCGGCGTGATCCAGCCGATCCGCGAACTCGCACGGGTCGCCCGGGACGCCGGCGCCCTGGTGCTCGTGGACGTGGTGAGCAGCCTGGGCGCCGTCCCTTTCGCGTTCGACGAGTGGGGGATCGACGTGGCGGTCGGTGGCTCGCAGAAGGCCTTGTCCGCGAGCCCCGGGATCTCGTTCGTCGCCATCAGCGAGCGCGCGTGGGGAGCGGCCCAGGTGACTGACAACCCGCGGTTCTACTTCGATTGGCGTGAGTATCAGCGGTTCGCGGAGCTTCCGAACCCCGAGAACCCGTGGACACCCGCGATCAGCGTGATGCAGGGTCTGCACGCCGCGCTCGAGCTGTACTTCGAGGACGGCGTGGACGCCGCACTGGTGCGACACCGGCGGCTCAGCCGAGCGGTGAAGGATGGCGTTCGCGCGCTCGGCCTCGATCTCTTCGGCGAGGGGCTCGACGACAACTGGACGGTGACCGCGATCCGGGCCCCGGAGGGCATCACCGCGGACACGATCTGCGACCGGATCCGGTCGGACTTCGGTTGCGTGCTCGCGCCGGGACAAGGTCCGCTGAAAGGGAAGGTCTTCCGGATCGGCCACTTCGGCTACGTGAGCGAGCTCGACATCATCCGTGGCCTCGCGGCGCTCGAGATGACCCTCGAGCGCCTCGACTACCCGGTGAAGCGCGGCGCTGCGGTCGCCGCCGCCGAGCAGGTGTTCCAGGAGGCTCGCTGACCGTGCGGGTCCTCGTCACCGAGCAGCTCAGCGACCAGGGTCTCGAGCTCCTCCGGAAGGACTTCCAGGTCGACGTCCGGACCGATCTCGCGACCGGGCCACTGGAGTCGGAGATCGCCCCGTACGAAGCACTCATCATCCGGAGCGCGACCCGGGTGACGGATGCGGTCCTTGGCGCCGCCGCCAACCTCAAGGTCGTCGCGCGCGCCGGGATCGGGTTGGACAACGTGGATGTCGAGGCGGCCACGCGCCGGGGCGTCATGGTGGTGAACGCACCCCAATCGAACATCATCAGCGCGGCCGAGCAGACGATCGCCCTCCTGTTGGCGCAGGCTCGCAACGTGCCCCAAGCGCATTCGGACCTCATCGGGGGTCGCTGGGAACGATTGCGATGGGAGGGCGTCGAGCTCGCCGGCAAGACGATCGGGCTCGTGGGGCTCGGGAGGGTCGGTTCACTGGTCGCCGCTCGGGCTGCAGCGTTCGGGATGCGGGTGATCGCATTCGATCCGTACGTGAGCGTCGATCGCGCGAAGGAGATGGGCGTCGAGATCATGCCGACGCTCGAGGCGCTCCTGGTCCAGTCGGACTTCGTGACGATCCACCTGCCGCGGACGCCGGAGACGGAGGGACTGATCGGAGCGAAGGAGCTCCGGATGATGAAGCCCGGGGCTCGCCTCGTGAACACTGCCCGAGGTGGCATCGTCGACGAGGACGCACTCGCCAAGGCGCTCGACGACGGCCACCTCGCGGGCGCGGCTCTCGACGTCTTCGCCGTCGAGCCCACGACCGACTCGCCGTTGTTCGGGATGGACAACGTCGTCGTCGCTCCGCACCTGGGTGCATCCACCCGGGAGGCGCAGGACAAGGCGGGCACGACGGTGGCGGAGATGGTCCGGCTCGCGTTGAAGGGCGAGTTCGTGCCGTATGCCGTCAACGTCTCGGCCGGCGCCGAGGTCTCGGAGGTCGTCCGCCCGTTCGTTCCGCTGGCCGAACGGCTGGGGTCGCTCACCGCGGGGCTCGCCCAAGGAGGGGTACGAAGCGTCGTGGCTTCGTACCTCGGGAGGATCGCCGAGCACGATACCCGCGTCCTCACGCTCGCGATCCTGAAAGGCATCCTCGGCCGGTCGGTCAACGAGCCGGTTTCGTTCGTCAACGCGCCGATGCTCGCACGCGACCGCGGCGTCACCGTCAGCGAGATGCGCTCCACCGTGAGCCAGGACTACGTGAGCCTCGTCTCGATCCGCGCGGAAACCGACGAGGGCCCTGCCAGCGTGGAGGGCACGATCGTGACCCGGAACGCCCAACGGATCACGAACGTGAACGACTTCGACATCGAGATCGCGCCCGCTCCCCGGATGGTGTTCTTCAACTACGTGGATCGACCGGGCATCATCGGCAAGGTCGGGACCATCCTCGGCGACCACTCGATCAACATCGCGACGATGGACGTCGGGCGCAAACCGGAGGGCCAGGGGATGGAGGCGCTGATGTGCGTGACCGTCGACTCCGACGTCCCCCCCGAGGTCCTCCGGGGCATCGCCGAGGCGATCGAAGCGAAGCGGGTCCGCGCGGTGTCGCTCCCCGAGTGACGATGGCCCAACCGCGGGTGCATCTTGTCGATGGTGGCGCGTAGCGTGGCGCCTGTGAAACGACCATGACCCCTTCGACCGTCTTCCTGTCGGACTTCGGGTATGGCAACGAGTGGGTTGGGATCTGTCACGCGGTCATCGATCGGATCGCGCCCGGAAGCCCGATCATCGACCTGTCGCACGGCATCCCGCCGCTCGACGTCCGCGCCGGGGCGCTCCTGCTCGCGGATCCGCGCGGCTGGCTCTCTGTGGTCCGAGCGAACCCCGGCAACGCTGCGGAAGGGCTCGGCGTCAGCAACGGTGATCCCGTCTGGCTCCGCGACGGATCCTGACCACACGATCATCTCCATCACCCGCGACCGGTGTGTGCTACCCTGCATGGGCTATGGAGCAGACGGTGATCACGGCAGGAGATACGGGCGGACGCTGAGTCCCCCGCGCGCCACCTCGCACCCCTGCCGTCGCCCGATCACCCTCCGGAACAGCCTTTCGAGGAGCCGCTCCATGAGCACCCGTCAACGGTCAGCACGTACCAGGATCCGTCGCCTCGCCGTCGGTCGACTGATCTCGATCACCGGCGGTGCGGCGGCGTACACGGCGCTCAACTTCACGGTGTGGGACCGGACACATTCGCCCAGCATGCAGGCGCTGTCCCTGCTCCTGACCTTCGGTGTCGCCGGATTGCTCGGCTCCTTCGCGGGCGCGCTGGGGGACCGCTTCGATCGCAGGAAGGTGATGATCTGGTCGGAGGCGATCTCGGCCACGTTCTTCGTCGCGATGGTGTTCGCGCATGCGCCCGCGACCTTGATCGTCCTCGCCTTCGGATCGGCGATCGCGGAGCTGCCGTTCTTCTCCGCGTCGCGGGCGGCGATCCCCAACCTCGTCGCGTCCGAAGAGCAGATCTCCTGGGCGAACGGGCTCATCACGATGGGCGTGCATGCCGGCATCGCGGTCGGCCCCGTCCTCGGCGGCGCCTTGCTGATCCCGTTCGGCGCGTCCGGCGTGTTCGCGCTCAACGCGGTCACCTTCGGGGTGTCCTTGGTCCTGACGCTCACGGTGCACGGGAACTTCCAGGAGGATCGGGCGACGGAACGCGCCGCATCGGCCGATCTTGACGGGGGCATCCTTGCGGGCCTCGCCTTCCTCTGGCAGGAGTCGGTGCTCCGACGATTGGCGATCGCGTGGTTCGTGTTCGTCCTCGGCATGGGGATGAGCATGGTGGCGGATGCGCCGCTGGCCGAGTCGTTCGGTACGCGATCGATCGGTTTCGCGCTGCTCATCACGTGCTGGGGGACCGGATCCGTGCTCGGCGCGGCCTGCGGACGCTTCATGAAGGCGCGCACGGAGCCCGTGTGGCTCGCGATCGCATCCTTCGGCATCGCCGCGGCAGCGTTCGGTGTGGGGTGGGCACCGGTGTTCCCGGTTGCCCTCGTGTGCTTGTTGCTGATGGGCACGAGCGACGGGATCACGATGGTCGCGGAGAACGGGATCATGCAACGCCGCACGCCCGATGGGCTTCGGAGCCGCACAATGGCGGCCTTCGACGCCGTGCTGTCCTGCGGGCTGGCGATCGCGTACCTCCTGGCCGGGCCGGTCCTTCGAGCCGTCGGGCCCCAGCCGGTCTATCGGATCGGCGGCCTGACGGCGTTGCTCGCGGCATTCGCCCTCTCGCCGCTGATCCGACTCCGACACGAGCCGGAGGTCGAAGCGGGCGCGGAGCCAGTCGCGGTCCCGTGGTTCACTTCAGCGGAGTCGATGGACGGCGAACCGGTGGGTGTCCTCAGCGCGACGTCCGATCGTCCCTCCGCCTGAACGGCGTTCAAACCTTGGGGACGGCCCATGGCCAGCGTCGATGGCCGAGATCCCTCGGTCATCGGCGCTTGCGCTGAACCGACGTTCAGTCGTATCGTCGCCGGATGACGACCTCGGGCCCGTACGACGACGTCGTCGTCGTCGGCGGGGGGCACAACGGGCTCGTGGCCGCCGCATATCTCGCGAAGAGGGGCGCGCGACCGATCGTCCTCGAGGCCAGACACAAGACCGGTGGGGCCGCAGACACCATGGCGCCGTGGCCGGAGGCACCGGCGTTCAAGGTAACGACGCTCAGCTACGTGATGAGCCTGATGCCCGACACCATCCTCCGCGATCTCGAGCTTGGACGACACGGCTACCGTGGGGTCCCGGTCGGTCCGTACTTCGTTCCGTTCCCGGACGGACGGTTCATCATCCAGTCGGACGATGCGAGGGCGGACCACGACGAGTTCGCGAAGTTCTCGAAACGCGACGCGGATTCGCTGGAACGCTGGGAGGCGTGGGTCGGTGGCATCGCGGACGTGCTCGGTCCGCTCCTGATGCGGACGCCCCCGCGACTCGGCGCTCGGTCGCTCGGGGATGTGAGGGACCAGCTCGCGCTGGCGTGGCGGTTCCGAGGACTCGGCGTGCTCGGGGTCGCGGATGTGACGCGTCTGATGACGATGTCGATCGCCGACATCGTGGATCGCTTCTTCGAGTCGGAACAGGTGAAGACGGTGATGGCGCTAAACGGTCTGATCGGGACCTGGGCGGGTCCGCACGAGCCGGGGACCGGCTACGTGATGGCGCATCACTCGATCGGCGATGTCGGTAGGGGTCACCTGGGGTCCTGGGCCACGCCGATCGGCGGGATGGGCGCCGTGGCGGCCGCGCTCGAGTCCAGCGCGCGGAGCCTCGGTGCAGAGATCCGAACCGAGGCTCCGGTGGAGCGGATCCTCACCTCCGGCGGTGTGGTCCGGGGCGTCCTGCTCGCCTCCGGCGAGGAGATCGCCGCGCCGATCGTCGTGGCCGCCACCCACCCGAAGATCACGTTCCTCCGGCAGCTCGACGAGCGCGAGCTGCCGGAGGACTTCGTCTCCGACATCAGGAACTGGAGGTCCAGGAGCGGAACGGTCAAGATCAACCTCGCGCTCGACCGCGCTCCGGTTTTCACCGCCCACCCGGACCATCGGGATCTGACCGGGGGCTTCGAGCTCGCTCACTCGGTCGGGTATCTGGAGAAGGCCTTCGAGGAGGCCCGCGCAGGGATCCCGGCGACGG
>DASWDB010000150.1:0-11400 GCA_036395715.1 Actinomycetota bacterium | reverse complement strand
GTCGAGGACCTCGCCGTAGACATCTAGCTGGAACTGTCGCGAGGCATCGTTCCCGACCCGCACCGGCAGTGAATCCTCGTATCCCGGCAGCCATTCGATCTCCAGCTCCGGCATCCGCCGCTCGCCGGCGAGGCCGTACATGATCCGCAGATCGCGGGGGTCGCCCGCGACGGCGCGGAGCAGCCATTCGCGCCACGCTTCTGCCTCGTCCTCGTAGCCGGCCATCAGCATGCTGTACAGGGTGAACGTCGCGTCGCGGAGCCAGCAGAACCGGTAGTCCCAGTTGCGGGCTCCACCGAGCTCTTCCGGCAACGATGTTGTCGGCGCGGCGACGATCCCTCCCGTCGGCCGGTACGAGAGCGCCTTCAACGTGAGGAGCGACCGGATCACCGCGTCCCGCCACTCCCCTCGATACGTGCAGCGAGCCGTCCAATCGCTCCAGTACCGGGTCGTGCTCTTGAGCGCGTCCCACGGGTCGATCCGTGGCGGGGGCGGCTCGAACGAGCGATGCCAGGTCATCGTGAACGCGACCCGATCCCCCGCCGCGATGCGGAAGTCCGACGTGACGTTGCCGGTCACGACGTCGAGCGGGGCGTCGGTCCGGAGTTCGACCGCGTCCGGCCCGGCGACCGCGGTGACGCTTCGCCGTCCCTGACGGAGCCACGGCACCGCCAACCCGTAGTCGAAGCGCAGGAGCAGCTCCGAGCGCATGGAGACGACGCCGCGCGTGCCACGGACCAATCGAACGACCCGGGCCTGCGCCCGGCGTGGGGTCATGAAGTCCGTGATGTGGACGGCCCCGGTGTCCGTCTCGTGCTCCGTCTCGAGCACGAGGGTGTCCGCACGGTAGCGGCGCCGCGTCCGGAAGTTGCCGGTCGGAGACAGGAGCCAGCGCCCTCGGGTCTCGTCGCCGAGGAGCGCCGCGAAGCACGCTCCGGAGTCGAACCTCGGGAGGCAGAGCCAATCGATCGACCCGTTCCTGCCAACCAGCGCTGCGGTGTGCGTGTCGCCGATCAACGCGTAGTCCTCGAGCGGAAGCGCCACGGGTGCAACGCTACCTGCTGGTGCTACGGTTCGCGCGATGCCGGATGACCCGAGGCTCGAGCCCGCGCTTGCGCGGGTGTGGCCCGGTCGCGAAACGGTCGTCGTCCCGATCGAGGCGGGCATCACCAACCGCAACTACCGCGTCGACGTCCACGACGAAACCTTCGTCCTGCGCCTCGCGGGCACCGACACGGAGCTGCTCGGGATCGATCGGGCGGCCGAGGTCGAGGCCGGGCGGGTCGCTGCGGAGGCCGGGGTTGGCCCCGAGGTGGTCGCGTTCGAGCCCGATCTCGGCTGCATCGTGACCCGGTTCGTCGGCGGCGATCCGATCCCGGAGGACGTGCTCGGGAACGAGGACGTGATGCGCTCGGTGGTGGCGTCGATCCGTGCGATCCACGCAAGCCGTCCGATCCGAGCGACCTTTCCCGTGTTCCGGATCGTCGAGGGGTTCCGGGATACCGCTGCCGCGCGCGGTGTGCGGGTGCCGGCAGACTACGTCGAGGCGCACGCGGTCGCCGCGCGGATCGAGGACGCGTTCGCCGCCGCGCCGGCGCCCTTCACCACCTGTCATAACGACCTCCTGAACGCGAACTTCCTCTTGGAGGGGGAACACACGTGGATCGTGGATTACGAGTACGCCGGGATGGGCGACCCGTTCTTCGACCTCGGCAACCTGTCGATCAACAACGGGTTGGACGACGATGCGCAGGCGCTCCTGTTGCGGACCTACTTCGACGACGTGCACGACGTCCATCGGGCGCGGCTGGCACTGATGAGGATCGTCTCCGATCTCCGCGAGGCGATGTGGGGCGTCGTGCAGCAAGCGATCTCGACGCTCGACTTCGACTACGTCGGGTACGCGGACCGTCATTTCGACAGGCTGCTGGCCAACGCCACCGACGCGCGGCTCCCAGACTGGCTGATCGCCGCGAGCGTGCCGGTTCAGCTCACGAAGACGCAGCCGTCCCAGTAGGCCTCGACATGCCGGTGCCGACGGCCCTTCAACTCGAGGCGCAGCTCGTCCGGAGGGAGCGCTCGACTTGCGGCGAACCAGAGCTCGAAGCCGTCCGTGTCGACCTGCTGGAACGGACGGTCATCCTTCGGTAGCGAGTCCGCCGACAGGAACGTCATCGCGCCGCCGCAACAGCGACGAGCGTCGGTCCATACGAAGAGGCGGCCGCCGTGCTCCCGAACGAAGGCTCCGACCTCGGGCGACGCGGTGACCTTCATCGTGGCGGGAGCACGTCATCGCCTGCGAACACGCACCCGTTCCAGTAGGCCTCCAGCCGACGGGTCGCCTTCCGCCAACCCTTCACGTCGAAGTGGAGCTCGTCGGGAGGATCGAGCCTCCCCCAGTCGTAGTGGATGGTGAGCCCATCGGATCCGAGCGTCTTGAAGCGGTGCGACCGTCGCGAGCTCCGGGTGAAGCTGGACTGACGACTCGAACGAGGTGGCTCGCAGTGTGCCTCGAGCCACACGAACGACCCGACCAGGCCGCGGCGCGGATCGAGCCACACCCACACCTGGCCTCCGCGCTCACCGATGAACGCGGAGGCCCTCTCCGACGTCACGACCTTCATGTCCACCATCGAACCACGGACGATGGGTGGGGCGCTACCGCGCCCCACCCATCTGTCCGACTCAGACGCCAGGGACCACCATCGATACGTCTTCGCCGGGTGGCACGACCGGTTCCCACGGCTTCTTCCTCTGAGCGAGCCAGTAGTACAGAGCGCCCGCGACGAAGATCACCACGAACACGGTCCAGATGACCGGGATCTTGTTCAGGAGGTCGATCTTGAAGTCGAGCAACTGCTGACCCGGAACGTAGTAGTCGGACTGCACGGGTTTCGGGTTCGAGAAGATCCTGAGCGCATTCGCGCTGGTGCTCGTATACGCGTCGCCAGCGGTCGGGGCCGAAGAGGGTGTGAGGAAGTTCAGCATCATCGCGAGCCCCCATAGGACCGCGATGACGTTCACGACCATGCCCCAGCCGCCGAGCTTGAACGGCGCCTCGGTCCTCGGCCAGCCCTTCGTGCGGGCACGCAGGAAGGCCAGGTTCCCCAACAGGTAGCTGAGGTAGATCGAGGCCGTCGCACCGACCGCGATCACCGCGGCGCCCGCGAACTGGATGAACGGCACGGCCGCGAGCGCACCGACGATGATGCACGTGGCGACCGGTGTATGCAGACGAGGGCTCACCTTCGCCATCGTCTTCGAGAACGGGAGTTGATCATCACGAGCCATCCCGAACGCCAAACGGATCGTTGCCGTGAGGATCGCCATGCAGCAGACGAAGATCGCCGCCGACACGACGAGCAAGTACAACGTGGTGCCCGCCTGCGTCATGACGTCACCGATGATCGTGCCGGGCGATGTTGCGAGCCCTTTCGCCTCATCCGCGATGTTCGGAGCCGCGATCAGCACACCCCACAGGAAGATGGCCCCGATCACGAATGCGCCGACGACGGATGCGAGCACGGCCTTCGGCGCCTCGGCCCGAGGGTTCCTCGTCTCTTCCGCGAGCGTAGACGCCGTGTCGAACCCATAGATCACGTATAACGACATGAACATCCCGACGAGGAAGAACGGCAATGTCGTGGAAGCCGGGAACTGGGCGTAGTTCCCCGCCTGCGAGGACTGGAAGATCACCCCCACTCCGTTGTTGTTGTGAACGGCTGCCAAGAACACGGCGAAGACAACCATCCCCAGGATCTCGAAGACCACCCCGGTGTTGTTGACGATCGCCACGAGCTTGATCCCGTAGATGTTCAAGATCGTGATCAGCAGGAGTGTGATGATCGCCACGACCTTCTGGTCCGCGCTCCCCAACGCGTCGTTCAAGGACCAGCCGAACATATTGTTCAGTGCGGGGATGAGCGCGATCGGGAGCGTGGCGCACACCGACGCGACCGTGAGGATGCCGGCGAAGATGTAGAACCAGCCGGTGATCCATGCGTACCCGCGTCCCGCCAGGTACTTCGTCCACTGGAACACGGATCCGGCGAGGGGGAAGTGGCTGGTCACTTCGGCGAAGTTGAGCGCGACGATGAACTGGAACAGGGCGACCGTCGGCCACGTCCACCACAGCCGAGCGCCGAGCGCCGACATCCCGAGGAAGAACAACGTGAAGATGCCCGTGGACGGCGAGATGTAGCTGAACGCCACCGCGAACGAGCTGAAGGTGCCGAGCCCGCGGTTCAACTCCTGCTGGTACCCGAACTTCTGAAGATCGGCCGTATCCCTCGCGGCCTGCTCTTCGTGCGTGGACATCCGTTCACCCCTTTCGACATCCGGACGTGCATCCGAACGGGGGAAGGATCAGCCGCCGCGAGCGGGGACGCTCGGGTCGCCACCGGCGCTGCGTGAAGAACGCCGGTTCATCCGGCGGGCACCGGCCGAGCCTCGACCCACGTGTCCCCTCTCCACGCCAACGCTCGCCCGCGGGCTGGGCTCGCGTGAGTGTGCGTCGGCCGGGCCTCGAGCGCAAGCCAGCGTGATGCGGGAGAACGAAACCTAGGCGCCGATCGCGGCCAGGAACTCGTCGAGATCCGGCGCGACGCGGTAGGTCGCCTCGACCGACCCCTCCAAAGCGTCGACGGTCTTGTATCCGTTGCCCGTGATGAACACGACGGTCTCCTCGTGCGGGGCGATCACGCCCTGATCGACCAACCGCTTCAGGTTCGCGACGGTGACACCGCCGGCCGTCTCGGTGAACACGCCCTCGGTCGAGGCGAGCAACCGGACGCCCTCCACGATCTCGGACTCCCTGCACCACTCGATCGCGCCGCCGGTCTGCCGGCTGACCTGCATCGCGAACATCCCGTCGGCCGGGTTCCCGATCGCGAGCGAACGCGCGATCGTGTCGGGCCTGACCGGCTGCACCGTCTCGGCGCCGTCCTTGAACGCCTGGGCGACCGGACGACAGCCCTCCGGCTGGGCGCCGCTGACCCGGTACGGCTTCTCCTCGACCGCACCGATCGCGATGAGCTCGGAGAACGCGCGGTGGATCTTGGTTAGCAGCGCGCCCGAGGCGATCGGGACGACGACGTGGTCGGGGAGGCGCCAGCCGAGCTGCTCGGCGACCTCGAACCCGAGCGACTTCGATCCCTCCGCGTAATAGGGCCGCATGTTGACGTTGATGAACGCCCACGGGAGCGTGTCGGCGACCTCGCTGCAGAGCCGGTTGACGTCGTCGTAGTTCCCCTTCACGGCGACCACCTTCGCCCCGTACGCGAGCGTGGAGAGGATCTTCGCTCGCTCGAGGTCTTCGGGGATGAACACGTAGCAGGGCATGCCGATGCGTGCCGCGTGCGCGGCCGTCGCGTTCGCCAGATTCCCCGTGGAGGCGCAGCTGATCGCTTCGAATCCGAACGCGCGCGCCATGGTCGTCGCGACCGAGACCACCCGGTCCTTGAACGAGTTCGATGGATTCACCGTGTCGTCCTTGATCCAGAGCCGACCGAGTCCCAGCGCGTCCGCCAGCCGGTGGGCGCGGCGGAGCGGCGTGAACCCGGCGCCCATGTCCACCCGTTCGATGCCCGGCCCGCCGGGCAGGAGCGCCTCGTACCGCCAGAGGCTGGCGGGGCCCTGCTCCACGTGCTTGCGGAACACCTCCCCATCGAGTGATTGCAGATCGTAGGAAGGTTCCAGAGGGCCGAAGCACTCCTCGCAGATCGTGAGCGGCTCGACCGGGTACTGCTGGCCGCAGATCCGGCACTGCAGCGCGGCCGGCGATGAGATCGCCTGCCGCGTCACCAGGTCACCGCCCCGCGGTCGGCGCTGCCGACCGCTCTCGCGTACTTGGCGAGCGCCCCCTGCGTGTATCGGGGCTCGGGCGCGCGCCACGCGACGCGGCGCGCCGCGACCTCGGCGTCGTCGACCGCGAGGTCGATGACGCGGCGCGCCGCGTCGATCACGATCTCGTCGCCTTCGTGAACGAGCGCGATCGGCCCGCCGACGAACGCTTCGGGTGCGATGTGCCCGACGCTGTAGCCCTTGGTCGCGCCGCTGAACCGACCATCCGTCACGAGGGCGACGTCCTGCCCCAGACCCGCACCCGCGACGGCGGCGGTCACCGCGAGCATCTCCGGCATCCCCGGCGAGCCCTTCGGGCCCTCGTACCGGATCACCACGACGTCGCCGGGGACCACCGCGCCGCTCGTCACCGCCTCGAACGCCGCCGCCTCGGAGTCGAACGGGCGGGCGCGCCCACGGAACTCGAGCGACGCCGCGCCGGCGACCTTCATGACGCTGCCGTCGGGCGCCAGCGAACCGCGGAGGATCGCGGTGCCGCCTTCGGGGTGGATCGGGTCGGATATCGGATGGACGACGGTCCCGTCCGGTGCGGGCGGCGACAGCGACGCCAGGTTCGCCGCCACGGTCTCGCCCGTGACCGTCAGGCACGAGCCATGAAGCACGCCGAGCTCCAGCAGCTCCTTCATGACCACCGGCACGCCGCCGACCCGGTCCAGGTCACTCATCACGAATCGACCCGCAGGACGAACGTCGACCAGGTGCGGTACGCGCCGGCTGATCGCATCGAAGTCGTCGAGCTCGAGCTCGACGTGCGCCTCCCGAGCGATCGCGAGCAGATGCAGGACCGCGTTCGTCGAGCCCGCGAGCGCCATCGTGACCGCGACCGCGTTCTCGAACGCCTCCCTCGTCATGATCTGCCGTGGCCGGAGACCGAGCTCCAGGAGGTGCGCGGCGGCGATCCCGCTCTCGCGCGCCGCGACCTCGCGCCGGTAATCGACGGCGGGGGGGCTCGCCGTGCCGGGGAGCGACATCCCGAGGGCTTCCCCCACCGCTGCCATCGTGTTCGCCGTATACATCCCCGCACACGACCCGGTCGTGGGGCACGCGGCTCGCTCTAGGCCGAGGAGCTCGGCGTCGGTCACCTGTCCCCGCGCGTGCCCACCGACGGCTTCGAAGACATCTTGGATCGTGATGTCGCGGCCCTGATACGTGCCGGGCAGGATCGTCCCGCCGTACAGGTAGACGGACGGCAGGTCCATCCGGGCCATCGCCATCAGCATGCCGGGCTCTGATTTGTCGCAACCCGCGATCCCGACGAGCGCATCCAGGCGCTCCGCGTGCATCATCAGCTCGACCGAATCGGCGATCAGGTCGCGCGACATCAACGATGCCTTCATCCCCTCGTGACCCATCGCGATCCCGTCGGAGATCGCGATCGTCGTGAACTCGAGCGGGACACAGCCAGCCTGGCGAACGCCTTCCTTCGCGAGCGCCGCGAGCTTGTCCAGGTGGTAGTTGCACGGGGTCACCTCGTTCCACGACGAGGCCACGGCGACCTGCGGCTTGTCGAAGTCGTCCTCGCTGAAACCGACCGCACGCAGGTACGAACGGGCGGGGGCGCGCGCGGCTCCCTCGGTGACCTCCCGGCTGCGGGGGCGATCGATCGTCATCGGATCCTTCCGGGGCGAGATGAGGGCTGGAACCTTACCAACGGTCCTCGCGGTGGCGTTCGACGCGACCTGTAGCATCCGAACCCATGAACGCGTTGCCTCCGAACGAGAGGCGGAGCTGGTGGCTCCGCGAAGCGCTCGCTCGACCCGAGTTCGCCGGGGACCCGTGTCCGCCGCTCGAGACGGACACGAAAGCCGACGTCGTGATCCTCGGTGGCGGCTACACGGGCATGTGGACCGCGTGGTTCCTGAAGGAGCTCGATCCGGGGCTGGACATCGTGCTCCTGGAGCAGGACATCTGTGGCGGCGGCCCGAGCGGTCGCAACGGCGGTTTCGTCAACTCCTTCTGGGACGATCTCGATTTCCTCGCCGAACGGTTCGGCGATGTGTCGGCGTTGCGCATCTGCAGGGCCGGGCAGGAAAGCGTCGACGGCATCGGTCGGTTCTGCACGGAGCACGAGATCGACGCGTGGTTCGCGGCGGAGGGCTCGTTGTCGGTCGCCTCCTCGACGGCACAGATCGGATCGTGGGCCGAGCTCGTCATGACGGTGGACCGGCTGGGGCTGTCCGACATCATCACCGTCCTGTCGCGAGACGAGGTCCGCGCGATGGTCGACTCCCCCGTCTTCCACGCAGGCGTGCTGACGAAGGTCGGCGCCACCGTCCAGCCGGCGCGGCTCGCGCGGGGCTTGCGTCGGATGCTGCTCGAGCGCGGCGTACGGATCCACGAGGGCACGCACGTCTCGCGGTTCGGTGCCGGTGGCTCGGTGGTCGCCGCCACCGCCGGGGGGGTGGTCCGCGCGGGTGCCGCCGTGCTCGCGGTGAACGCGTGGGCGCAGCACTGGCGACGGTTCAAGCGCGCGATCACCGTGCGCGGCTCGTACATCGTGATGACGGCGCCGGCCCCCGACCGGTTGGCCGCGATCAACTGGACCGGCGGGTTGGGGGTGTCCGACCATCGCTCGGCGGTCCACTACCTGCGAACGACGCCCGATGGTCGCATCGCGTTCGGGATCGGCGGCATGCAACCGGACCTTGCCCGTCACATCGACCCACGGTTCGGGTACGACGAGGCATCGATCCGCGTTGCGGTCGACGATCTGCACAGGATCTTCCCTTCGTTCGCCGACGTTCCCGTCGAGGCCGGGTGGGGTGGGCCGATCGACGTCTCGGCCGACCACCTTCCGTTCTTCGGCACGTTCGAGGACGGCAATGTTCACTACGGGCTCGGCTTCACGGGCAACGGGGTTGGACCGGCACATCTCGGCGGCAGGATCCTGGCGCACCGCGTCCTGGCGAAGTACGACGACGTGCTGGCGCTGCCGCTCGTCGATCTGCAACCGCGACGCTTCCCGCCCGAGCCGATCCGGTCGGTGGGCGCCATGGTGACGAACCGGGCGATCCATCGCCGCGACGTCGCGCTCGACGGCGAAGACACCCCCAACCCGTTCGTCGACTTCGTCGCGAAGCTCCCACGAAAGCTCGGGTACAACCTCGGCCCGTAAGCCCCGATCTACGCGTACCCTGTTGTGCCCATGCTCGCCCGCGTCGTTCGAACGTCGTGCCTGCTCGCCGTTGTCGCGAGTCTGCTCGTGGTTCCCTCGACGCCTGCACATGCTGCCACCAAGCTGCGGGGGATCGATGTCTCCAAGTGGCAGGGAACGATCGCTTGGTCGAAGGTGGCCGGCGCCGGCATCCGCTTCGCGATCGTGCGCGCGACGAAAGGCCGGATCTACATCGACCCGAGGTTCCAGGCGAACGTCGCCGGGGCCCGCGCGAACGGGATCGTCGTGGGGGCCTACCATCGCGCGACACCGAGCGGCGGCGCCAACGCGAACACGGTCGACGCCCGCGCGGAAGCGGACCATTACCTGGACGTCGCGTCCCCCGGCGTCGGGGATCTGATCCCCGCGCTCGACATCGAGGAGACAGGCGGCCTCGCACCGCCGGACCTGGTCGCGTGGGTGAAAGCATGGGTGACCCGCGTCACGAACGTCCTCGGCATCCGACCCATGCTCTACGCCAGTCCGAACTTCTGGACGGTCCACATGGGCGGCTCCACGTGGTTCGCGGACCACGGCTACCGCCTGTGGCTCGCGCATTGGAACGTGAAAACGCCCACGGTTCCCGCGAACGACTGGCAGGGCCGCGGCTGGACCTTCTGGCAATGGACGCACAAGCCCGGGCTGCCGGGCGTGACGACGGATCTCGACCGGGATCGGTTCGCCGGCACGAAACTCGTCACCGCTCGGATCGCGCAGCTCACCGCGAAGCCGGGCGCCGGCGGCTCCGTGACCGACATCACCGGACGGCTTTCGTGCGGAAACGGCGCATCCTGCGCGGCGTTGTTCGATCCGTCCGCGATCGTGACGCTGAGCGCGGAACCGCACCCCGGAGCCGTCTTCCTTCGGTGGGGTGGGGCATGCTCAGGAGCATCCCCGACCTGCTCGGTCACGACGCTCGACAGAAAGATCGTGACGGCGACGTTCGGGTATCGGCTCTCGACCACCGTGGCCGGGCCGGGCGGTGGAGAACTGAGCACCACGCCGGCCGGCATCACGTGCACGACCTCGTGTTCCCACGCCTTCCCGGCAGGCTCGAGCGTCTCGCTCACGGCAACCCCGGACGCGGCGAGCGAGTTCGGCGAGTGGACCGGCGATTGTGCGGGGTTCGACCCCAGCGCGTGCACGGTCACGCTCGATCGGCCTCGCTCGGTGACCGCGTCGTTCACGGATCTCGGGCCACCCTCCGCGACGATCACCACTCCCGCATCGCTCGGCGGCTCGGTCCGCTTCGCGTTCAGCGAACCGGTCCGCCGGCTCGATACCGATAACGTCGTGCTCCGCGTCACCGGTGGCGTCCGCGTCGCGGCATCGCTCACGTGTCGGGGCGCCGACGCAGGAGCGGTGTCGTGTTCGAACGGCTTCGTGCTGAGCGCGCGGCTCCATCCCGCGTCTCCGCTGCTCGCCGGTCAGTCCTACCTCGCGGTTGCGAACCCGACGGGCGTGGCGCCGAAGATCGTCGACCGAGCCTCGAACCCGCTTCCGAAGACGGCCACGACGTTCCGCGCGGCGATCGACGTGCCCGAGGAGGCCGCGGGCTCCTCGTTCGCGTGGGGAACGCGGGACGATGCCCGGGCGATGGGCGGGTCCTACCTGTGGGGGCGGGGGAAGGGGGCATCGGCCACCTTCACGTTCTCGGGGCCGGCCGTCACCATCTGGACCGTGGCCGGACCCTTGTTCGGTCGAGCGAGGATCGAGATCGACGGTCGGTACCGAACGACGATCGACCGGCGCCGGCCGTCGTTCGCGCTGATGGCTCGGACCTTCACCGGGTCGGGGCCCGGAGCGCACAGGCTGCAGGTGAGGACGGTCGCGCCGGACACCGGCCACCCGGCCGCCGTCGGAACCGGCGTCGATGCGATCGCCGATGCCACGGGGATACGACGCGCGCCGGTTGCGGCCGCCGCCGGGTGGGCCGCGAAGGCTCAGCCGTCGGCGATCGGCGGGAGGTACGTCGTCAGCGGCGTTGCGGGAGCTCGAGCGTCCTTCCGGTTCCGTGGCTCGGCGGTGACGATCACGACGGCGACCGGGCCCGGGTTCGGCAGGGCGGAGGTCTGGGTGGACGGCGCACTGAAGCGCAGGCTCGATCTGTCGGCCGCCACCACGACGTTCGGCGTCACGAGGACCGTGAGCGGTCTCGCCGACCGGCCGCACACCGTGCGGGTCGTCGTCGTCGGGCTGCCGGGCACGAAGGGGGTTGGCACCGCCGTAGCCATCGACGGGTGGACCGTGACCTGAACGTCGCTCGGGGATATGGTCGCGGATCCCTAGCCTCGACGTCAGCGCGTCGCGACCAGCCAGAGGCGCCGCGAGCCGAGATCGAACGGCCCGAGCTCATCATCGAACGCCGAGAACGAGCTGAAACC
>DASWDB010000149.1:0-3054 GCA_036395715.1 Actinomycetota bacterium | reverse complement strand
GCGCTGTAGGAACAGGGGATGATATGCCGATGTTTCAAGAGTGCACGCAGAGGCGTCACCAAACCCAGGAGGCCGGGCCGATGAAGAGGAGAGCGCTCGCCGCCACGATGGCGGCGGCACTGATCGCGGCCATGGGCGGCTCCGCCAGCGCCGGAACCGATACGGGAGCACCCGGCATCCAGCCGAGCACACCGAGTCCGTCGACGTTCACCAGCTACGGAGGGATCCGACTGCGAGCGATCGGTTCCCTCGCCAACACACCAGACGAGTATCTCGGGGTCGCGGACCTCGCCCCCGCGGCGAACCGCATCGAGGCCAACTTCACGGTTCCGCGGTTCGCGACGAACATGAACTCCGGTTCCGCGAACGGCGACTGCATCGGGAACTACGGGGTCGGTACGCTGGCGACCCCGGCTTCGAACCAGATCTCGCTGGCGTGGGACCGAACCGCCGGGACCCTCACATCGCGACTGGTCAACCCATCGCTGGACTGCACGATCGTATTTCGGAACTTCGCTCAGGAGCTCGCGAACGCCGAAGGATGGACGCTCGCGCGGGCGCAGTCGGCGCTCGGGGATGTGAACGCGCTGCGCGTGATGGTCGACGGTCGCCAGGCGAGCTCGGGGATCGCGTTGCGCGGCGTGACGGTCGATGGCACCGTTCCGCTCGGACCCTTCGATCCGGGTTCGGGCTCCCGCCAGGACTGGCTCGGATCGGGATATGACTTCGACGCACCGAACGGCTTCAACGTCTCAGGCTCGCTCGAGCTCGGGGGTTCCTTCGCCATCTGCGAAGACACGTGTGCACTCGAGATAAAGTTCGGCCACGTCCCGCCCTTGAACCGGGCGCCCGTCGTTCAGGATCATGCCTCCGATGTCACGGGCCTCGAAGGGGACACGCTGACGACCGACGGTTCGTTCACGGATCCCGATGGCGACGCGTTGACGATCTCGGGATCCGGAGCGGGGACCGTCGCGGACCTCGGGAACGGGAGATGGTCCTGGCACCACGTGCCTCCGGACGACGGGAACGGGTCGGTGGTGGTCACGGCCTCCGACGGGAACGGGGGCACGGCCACGGATGTCTTCTCATGGAGGTCCGACAACGTACCTCCGTCGATCGTCTCGCTCACACCGAGCACGACAACCGCCCTCGCGGGCAGCGATGTGACGTGGACCGCGACGGCCACCGATCCGGGGACCGCGGACACCTTCACCTGGTGGTTCGACGGGGGCGCGGGGGCAGCCGCCGGGTTGACGACGACGTACACGCGAACGTACGCGGACTGCGGCACGTACTCGCTGGACGCGAAGGTGGCCGATGACGACGGCGGCTCCGACTCGGCCACGTCGCGCGCGACGGTCACGGTGGGTGACGGCGTGGTCCTCCCTCCCCTCGGGTCCGGCGGGAAGGATCTCGTCCAGACCGGTCAGGTGGTCCCGGTGAAGGTCCGGGTCGGCTGCGACGGCGCTTTCTGGGGGGGCCTGGCCCCGACGATCGCGCTGGTGCACGGGGATGCGACCTCCCCGGGCGTCTCCGTTGCCGCGGCCGGCGAGCCAGGCGTGATGCGAGAGCTGGACGGGATGTATCTCTCCAACCTCCGCATCCCGAGCTCGGTGGGCTCCCACGACCTGATCAAGGGCGACGAGCTCACGATCCGGGTTCAGCCGTTCGGCTCGGCCGGCGGCGCGCTCGACATCGTCGTGGAGATCCGCAAGTAGCCTTCCGGGCGTGAACCTGGGCAAGCCGGTCTCCATCGTCGAGACGGATCGACTCCTCCTCCGACCGTTCACCCGGGCCGACCTCCCGGCGCTGTTCGCGTACCAATCGCGGCCCGATGTGACGCGTTACCTCCTCTGGGGCGCGCGGACCGAAGATCAGGTTCGTGAGGCGCTCGAGAAGAAGATCGCGGCGACGGCGATCGTGTCGGAAGGCGATCTCATCGCGCTGGCGCTCGAGCTGAAGGAGACGGGCGCCCTGATCGGCGACTTCACGCTGGAGCTCGACAGCCGCGAGCACGCCTGCGGCGAGCTCGGGTACATCATCCATCCGGATCACCACGGACGCGGGTATGCGACCGAAGGCGGGCGCGCGATCCTTTCGATCGCCTTCGACGACCTCGGGCTGCACCGGGTGATCGGCCGGTGCGAGCCTCGGAACGAGGCGTCCGCTCGCGTCCTCGAGAAGCTGGGGATGCGCCGGGAGGCGCACTTCGTGGAGAACGAGTTCATCAAGGGAGAGTGGCAGAGCGAGGCCGTGTACGCGATCCTCGACCGTGAGTGGCGCGAGCGCACCTCGTGACGCACGACCGTTCTTACGTGGACGGCGCGGCCATGGCGGGCGCCGGCTGCGAGCGGCGGTCGGCGAGCTGCTTCACGATATAGGCCGCGTCCCTCCCCACGCCCGGGAGCACGTCTGAGGCGGCCGCGTACTGGAACGGGAGACCGACGAAGTACAAGCCCGGGGCGCCGGTCGCCGCACCGCGCTCGTGGACCGGTTCACCATCCTCCCCGAAGACGGGGAGGTCGATCCACGACAGGTCATGTCGGAAGCCGGTGCACCAGATGACGTTGGCGACCTCGAGGACGCCGTCGTCCTCGAGGACGGGAGCCCCTCCTCGGACGCCGACCGTTCGCGGGACCCGGATGACGCCGGCCGCGGAGAGGTCCTTCGGCTTGACGCGCACGAGCGGTCCCCCGCGCGACGTGAACTTCCGCCGAGCCTTGCGTCCCATCGGCGTTCGGATCGTCAGAACGTGGAGCCCCACGAATCGGACGATCCGGAAGACCACGTGTCGGGCGAAGGCCGTTTCGATCCGAACGGGCACGTGCCCGGTGTCCGGGCCAGAGAGCCACGTGGGACGCTCCCGCACGAGTTCCATCGCGATGTCGGCCCCGGAGTTGCCCGCCCCGACGATCAGCACGCCACCTTCCCGGAGCTGTGATGGCCGGCGGTACTCGCTGGAGTGGAGTTGGACGATCGCGGGGTCGAGCTGGTCCGCCAGCACCGGCATGCGAGGCTCGCGGTTGGCTCCCGTCGCCACGATCACGTTCT
>DASWDB010000148.1:0-1671 GCA_036395715.1 Actinomycetota bacterium | reverse complement strand
CAGCACACCGTAAAGGACGCCGAACAGGACGCCGCTCAAGCTCCCCGTCGTCGACCCGCTCGGATCGAACGCCTTCCCGAGATCGTTGCCGGACCCCACCTTCGCGATCACGTAGATGTTGAATGCAAGCAGGACCAGCATGGACACGAGTGCGAGGCCGAGCTGGAGCCTCGTCGAGAGCTTCACGCCCAGGTAGAGGACGAAGAACAGGACGACCGCCCAGATCGCGTTCCACGCCCACACAGGAAGTGGCTCCTTGTTGAACTCGGCGAGGATCGTGTCGTGGATGAATCCCCCGATGAACACGCCGAGACCCACCGTCAGCGCGATCGCACCGCCGTAGTAGAGCCACCCGGCAGCAGATCCGAGCGTGCGGCCGAGGCCGTTCGAGACGTAGTCGTAGAGCGAGCCCGCCGCGTGGATCCGTTTGGCGTACTGCGCCACGATCCAGCCGAGACCGAACATGCCGACCAGGGCGATCAACACGGCGAACGGCGAGGCGATGCCGGCGCCCTTCCCGGTGGCAGAGAGCACTCCCATGACCAGAGGGAAGACGAACGCGGTCGAGAAGACCGGCCCGATGAACCCGACCGATTGTGCGATGCAATCCACCAGGGACAGCTTCGCCGCCCCCAACCGTTCGTACCCCGTTCGCTCCTGTTCTGCCATCAACGGACCCCCTCCCGCGAGCTCCGGCGGCGGCCTCAGGCCGCCGTCCCCTTCCCCGTCCACCCGTCGCCCGGCCGCTCGAACCAGACGTGGGCCTGGCCCGTCCCAACGGACGCTTCGTACTCGCTGAACAGCTCCCCCGGCGCCTGACATCGCGAGCCGCCGATCGCGGCGGCCATCATCAGGTAGTGCCCGAACTTCCCCTCGGGCGCGTGTTTGCGGTACTCGGGCATCCAATCGATCGCGCCCGCGTGGTCCCCCTTCTGCAGCATGTCCAGCACGTGCCGATCTGCTGCGTACGCCTCCGGCGAGATCAGGTTGCGGCCGGGGTCGCTCGCCTCGTGCTGCCGGAGCTCGCGGAACCGGAAGAACCGGTGGGTCATGCCGCCCGATGCAAGCAGCACGACGCGCCGATCCAGGCCGGCGATCGCCTTGCCGATCAGCTCGCCGAAGAGCAGGAAGTCCTCGGTGGTGCACGTCTGGTTGACCGCAACGCTGATCCAAGCGGTCGCGGGATCGCCGAGGAACGTCCAGATGTTGACGGTCCCGTAGAAGATCGGCAGGTACGGATCGTCGCAGGCCAAGATCCAGATGTCGTCGCGCCCTTCGGCTTGATGGGCGATCGCGCGCGCGAGCCCCGGGTCACCCGGCATGTCATAGGGGATCGCGCTCATCCCGCGCGGGAGCTCATGGCTCGTGAAGTGGCCCTGCCGCCGTTCGTGCGAGGTCACGATGTGTTCGAAGGTCGATTCCCAATGCGTGTCGAAGACGATCACGACATCCGGTTGCAGGCGATCCAACACCTCGGACCGCAGCCGGCGGAGCCCCGGAACCAGGCTGATCTCCTTGCCCTCGTTGATCTCCAGCCGGACCTCCTCGGGCAGCATGATCGTCGGCACGTGCGCGACGAGTCCGGCTCCGACGACCTCACCCATCGCTCAGGTCCTCCCCTCCTGCTCGCCCTCCGTTGAACGATCGATGATCGGCAGAGCCGGCGCGACG
>DASWDB010000147.1:0-5942 GCA_036395715.1 Actinomycetota bacterium | reverse complement strand
TCGCCCGTCTGACCCGCCCCCTAGCGTCTCTCGACGGCCTCGATTTCGCCGAGCAACAGCAGCGCCTTCCGCCGTTCCCCTTTGGGGAGCACCAGGAAGTCGATGAGGTCATGGACCAGCACCCTACGGAGCTGTCGCGAGCTGGATGCGCTCACCATGGAGGTGATTCTCGGTGGGCTCGCCGAGATCGACGGGCCGGGCGTTCGGAGGCTCAGGGTTTGTGACCCTTGCCTCTCCAACCCCCGGACGCTCGACCCTCCTCCTTGGTAGTCCATTCCGTCTTCTGCGTCGGTGCCGGATGTCACCATCCCGATGTGCGAGCCATCACCGCACCGCGTCAAGCTTCTCTTGGGGATCGAGGTCTAGGTCCGAGCCTTCCGAACGCGGACGCGACTACACCGAACCTCCGATATGGCGGCATTCTTGGGCTCCTCGAAGCCGGCGATCCTCGGGTGTTTGTCGCGAAGGTGAGCATCTCGCATCGGCGACGCTGTCTACTACGGAGCCACACCGAGGATGCTCCGACTGTTGCTCAAGCGCCTGTGACATCCCGCCGTACCCTGGATCTGAGGGCGGGTCTAAGCGGCCCTCGGGCCCGGGGGGCGCGAACGACGGGCGAATACCTCTCCGTTCGCCCGCATGGCTCGCCCTCCTAACCTTGCCCGACGGCCTCGATCTCGCCGAGCAGCCGAACTACCTTCTGCCGAACCTCCGGATCCATCGTCAGCGTGTCGATGATGTTGGCCCAGTCATCGCCCCGCTCGTCGCGGTAGCGCATCAGCTTAGAGGCGATCGCGTCGCGGTCGGCCCGGTCGTGGATCAGGACGCGCCGTAGCGTGTCGCGGGCCTTCGGGCTGAACGCTGCTAAGCCCTCACGAATGTCATCGTCAGGATCGAACATGACCCGACGAGGCGTCAGTTCTGATCCTTCCGAGCGCCTCTACATCACGGCTTGCTGGGCCTTCTTCCACGCCCTTCCGTAGTATTCGATGGACTCCGGCACATGTCCCTTCGCGAGTTCGTCGGCCGCCTTCTGCATCTGCTGCTCGGCCTCGGCCAGGATGCCGGGGTCGCCGCCCCCGGCGGTTGCCTCATCGATCGCCGTGCGGGCGAGGGTCTGATCGGCAGCGACGAGTGAATCCAACACGCTCGCCACCACTGTGGGCGGGTTCAAGATGCGCGTGAGCGCTCGAGCCGCCTCCTTCTCCTCGTGGAAGACCTTCTTCCCCTTATCCGTCAGGTGCGAGTCATCAACCCAGAGCCGACCGTCGAGGGTTTCGTTGATCTCATGGATGGCCCGTTGGATCTTGCTATCCACCTGCTCGTCCCCGGTCGGGAGCAGTGCCTGCAGGGAAGCGACGGCATCCTGCTTCAGGACGCGTGGGCCAGGGAGGATGTCGAAGGTTGCGGTCACCCCCCGGTCCTGGTCCATGGTCACCGTGCAGGTGCCGGTTCCGCTGCAGTCGCCGCCCCAGCCCGTGAACGCGGAGTCGGCGGCGGGCGTGGCCGTCAGCGTCACCATCGTCCCCTTCGAGAACGCGGCCGTGCAGGTGGCT
Source organism: Actinomycetota bacterium (assembly GCA_036395715.1). Classification (GTDB taxonomy): domain Bacteria; phylum Actinomycetota; class UBA4738; order UBA4738; family HRBIN12; genus AC-51. The sequence continues at coordinate 4,386 of DASWDB010000147.1, read as the reverse complement.
CCGCAATCGATCCCGCTCGGTGAGCTGGTCACCGTCCCGGAACCCGAGCCCAACTTCGTGACCGTCAGGGAGCAGCACACTCCGGGCAGGCTCGCCGGGGCGAAGGTCGTGCCTTCCCACTGGCCCACGTCAGCCGTCAGCAGGTCGTAAGACTGGAAGCCGGTCCCGTTCCACGTGATGTCCAGAAGCTTTCCGGAGGACTCCGTGGCCAGCACGACATCGCCCACGACACCTGTGAACTGCGAAGCGGCCGCGCCCTGAATCATCCCATCCGCGAAATCGACGCCGAAGAAGTTCTGGTTCGGCGGCACGACTTGGACGCCTTCTGCCGAGCCGAACGCACCTCCACCATCCCAGTGGCCTGTGATTCCCGTCGTCGGATCGATACTCCAGATGACGCCATTAGCCTCATCCGAAACCAAGATCTGGCTCGCCCACGGACCGTACCTGACTGGGTTGTCTGGCACCGTCGTCGGTCCCTCGAGAACTTGGCCGACGCTTGAGGCTACTTCCGTAGCGACCCCGGCCGAGGTCACGCGCCACACGTCCCCCGCCGTGGTCGTGACGATCAGGTCTCCGCCGGCGACGCAGTAGACGTCCTGGAACAACCCGCCGCGCAGCAGCCCGCCCTCATTCGGCAGCGTGACCCACGGGTCCGTCAGGGTCGTTCCGTCCGCGGACAGCTTCGCGATGACGCCGGGCGTCCCGGTCCCGAAGTACACCTCCCCGGTCTGGAAGGTCTGCTGGCAGCTGCTGCTGCGGATGCCGGCCATGTAGACCTCGTTCGTCAACCCGCTGACGCTGCCGTAGGGAGAGAGCGTCCCGTCAGCGGCCACGAGGTCGAAGTTGTTCGGAATGCCGCCGGGGTAGTTGACCGACATGACTATCTCGTTCGTCGGCCGGTAGTAGTCGATACCGATCGGATTGGGGAAGCCGATCGCGATCGGCGTCAGGGTCACCGCGGTGTTCGCGGCCCTCGCTGGGGCGCTACCAGTCACCAGAGCGACCAGCGATGTCATCAGTGACATGGCTACGACTAGTGCGATTCGCCTCGACCGCGAGAACCCTCGCTTCTCCGGCGCGGCTGTCGCCGCGGCAGTAGAGGATTTCATCCTCCCCCTCCCTTCCGCCTCATGTGGAACCTCGAACACCACCTCACCTTAGGACGTTAGCCGCTAACGCCCGGCGGGAGCGGTAATCGGCCTGCCGGCATCGCGAGGAGCAATATCGGCCATCGGATCGCATCCCCCAGCGTTCGCGATCGCGTGGGAGCATGCCGAGGAATGCTGCCACGGAGCGATAGGCTGGCCGCAGCTGTGCGTCAGGTAGGCGACACGATTTATGGGCGGAAACAGGGCGGACAACGCGGGCGGTGCTATCAGTGGCTGAGAACGTTCCTGCAGTTCATGTGGTGTCGGAGGCGGGATTTGAACCCGCACGCCCCGTGAGGGGCACTAGGCCCTCAACCTAGCGCGTCTACCAAGTTCCGCCACTCCGACGAGGGACGCGATTCTAACAACCGAGTCGAACGCGCCTTATGGGTTCCACTTCCACGAGAGCCAGAACACGCTGAGGCCCCAAACGATCGCCGTGACGACCGTGATCCGGTCGAGCGTTCGCTCGAGCGAGGTGCCTCCGGCGAGGGTGTTCGTGCCGCCGAACATGTCCGACAACCCGCTCCCCCGTCCCGAGTGCATCAGGATCGTGATGATCAGGAACAGCGACGACAGCACCAGCAGGACGATGACGACGGCGTTGATCATGCAGGGGCTCCACGTTCCTTGGGATCGATGTCGACCGGGATGATACGGGTGTCGATCGGGAAATGGCAGGCGGCCGTGTGTCCTGGCCCCTGGTCGCTGAGGATGGGTTCTTCATCATGACATCTCGGCACGAACCTGAGCGGGGAGCCGTACTCATCCTTGAGGTCTTGCTGCTTCGCCAACGCCTGCGTTTGGGGACAGCGTGGGTGGAAGCGACACCCCGACGGTGGGTCGATCGGGGACGGAACATCACCTTCGAGGATGATCCGTCGCTTCTGCTTGGCGAGGAAGGGATCGGCGATGGGGACCGCGGACAACAGCGCCCCCGTGTAGGGGTGCCTGGGGCTTCGGTACAGATCCTGGCCCTCGGCGGTCTCGACGATCTTTCCCAGGTACATGACCGCGACCCTGTCCGAGACGTGCTTCACGACCGAGAGATCGTGGGCGATGAACAGGTACGTCAGGTTCAGCTCCCGTTGAAGATCGTCGAGCAGGTTCAGGATCTGCGCCTGGATCGACACGTCGAGCGCCGACACGGGCTCGTCGCAGACGATCAGCTTCGGCCGTAAGGCCAGGGCGCGGGCGACACCGATCCGTTGACGCTGTCCCCCGGAGAACTCGTGTGGGAAACGGTTGTAGTGCTCGGGGTTGAGGCCGACCAGCTCCATCAGCTGCTGCACCTCACCCTTGATCTGGCCATGTTGGATCGTCTTGTGGAGACGGAACGGCGATCCGATGATCGTTCCGATCGTCTGGCGAGGATTCAGCGAAGCGTACGGATCCTGGAAGACCATCTGCACGTCGCGGCGGAGCTCGCGCAGGTCCTGGCCCTTCAGATGCGTGATATCTCGTCCTTCGAACGTGATCGTGCCCTCGCTCGCCTCATGCAGACGAACGACCACCCGCGCCAGCGTCGACTTCCCGCAACCGGTCTCGCCGACGAGTCCCAGCGTCTCGCCGGGGAAGATCTCGAGGTCGACCCCGTCGACCGCGTGCACGTTCCCGATGCGCTTCTGGAAGATGATCCCGCGGGTGATCGGGAAGTACTTCTTGATCCCTTCCAGCCGGAGCAGGGGTTCGCCCCGGCGGACCGGCACCGGTGCAGGCGACTGCGCCTCGGTCGTGCTCACCGATGCACCTCGACCTCATCGCTGAAGATGCGCTGTCGCTCCCCCATGGGGAGATGACACGCGGTGAAATGGTGCCCGTCGGTCGGGAGGAGCTCGGGCACCTCGTGGATGCATCGCTCGAACGCGTACGGACATCGCGGGTGGAACGAGCAGCCCGAGGGGACGTGGATCAACGAGGGCGGCAACCCACGGATCGGTTCGAGGCGGTCGAGTTCGACATCGACGCGTGGGATCGAGCGCAGGAGTCCCCAGGTGTAGGGATGCTCCGAACGATGGTAGATGTCATCCGCGAATCCTTGCTCCACGATCTTCCCCGCATACATCACCTGGATGTCGTCGCAATACTCTGCGACCACGCCCAGATCGTGGGTGATGATGACCACCGCCGCGTTGAACTCCTTCTTGAGCCGACTGATCAGTTCGAGGATCTGCGCTTGGACGGTGACGTCGAGCGCGGTGGTGGGCTCGTCGGCGATCAAGAGCTCTGGATTCAGCGACAGGGCCATCGCGATCATCGCCCGCTGTCGCATGCCGCCGGAGAATTCGTGCGGGTACTGCTTCGCTCGCTCTGCGGGTTTCGGGATCCCGACGCGCCGGAGCATGTCGACCGCCTGGTCGGCCGCTTGCTTCTTCGAGATGCCCTGATGCGCAAGGATCGTTTCGGCGATCTGGTCTCCGACCTTGTAGAAGGGGTGCAGGGACGTCATCGGATCCTGGAAGACCATGCCGATCTTCTTGCCGCGGAACTCCTGTAACTCATCGTTCGGCAGATCGAGCAGGTTCACGCCTTGGAACAACACCTTCCCCTCGATGATCGCCGCTTTCCTGTTCGTGAGGCCCATGACCGTGAGGAAGGTGACGCTCTTGCCCGAACCGGACTCCCCAACGACGCCGAGCGTCTCACCGGCCGTGACCGACAGCGAAACGTGGTCGACCGCCTTCACGAGGCCATCTTCGGTGGGGAAACTGACGCTGAGATCCTCGACCTCGAGCAAGGGCTCAGGCATGAGCGTCCCTCATGAGGGATCGAAGGAGCATCGGGCGGATCACGTATACCGGACCCGGGGGTCGAGGAACGCGTAGAGGATGTCCACGATCAGGTTCGCCGTGACCACGAAGAACGCTGCGATCAAGGTGATGTCCACGATCGCGTAGAGGTCCTGCTGACTCACGGCGACGATCGTGTACTGGCCGATCCCCGGAAGGTTGAAGATCGACTCGGTGATGATGGCTCCGCCGAGGAGCCCAGCCAGATCCAGCCCGAAGATCGTGACGATCGGCGTGAGCCCCGCTCGGAGACCGTGCTTGAGCACGACCCTGCGCTCGGAGATCCCCTTGGCACGCGCCGTCCTGATGTAGTCCTCGCCCATCGTCTCCATCAGGTTGGCGCGCGTCATCCGAGCGTAGAACGCCGCATACAGCACCGCCAAGACGCACCACGGAAGGATCCAGTGACTGAACCACGGGCCGAACCCGTACTGACCCAATGGGTA
>DASWDB010000146.1:0-15965 GCA_036395715.1 Actinomycetota bacterium | reverse complement strand
CCTCATCGAGCTTGGCGAAACTGACACGGTTCCGGGTCGGAACGAGCTGGTCAGGCAAATCTGGATCCCTCCCAGGAGGCTCTGGTGCGCACAGCAGTAGGGCGCGGTGGACAGCACGGCAAACGAGCAGTGTACGCACCCCTATGGCGTGCGTCAACCACTCCTGCCGGAACCCCGGCTGGGCTGGCGGGCACGGTACGCCTTTCGCGGGCGGCGGTCAACCCCGCCGGAGGGCCGATACCCCCCTCACCCTGGACGGATGCCGTGCGGAGCGTCGGTCTTCAGCCGACTCGGACGACCGAGTCTTCGGTTGCCGCCTTGTCGATGCCCCCCATCGAACGCACCATCTCGGCGAACGCGAGCCCGAGCTTGCGGGCTTGTTCCTTCGATCCGATCGCCACGCCACGTTCGCCCAGGACGTTGAAGAACTCCTCCATCGCCGCTCGTTCGTCACCGAGCAATGAGGCCTCCGACACGTTCAGGGCGCGAGCCAACCGGTTCAGCGTTTGGATCGACGGCTCGACGTGTCCGTTCTCGTACCGGGACAGACGGGCCTTGGGGATCCCCGACAGCTCCTCGAGCTCGGACTGGGAAAGCCCAGCCGAGAGACGAGCCTCGCGAAGCCGGTTGCCGAAATGACGCCCTTGGTCCATATCTGCCTCCTCGGTCGCTCGTGCCCGCTGCCCGCGGGGAACCTAACACACGGGTTGCGCGATGTCGCCGGTGCGCTGCAGCCCAATGCTTCCAAGGGCGAGGGCGCGGCCGGAACACCCTTCCCGCCCTCGCTCGAAGACGGCGAGAGGGGTTCCGCTACTTGACTACTTGACCTCGACGGTCGCGCCCACCGCCTCGAGCTGCTCCCGCGCCTTGTCGGCCTGCTCCTTCGCCACCTTCTCGAGGACCGGCTTCGGCGCGCCGTCGACGAGGTCCTTGGCCTCCTTCAGCCCGAGGGTCGTGAGGGCGCGCACCTCCTTGATCACCTGGATCTTCTGGCCGCCGACTCCCGTCAGGATCACGTCGAATTCCGTCTGCTCCTCCGCTTCCTCGCCGCCGGGAGCGGCGCCGGGCGCGGCCATCATCGGGGCGGCGGCCGCTGCTTTGACGTCGAAGGCGTCCTCGAACGCCTTGATGAACTCGGACAGCTCGAGGAGGTTCATCTCCTTGAACTGATCGAGGAGCTGATCCGTGCTCAGCTTCGCCATGTCGGTTACTCCTTCCCGTCCTCATCGGATGCTTCCACTGCAGGTACTTCTGCCTCTCGCGCCTCCACGACCGGCGCCTCCTTCTCGGGACCCATCGCCTCCGGAGCGGCGGTTTCGGGCTCGGCAGGCACCGTGGCCTTGTATGCCTCGAGCAACGAGAGGAACCGCGATTGGGCGGGTACGAACGTCGCTGCGGCCCGCGCCATCTCGCCTTTCAGGAGTCCAGCGACCTTGGAGAGCATCACCTCGCGGCTCTCCAGATCGGCGAGGCGGTTCGCCTCGTCGGCCGAGAGCACCTGACCCTCCATGTACCCGCCCTTCAGCACGAGGGTGGGGAACTGCTTGGTGGCCGCCTTGATCTTCTTCGCAGCGCTCACCGCGTCGCCGTCGACGAACGCGACCGCGGAGGGCCCGGACAACAGATCCGTCAGCTCCAACCCGGCCTCGGTCGCTGCGCGCTGCATCAGCGTGTTCTTGACGACCGCCAGGCTGGCGTCCGCCTCGCGCAGCGTTCGCCGCAACTCGGTGATGTCGGACACCGTCAGGCCGCGGTACTCGGCGAGCAGCAAGGCCGTCGACCCTTCGATCCGGCGCTTGAGCTCGGCCACCCGTTCGAGTTTCTCGGTTCTCGGCATCGCGCCTCCTGGGAGATGAAAGAACGCGTCTCCGCAGACAGCGGAGACGCGCACGGAGGCTGCCGTCTCGGTTTCGCTGCCTCGGCAGGTGCCCGGCACGGGATTGTGCGCTCGAGAGCGCCCCTGCTGTCTGCGGCTCGCAAAGGATACGGGTGGGCTTCTGCCCTCGACAAGCCGAACCCGGTTCGATCCGTTCGACCTCCTGCAACCGGACCCCGTGATGCTTCGTTTCCCTGGCTCTCACGTCTAAAGACCACCTCCGCCTCGGTCGAAAGCCAGAGAGCAACCGTCCGACCGACGGTCCAGGTCCGTGTGCACGGCCGGCACCCGGCCCTTCGAAGCATGGAAGAGGTGAAGTACGTGCCGGGCGAGATGGACGAGATCGTCGCGGAGTTCCTCGTCGAGAGCTACGAAAGCCTCGACCGGTTGGACCGCGACCTGCTCGAGCTCGAACGCGACCCGAACGCCCGCGACGTGCTCGCGAGCATCTTCCGCACGATGCACACGATCAAGGGGACCTGCGGGTTCCTGGGATTCGTCAGGCTCGAACGGATCGCACACGCGGCGGAGAGTCTGTTGGCGGGGCTCCGCGACGGATCGTCGTCGATCACCCCGCAGACCGCGGGGGTGCTCCTCGCCACCGGTGATGTCCTGCGCCTGATCCTGCGCCAGATCGAGGAGAGCGGCACCGACGGTGAGGACGACCACGAGGTGTTGGTCGAGCAGCTCGCGCGGCTGCGGGGGGAGCCGCCGGGCGCGCGACCGGCGGCTCCTCCCGCAGCGGAAGCCCGCGCGGCACCGCCGCACGCCGCGGTGGGATCGCGCCGAGGCGCCACCACCCGGAGCGCGGTCGTCGATACGACGGTCCGGGTCGACGTGAGCTTGCTGGACAAGCTGATGACCCTCGTCGGCGAGCTGGTGCTCTCGCGCAACCACCTGGTGGAGCTGTCGTCCGACCGAGCGGACCCGTCGCTCGCATCGGCCACGCAGAGCGTGGATCACATCACGGCCGAGCTTCAGGAAGGTGTGATGAAGACGCGGCTGCAACCGATCCGAACGGCGTGGGGCGCGTTCCCGCGCGTCGCACGTGACCTCGCCGTCGCGCTCGACAAGCGGGTGCGGATCGAGACCGACGGCGGCGAGACCGAGCTCGACCGATCGATCATCGAGGCGATCAAGGACCCGCTGATGCACATCGTGCGCAACGCGGTCGACCACGGCATCGAGGAGCCCGAGATGCGGGTCGCCGCGGGCAAGCACGAGGAGGGCGTCGTGCTCGTTCGTGCCTACCACGAGGGCGGTCAGGTCACGATCGAGGTTGCCGATGACGGTGCGGGGATCGACCTGGACGCCGTCAGGGCGAAGGCGGTCGAGCTCGTGTCCGTCACGCCGGCACAGGCGACACGGATGTCCGACCGCGAGTTGGTCGATCTCCTTTTCCTCGCGGGCTTCTCGACGGCAGACCACGTGACGAGGGTGTCCGGTCGTGGCGTGGGGATGGACGTGGTTCGCACGAACATCGAGCGGATCGGCGGGAGCATCGACGTCTCCAGCCGCCGCGGACACGGCACCACCTTCAAGATCCGGATCCCCCTCACCCTCGCCATCATCCCGGTGCTCGTCGTCGCGTCGGGGGACGAACGCATCGCGATCCCGCAGGCCAACCTGCTCGAGCTCGTCGGCGTCGGCCCAGGGTCGATCGAGGCTCTCCACGAGGCACCCGTGTACCGACTCCGAGACCGGCTGCTGCCCGTCGTCTCCTTGGCTCAGGAGCTCGGCCTCGCGGGCGGGGAGGAGACGTCCGTCGGACGGTTCCTCGTCGTGCTCCACGCCGGCGAACGACGGTTCGGGCTCTTGGTCGACGGGCTCAGTGATCCATGCGAGATCGTCGTGGAACCGCTCGGCCCGCACCTGCACGGACTCGAGGTGTTCGCAGGCGCGACCATCCTCGGCAACGGACGCGTCGGGCTGATCCTCGATGTGGTCGGGCTCGCCGACCGGGCGGGGGTCCTCGACGACGTTCACGACCAGCCCCTCGACATCGAAGGACGCAGGGAACCACCCCGAGACACCCGGGCGCTGCTCCTGTTCGCCGACACGGCCGGCGGGCGCATGGCCGTTCCGCTCGAGCTCATCGACCGACTCGAATCGTTCCCCCGCGCCGCCGTCGAGCGATCGGGCCTCGACGAGGCGGTCACCTTCGGCGATCGGATCTTGCCGCTCGTCCCCTTGCGCGACCTCCTGGACGAACGGAGGCGTGCGCCTCGGCCTGCCGGCGAGGACATGCCCGCGGACCTCCAGGTCCTGGTGCACCGGCGCGGCGACGACCTGCTGGGGCTCGTGGTCGGACGCGTCATCGACATCGTGGAGCAGCCGCTGCAGCTGCAGGGCGCGAGTCGCCCGGGGGTCAGCGGCACGATGTTCCTGGAGGGACGGATCACCGAGATCCTCGATCTGCCCGGCCTGTTGGAGATGCGCGAGCGGCGCCGTCGTCTCGACCTGTCGGCGAGCGCAAGAGCCGCGTCGTGAAGCGGCTGGCGACGTTCACGGTCGACGGTCGCTTCCTGGGGATCGACGTCACGAGGGTGCGGGAAGTGCTGCGTCCACAGGCGCTGACGCGGGTCCCGCTCGCGCCGCCCCAGATCGCGGGGCTGGTCAACCTCCGCGGCGAGATCGTGACCGCGCTGGATCTGCGCGTCGCGCTCGGTTGGAGGCAGCGCCACCCCGGCGAACGACCGATGAACGTCGTCGTGACCACCGAGCACGGTCACGTAAGCATGCTCGTCGACGCGGTGAGCGACGTTCTCGAGATCGACGAGGGCGCGTTCGAACGGACGCCGTCGACGCTCGGGGGGTCCGCAGGGGACCTGATCCGTGGCGCGTACAAGCTCGACGGCCGGCTCCTCCTGGAGCTTGACCTGGATGCAGCGATCGGCACCACGAGTCCTTTCGGGATCGATGCGGAGGTGGACGACCGATGAGGTTGGGGCGGAAGAAGGATCGCGACGCGACCTTCGGACACGGGAGGTCTCGGGACGCGAGACGATTCCGATGGACCGTCAGCAGGAAGATCATGGCCCTCGGCCTCGCGGGCCTCTGCGCTGCACTCGCCGTGATGCTCGTTCAACGCGTGGCGATCCGGTCGCTCGCTGCTGCGAGCGACCGGACGGCGGCGACCGCCGCCGCGGTGCGGGCCAGTATGCAGTCCGGCATGATGCAGGACGCGATCCGCGGTGACGTGTACCTCGGGCTGCTCGCCGGCCGAGGTTCGGAGCCGGATCTCGACGCGATGACGATCGAACGCGACGGGCAGACCCTCCTGGGCAGCCTTGCCGCCGCCGAGGCCCAGCTGAAAGACGACCCCGACATCGTCGCGCGGTTCCGGACCGTCGTGCCGGACGCGAGGACCTACGTCGAGAGCGCCCATCAGCTCGCGGTCCTGACGGGGACCGACCGTTCGGCGGCGCTCGCGCAGCGGACCTCCTTCGAACGGTCATCGCAGGACCTCCGCTCGATGCTGAGCGACCTGACCGATGTCATCCAAGCTCGAGCATCGGAAGCCGCGAGCGACGCGAACGCGGTCGCCGACCGCATCCAGGCGATGCAGATCTGGTTCACCATCGCGGTCTTCGCCGGGTTCTTCTACGCCGCCCGCTTGGTATCGCGCGGCATCACGAAGCCGCTCGCCGAGTGCGTCGCCGGGCTCGAGTCCCTCGCTCAGGCCGACCTGACGAGCGAGGTTCGGGTCGCCGGTTCGGATGAGGTGTCCCAGCTGGGGACGTCGTTCAACAAGGCCGTGGGCGACCTCTCGACCGTCGTGCGCCGCATCCGCGAATCCGCATGGACACTCGCCTCGTCGTCGGAAGAGCTGTCCGCCACGAGCACCCAGATGGGAGCTTCCGCGGAGGAGACGTCTGCGCAAGCCAATGCCGTCTCGGCGGCGGCAGAGCAGGTTTCTGCCAACGTGAACACGGTGGCCGCCTCGGCCGAGGAGATGTCGGCCTCGATCCGCGAGATCGCCTCATCGGCTCATGAAGCGGCGGACGTCGCCGCCCTGGCCGTGACCGCCGCCGGATCGACCAACGCGACCGTGCGTCAGCTCGAGGATTCCTCGGCCGAGATCGGCGAGGTCATCAAGGTCATCACGTCCATCGCCGAGCAGACGAACCTGCTGGCGCTCAACGCAACGATCGAGGCCGCCCGGGCAGGCGAGGCGGGCAAGGGATTCGCGGTGGTCGCGAACGAGGTCAAAGAGCTCGCGAAGGGGACGGCCGCAGCGACCGAGGAGATCGGGCTGAAGATCGTCGCGATCCAGGGCGACGCGCGTGCGGCGATGACCGCGATCAGCCAGATCTCCGAGGTCATCACCCGGATCAACGACATCCAGGGAACGATCGCGTCTGCGGTCGAGCAGCAGACCGCGACGACGAACGAGATCACCCGGCACGTGACCGAGGCGGCGACCGGCGCTGGAGAGATCGCTGCGAACGTCACCGGGGTGGCGCAGGCGGCTCAGGATACGTCGTCCGGTGCGGCGTCGGCGCAGGCCGCCGCGCAGGACCTCGCGCGGTTGGCGGAGGAGCTCAGCTTGACCGTTTCGCGGTTCGTCGTCGAGGGATCGGCGCGGCTCCGTCGGATGCCCGCCGCCCACGGTACGGAGGCCGACCGCAGGTCGCGCTTCGAGCCCGGTCTGGCCAGGGCTTCGACGGGCGGGAACGGCACGGGAAGCGCGTGATGACGCGGATGACGGATCGGCAGGAGATGGAGGACACGATGCGAGCACTGGTGATCGACGATTCGAAAGCGATGCGGATGCTCCTCAAGCGCGAGCTGGTCGCGCTCGGCTTCGAGGTGTTCGAGGCCGGTGACGGCCAGGAGGCGCTCTCACGGTTGGCCGAGCTCGGAGCGGTCGACGTCGTGCTGGTCGATTGGACGATGCCGGGTATGGACGGGATGACGTTCGTCCACCAGGTGCGCGCCGAGGCCACCTACGAGGAGATGCGGGTGGTGATGATCACGTCCGAGAGCGATCCGGCGCAGATCTTCCACGCGTTGATGGCCGGGGTCGACGAGTACGCGACGAAGCCGATCACCCGGGAAGCCCTCGCCGAGAAGCTCGGCCTGGTCGGTCTGGTCGAACAAGACTGATGGGTCGGCCACGCGTCCTGGTCGTCGACGACTCGGTCGTCGCTCGCCATCTCGTCTCCACGGCCCTCGCAACGAATGGGTCTGTCGAGGTGGTCGGCGCGGCGGCCGACGGCCGTGCGGCGCTCGCCGACATCGAGCGGCTGCGACCCGAGGTCGTCACGCTGGACGTCGACATGCCCGTGATGGACGGGCTGGAGACGCTCGAGGCGATCAGAGAGCGGTGGCCGCACCTCGTCGTCATCATGTTCAGCACCTACACGGCGCGCGGGGCACAGGTCACCCTCGACGCGCTGGCGTTGGGTGCGAACGACTACGTCGTCAAGCCGAGCGGAGCCGCGAGCCCGACCGAGGCGATGGACAGGATCCGCGAAGAGCTCCTGCCCAGGATCCTCACGCTGTGCCCCGACATGCCCGCGGACGGCACGACCCGCCCGACGGTCGTGTCCGGACGGGTCTCGCCGACCCTCGGCCCTGCCGCTCGCATCGACGTGATCGCGGTCGGGGTGTCGACCGGAGGGCCGACGGCGCTCGGGACCCTTCTCCCGCAGCTCCCTTCGCATCTGCCGGTCCCCGTCCTGATCGTGCAGCACATGCCGCCGATGTTCACGAGGGTCCTCGCGGAGCGCCTGGATCGCACGTCGTCAGTGCACGTCGTGGAGGCCGCCGATGGCCACGTCCTCGACGGTGGCGGCGCCTGGATCGCGCCGGGCGACCGCCACATGACCGTGGAGCGCATCGGATCGCAGGTGCGCATCCGCACGGACGTGGGACCTCGTGAGAACTCCTGCCGGCCCTCGGTCGACCCGCTGTTCCGCACCGTCGCCGAGGCGTACGGCGCCCACGCCCTCGGGGTCGTGATGACCGGCATGGGGAGCGATGGGATGCGCGGTGCTCGTCGGCTCCACGACTCGGGCGCCCGAGTGATCGTGCAGGACGAGGCGTCGAGCGTCGTCTGGGGCATGCCCGGGTTCGTCGTGCAGTCGGGGATCGCCGACGCCATCGTCCCGCTGGAGGGACTCGCCGCCGAGATCGAGCGTCGGCTCGAGTTCGGCCGTGCCACGGCGCCGCTGCCACGACCGGTCGGGGTCGGTCCGTGATGCTCGCGGAGCAGGATTTCCGCTACATCCAGGATCTCGTCCGAGAGCGAGCCGCGATCGTGCTCGAGCCCGGGAAGGAGTATCTCGCCGTCACGCGGTTGGATCCGCTCGTCCGCCGTGCCGGCTTGGGCTCGCTCTCGGAACTCGTGGCGGCGCTGCGCGAAGGACGGACGTCGGCGCTGCACGAGGACGTCGTCGACGCACTCACCACCAACGAGACGACCTGGTTCCGAGACGTCCATCCGTTCGAGAGTCTCCGGACCCACGTGCTGCCAGACCTGATCGAACGCAAGCGGCTGTCGCGCACGCTCTGCATCTGGTCGGCGGGATGCTCGAGCGGCCAGGAGCCGTACAGCGTGGCGATGCTGGTGCGCGATGAGTTCCCCGAGCTGGACGGTTGGCAGATCTCGATCACCGGCACCGACGTGTCCGCGGGGATGCTCGAGCGAGCTCAGGCCGGGAGGTACGGTCAGATCGAGGTCAACCGCGGGCTACCGGCCCACCTGCTCGTGAAGCACTTCCGTCGCGTCGGGGTCGGATGGGAGCTCGATGCGGGGATCCGCTCGATGGTCCGGTTCCAACGGCAGAGCCTCATGGAACCGTGGACGAACCTCCCACCCATGGACCTCGTGCTCATGCGCAACGTGATGATCTATTTCGACGTGGCGACCAAGCGGGAGGTGTTGGGGCGCGTCCGCGACGTGCTCGCTCCTCACGGATACCTCCTGCTCGGATCGGCTGAGACAACCTTGCACATCGATGACGCCTTCCAGCGGCACGCGGTCGGCCCGACCGGCTGGTACCGCAGGAAGCAGGGATCCCCCGTTCGTACGGGGCAGGGATAAGGAGGACGGTCATGGAGTTCAGCACGGAGGACCTCGGTCAGATCGTGAACGACATCTGGACGTCGATGCTCGGGTTCCCCGTCCAGGCGAGGAGCGCGCCGGCGGAGATGAACGGCACCAGGCACCTGTCGGCGTCCGTTCAGATCTCCGGCGGGTGGGACGGCACGGTCCTCGTCAGCTGCGCCGAGGATCTCGCCCGCAAGGTGGCGGCGACCATGTTCGACGCCGACGAAGGGGCGACCACGGATGACGAGATCCGCGACGCGCTCGGCGAGGTCGCGAACATGACGGCGGGCAACGTGAAAGCGCTCGTCGAGAGCTACTGCAGGCTCTCGCTCCCGATGGTCGCAGAAGGTCGTGAGCTCGCGATCAGCATCCCCGGGAGTCGCGTCGTCGTGCAGGCGTCATTCGATTGCGACGACGCGCCGCTCACGATCGAGGTGTACGAGAAGGCCTGATCCCTCGGATCCCTGCCCCGTGGGAAGGAAGGGGCGCCGCCCGCGCAGCGGGCGGCGCCCCTTCCGCGTCCGGTGGCGCGCCGGCTACGCCGGCGCGCCACCCCCATCCGCGCCCCTCGGTTTCGTCGGGTCGATCCGGATGCCGGGGCCCATCGTGGTGGAGACGACGAGCGAGTGGATGTACCGGCCCTTCGCCGAGGACGGCTTCGCCTTGAGGAGCTCGTCGACCACCGTGAGGTAGTTCTCGAGCAGCGCGCGCTCCTCGAACGACTTCTTCCCGATCACCAGGTGTACGTTGCCCGTCCGGTCCGCCCGGTACTCGATCTTCCCGCCCTTGATGTCCGCGACCGCCTTCTCGATGTCGTTCGTGACGGTTCCCGTCTTCGGGTTCGGCATCAGTCCCCGAGGTCCGAGCACCCGACCGGCCTTACCGACCGACGCCATCATGTCCGGCGTCGCGATCGCCGCGTCGAAGTCGATCCTGCCCTTGATCACCTCGTCCACCAGTTCGTCCCCGCCGACGACGTCGGCGCCGGCCTCCCGGGCCTCGCGGGCCTTCTCGCCCTGCGCGAACACGGCGACCCGGACGGTCCTTCCCGATCCGTGCGGGAGCGTGACGGTGCCTCGGAGCGTCTGATCCTGTTTGCGGGTGTCGATCCCCAGACGGATCGATACCTCGACCGTCTCGTCGAACTTCGCACCCGGCAACGACCGCACGATCTGGATCGCCTCAACCGGTGTGTGGTCGGCGGCATGATCGAAGGTGGCGGTGCCCTCGCGGTAGCGCTTGCCGTGGAGCGTGGTCATGACTCGACCTCCACGCCCATGCTCCTCGCCGTGCCCGCGATGATCCTCGCGGCCATCTCGACGTCGTTGGCGTTGAGGTCCACCATCTTCTTCTGCGCGATGTCGAGAACCTGGGCGTGGGTGATCGCGGCCACCTTGTCCCGGTTGGGCACGCCGGACCCCTTCTCGATCCCCGCGGCCTGTTTGATCAGCTCGGAGGCCGGCGGTTGCTTGAGGATGAACGAGAAGGTCCGATCCTCGTAGATCGTCAGCACGGCCGGGATCACCTGACCCGCCATCGCCTGGGTCTGTTCGTTGTACTGCTTGCAGAACTCCATGATGTTCACGCCGTGCTGACCGAGGGCCGTACCCACCGGCGGGGCTGGGGTGGCCTGCGCGGCCTTGATCTGCAGCGTGACCGTCGCGACAACCTTCTTCTTCTTCGGGGGCACGTTGCCTCACGCCTTTCTGCGGTCCGAGCGGCCGGATCTGACCGGCCTCCCGCGGGTTTCCTGTGTGCGTTCCCTCAGACCTTCGCCACCTGATCGAAGGACAGCTCGACCGGGGTCTCCCGGTCGAAGATGTTGACCAGCACCTTGAGCTTGGCCTGGTCGGGGTTGATCTCGCTGATCGTGCCGTTGAAGTCCGCGAACGGGCCGCTGATGATGCGCACGACGTCGCCTTCCTCGAACCCCAGTCGAACCTGCGGCTTCTGCTCTTCCTTCTTCACGACGAGGATCTTCTCGACCTCGCGCTTGGACAGGGGCGTCGGCTTGGAGCCGGTCCCCGCCGACACGAACCCCGTGACGCCGGGCGTGTTGCGCACGACGTACCACGAGTCGTTGTCGTAGAGCATCTTCACCAGGAGATAGCCGGGGAAGACCTTCTTCTGCACGATCTGCTTCTTGCCCGACTTGATCTCCATCACGTCTTCCATCGGGATGTGGACGCGGAAGATCTTGTCCTCCATCTGCATCGTGTGGATCCGGGATTCGAGGTTGGCCTTGACCTTGTTCTCATAGCCGGCGTACGTGTGGACGACGTACCAGTCGCCTGGCCCACGGAACGGATCTCCGTTCACCCTCTCCGTGGCCTCCGGCTTGACGTCGGGGACGACGACGACCTCCTCGTCGGCTGCCGCCGCATCCTCGACGGGGGTCTCGAGCTCCGCCTCGACGATGTCCTCGGCCGTCTCGGCTTCCACGACCGCCTCGGCCACGAGCTCCGAGATGACCTCGTCGGCCTCCTGGTCGATCCGCTCGGCCGCCGCGAAGTCTCCCTCCGCGACGGCCTGATCCTCCGCCACCTCGGCCGCCTCCGCGACCTGGGTCGCGACCTCGACGCGGGCAGCGGCATCGTCGTCGAGGACGGCGGCAGCCTCCAGCGCGTCGCGCAGCTCTTCGTCGTTCAGGTTCTGCTCGTCGTCCACGATGGACCTCTACATTCCGTTCCAAGGAGCGGGCCGGGACCGGCCGCGAAGGGCAGCGGGAGAACCCCGGAGCGCCCATCCGGCACGCTCACGCCCAGCGTCGAATCAGTATAGGTGGGCGGCGGAAGACCCGGCAAAGGGCGTCGGTCGACCGGCGGGAGCGCGTCAGTCGAGCAGGTTGAAGATCAGCTTCGCGAAGACCCAATCGATCGCGAACACGAACGACGTGAGCACCGTGATGGTGACGAGGACGACGATCGTGTAGGTGATGAGCTCCTTCCGGGTCGGCCAGTCGACCTTCTTGAGCTCGAGACGGACCTCACGGAGGAACTGGCGGGCGCCGGTGCGCTTGCGCTTCTCCTGCTGCGCCGCACGGCGGGTGGTGGTCTGCGGCGCCGCGCGCCGATCCACGCCGGACCCCTTCTGGAGGCGTTCGGCCTTCTCCTGCGCTCGCTTCATCTGTCGGTTCATGCTGCTCCCTTTGCAGGCGCGGAGGGACTCGAACCCCCAACCCCCGGTTTTGGAGACCGGTGCTCTGCCAGTTGAGCTACGCGCCTTCGGCGCCGGTCCCCCGAGGTCGGGGCCCCGGGCGCCTCAGTATAGCCCGCGAGGTGGTCACCAAACCCCCCGCTCCCCGCACGCATTTCCCCATGTCGGCTACGTGAGTCCACTCGATCACGGCCCTATGCTTCGGCGGACGACGACCACGCGCGGCCCCAGACAAGCGAGGCGTCCGATGAGTACGAGTGGTTCTTCCCCCGCCGCCGAGGAGCCCGGGCTCTTTCGGCGTGGGTTCTTCCCCCGTCGCGAGCCGGTTCAGACCGAGCCGGTGATCAGCGAGCCGGAGGCTCGGCTGGCCGAGCTCTTGCAGCGCGCGGTCGACGATCGTCTGGATGAGGGCATCCGGGCGATCGAGGAGCAGGCGACCGGGCTCATGCGAGAGGTGGCGGGTGAGGTGTGGCGCTCCTCCGCGAAGGACGTGCGTCCCGAGCAGGAGCGCATCGTGTCGATCCTGTCTCGCGACCAGGCGATCCGCTCGTTGATCGCCTCCTCGGACGAGCGTTTCCAAGCCCTCGCTGTGCGAAGCGCGAGCCTCGAGGACCACCTCCAGGAGCTGGCGGATTCCGAGCGGAGGACGAGGGCCGCGATGGAGGCGACCGCCCACGCGATCCGCGAGATCGCCGACTCCCCGACGCTGCACGGCGTCGAGGCCGTCCGGACGCAACTCGAGATGGTGGAGCGACACATCGCCGAGGCGTTCGCGCACTTCGACCAGCGTGACGAGGCGATCGCCACGGAGGTCCTGGGGCGGGTTCGCGACCACGGTGAGCTGATGACGCGCGAGACCACCCGGATCGTCGGATCGATGCAGGCCTACGTGCAAGGCGGCACGGAAACGGTCGGCCGCCTCGCGCAACGCATCGAGGAGCACGCCAAGCTGTTCGTGTTGCAGGACCACAACATCGTTGAGCACGTCCGCGAGGTCGTCGACGAGCACGCCTCGGAGCTGACCGAGCAGATCTCGATGGTCCGCGAGAAGGTCGGGCTCCACGGTCGCGAGCAGGAGCAACTCCGAGCTTCGCTCGAGCGGGCGATCGATGCGCGGATGCGCGGACTCGGCGAGCTCATCCGCTCGGACTCGACCGCCCTGCGGGGACTGATCCAGGAGCGAGTCAGCGGCGCGGTCGCGCCCGGCGATGCCGCCCTCGACGCCGGACCACTGGTGCAGGTGGTCGACGATCGGATGGCCGCCCTCGAGCACATCGTCGAGGAGCGGATGAGCGCCCTGGAGCGGACGATGGGCGAGCAGGTCCTCGCCCTGTCGAGCGCGACGAGCGCGAGCGTCGAGCGCAGCGTGGAGCGGATGGCGGTCGCGGCCGGGTCGGTGGACGGTCTGGACGAGCTCATCGCGGAGACCCAGCAGTCCTTCCAGGAGCGCATGATGAACCACATCGACGAACGCGCCGGCGCGATCGCGAGGTTGATCCGCTCCGATTCCCAGGCGCTCGCGGAGCGCATGGCCTCGGTGGCTCCGGCCGGCGGGACGTCGGAGCCCGCGGTCGACGCAGAGCTGGTACGCCAGCTGATCCGTTCGATCAAGGAGCTCGAGGCGGGGATGGCCTCGGACACGGCCGGGTCGGTCGATCGACGGTTCCAGACGCTTTCGGATCAGCTGCACAAGGAAACCCAGTTGCAGGCGGAGGCGATGCTCAAGATCGCCGAGGTGCTGGGCGAGAAGATCGATCGGCTGTCGATCCGGGTCGACGAAGGGGTCGGGAACGACATCCAGATCGTGGTCGATCGGATGTCGGACGCGATCAGAGCGATGTCGACGGTGCGACGCGAGAGCGCGTAACGCTCATGCGAGCCGCACGCGTGCCTCACCCTTCTTCACCGGCCATTCGGTCCGCCCACCTCGCTCGACCCTGACCCAGGTCTCGAGCACGGCGGTCGCGGTTCCGTCGTCGATGCTCCGGACACGCCCGCCTGCCACGATCGTCTCCTCCATGAAAACGGGCGCCCGGAACTGAGCGGAGACGGCGAGCACGGCGTCGGGCCTGCCGGCCCACGCGACGACGGCCGCGGCCATGTGTCCCATCGTGAACATGCCGTGCGCGATGATCCCCGGGAACCCAACCGAGCGAGCGAACGCGTCGTCCCGGTGGAGCGGGTTGTGGTCGCCACTTGCGTCGGCGTAGCCCCTGACGTCCTCGCGCGTGACCACTCGCGAGAGCTCGGGGAGCTGGTCTCCGATGGAGACGGTCTCGATTGGTCTCATGCCTCGGCCGCCCGTTCGATCATCTGCGAACGCGCCGTGCACACGACGACCCCGTCGGCGTCCTCGAGGTCCATCGCGATCATCACGAAGCCGTTCCCGCCTCTCATCCGGATCGATTCGATCCGCGCGCGGACGACCAGAGCCTCGCCTTCGCGTAGGGGGCGCCGGAAGTCGTATCCCTGCGAGCCATGGACGACCCGAGAGAAGTCGAGGTCGAGGTGCCGATCGGCGACGACCTGCGGGAACGCGGCGAACTCCGCCGCGGTCACGAAGGTCGGCGGCACCCCCTCGTCGATCCCGAACAGGGCCCGGAAGGCGGCAACGCGAGACGGATCGACGATGAATGCGACCGCGGGGTAGGTGGTTCCTTCGGCGGCGGGGTTCATCGTCGTCGGGGTTCCTTCACCTGCTGTCCCCCCGCTGGGGGACGAGAGAAATGGCTCCTGAGCCTACACGGAACCCTGCACACCCGGGCCTACCATCCGCTCGATGGCCCGCAGCAGACCGGACGGCGACGCGATCGCGTTGCACGATCCCATCACCGTGATCATCGCCGACGATCACCGCTCGTTCGGCGAGGCGCTGCAGATCGCGCTCGACAAGGAACGCGACCTCTCCGTCGTCGGCGTCGTCGACCGCGGCAACGACGCCGTGCGGACCACGATCCACGACCAACCAGACGTCGTGCTCATGGATCTTCGGATGCCCGATCTCGACGGGATCGAGGCGACCCGGAAGCTCCGCGAGGAAGGCTCACGCAGCGCGGTGATCATCCTCACCGGTGAAGGGGACGACGTCTCGCTCGCCCGCGCGATCCAGGTCGGGGCGCGGGGGTTCCTTTACAAGACCGCACCGATGATCGATGTCGTCGAGGCCGTGCGCCGCGCCTCCCGCGGCGAGCCGTTGCACCGGCCCGCCGAGGTGAACCGGGCGATCAAGACGATGCGGGCTCGCTCGAAGCACGACACGGAACTCGAGCGGCGGGTCGAACGCTTGACCCCGCGTGAGGTGGAGATCCTCCAGGCGATGGCCGAAGGCCTCACGCCGGAGCAGATCGTGGAACGGCTCGGGATGAGCCGACACACCCTGCGGACGCACACCCAGAACATCTTGACGAAGCTGGGCGTCCACTCGAAGACGGATGCCGTCGTGGCCGCGATCCGATTCGGCAAGGCCACCCCTCCCGGTCTTGCAGTGTCGGGTCGTGACGCGCTCGAGGCCGCCCGCCCGGGCGGCCTCGAGCGCGTCGTCTAACGACCTCGCGTTACCGCGTTTCGCGATGCAGCGTGTGCCTGCGATCCCACCGGCAGTACTTCATCAGCTCGAGCCGGTCGCGGTCGTTGACCCGGTTCTTCACCGTGTTGTAGTTCCGCCGCTTGCACTCGTTGCACGCGAGCGTGATTTTCGGTCGATTGCCTTCCTTCTTCGCCATCGCGCCTTGCCGATCTCTGCTCGCTACTTCACGATCGTGGTCACGCGACCGGCGCCCACGGTGCGCCCGCCCTCGCGGATCGCGAAGCGCAGGCCCTCTTCCATCGCGATCGGGGCGATCAGCTCGACCGTCATCTCGACGTTGTCCCCCGGCA